>JALZUP010000389.1 GCA_023301505.1 Robiginitomaculum sp.
GTAGGCGGCTTAGAAGATTTGTGAACGCAATTGATGTGTCTGTAACTCGTTCACCGCCATGTAGGCGGCTTAGAAGGCTTCGGGTAGCTCTATACTTCTAACAGCATAGTTCACCGCCATGTAGGCGGCTTAGAAGCGCAACGGTAAAGAGCGAATCGAAACGACATTGTTCACCGCCATGTAGGCGGCTTAGAAGCATACGTAGCGGCGGCGGTTGCAAAAATTCCATATCTGGTGGTTGATTAAATCGCCAATTCCCGGCATACACCAAAAATGTTTGGAAACGTCAAAATAAAACATTATATATCGGGCTAACTAGCCCTATAATCCACCAATATGGTTACATAGATTTGAACCCCTCACCTGCAGGACAAAACAATGGCTGGCGGTTTTGATCAAGCAAAGGTCTTTACGGAAGCACAACTGTGAAATATTCAATCAGTGAAAGTATTGGGTGGACGTTATTTCATATCCTCCTGCTCAGTGCTTTACTATCAGTGAAGAGTTCACCGTATGGTTTTCATTTGCCGCCAGAGGCAAATATGCTCGTTAACTTACTTGTCGTATGTACGTTTATTGTAATGATCATCAATATTGTTCGTACTTTAATCCTGCTAATGAGTCGGGAAGTAAAGCCAAGGGATAAATAGGCCCAAAGGATAGAAAACATGGTTGGCGGTATTGGTCAAGCTAAGGTATTTACTGAAACGCAGCTGACTCGGGTGTTTACCGAAATAGCCGAGAGAAAGCATCCAGAGCGAAATCTTTGTGTTGTTCTACTGTCGTTCTCGTTGGGTTTGAGAGCCCAGGAGATTGCCCTACTAGAAAACCAATTATTACTCGATATCGGTGATCAGCACGCGGCGGGATTTGAGGTCGCGCCTGAATTGACGTTGCCGGCACGACTGACCAAAGGCGCTAGAGCCACCGCTACAGATGATGATGATGAGACTGACCCTGAATCAAAGCGCATAGGACGAAAATCGGTTCGATTCAAACTGGATGAATTCGACGAAATCGTGAAGAAAATAGCCAATGACGCAAAATCTAATAAAACCATCGAGCCTACAGACTACTATCCCGCACGACCTAAAAAGAAAGGTAAATCACGCGTACTGGCAATCGTCGATCCATTGTTGAAACAAGCTATCTACAACTACACGCTGGTCAAATTAGAAAGCCAGCCAAAACTCTATAAAAAGGCTCCGTTCATTGTGTCGCAGAAAAACGGCCCCTACTCGCCCAACACCATGCAACAACTGATGGCAAAAATATATCGAGATTGGGCCGGTATAAAAGGTGCCAGCAGTCACTCAGGTAGAAGAACATTTGCAACGACACTACTTAAGAAAGAAAACGAGTCAGTGAAAGTGGTACAAGCCCTACTCGGACACCGATCCGCTGCAACTACTATCATCTACGAAGAGGAACCTTCGGACATAGAAAAGAAGGATGCGATTGCTAAAGGTCGAATTCGATCATAAAATTGTCAGTTCATTTCAACGGAATGCATTTGAAACATTATGTGAATTACACGTTTATATATGATGTACCGACATGAGCTGAAATAGGTTATCGATGTTTTCATGTACTTCATGGTTAGTTTCCACGACTAGAAGCTGCAGATCCCAATCTGACAATTGTAGCGTTGTCCAACTGGCTAGCACAACATATCTTAACGACTTATGAATAAAGTATTCGTTCGTATCCATTCATACTATTCACCTATTAGGTGCTTGTCTTCGATAAAAACTTCTCCAAATACCAATCATCGTATTTTTCCAACATATATTTATCGGCTATTTCCCTTGTCAGATAAAGTTGTGCTGCCCGACTTGTACGTGCGCCGCTTACATCACCCATACGATCTATGAGCGTCATTTGCAACCACTCTCTAACAACCGAGTAGGCTTCATCGGAGCCGGGGTTCTTGTCTAGTTTTACTGCCATTAGTCCGACTAATAATTCATCTACCGATATTGTGGTTCGTTTATCTTTGAATTTGATGTGAAATTTTACTTTCGCCATATTTTTGTTACCTTTCGATAGGTACGAATATTTTATCACAGACCATTCTTTATATTGGATACCATCTTATCCTTTTGCTAGTGTCTAAAATACGCACCCTCTATTTTCGTAATTTTCTTAAGGCTCCACAGCCTCTATGTAATAGAAGTCTCTCCTATTGTATTACCGCCAATCTATTTGCCGTTTATGTAGATATTCGATTTTTGCTCTGCTAATGCTTAATCCAACTTCGACGGCTCACTCTGTCAATGTAACCCGTAAACGGGTGCTAAACCCGCAACATTGACTGACGCTCTCCTTACGACGTTCTGGAACGCACACAGACGCAAAAAGGCGAATTTCAAATGAAAAAGCAAATCACCGTTCTAGGACATTCAAACTCCGACACTCCAATCATTATAGAAAGGACCATAAAGAACGGAGTGGTAAATTACGGCAAGCAGAAATATCGGGCAACAGAGTCAGAAGGTGAATACTCTATAGATGTAGGAAATACAGTGTCAAGGATGGATCTACCGTTAACGGATGATGATATTCTTGCCAAAGCAGCGCAGATACTTGAAGACAGATACAAGAAGCGCCCCACTATGTTTTTGGAATCCCCTGATGCAGTCAAGAAGTTGTTTCAGATACGGCACTCAGGATTAGATCATGAAGTATTCGATGTGGCTTTTTTAACACATAGGCATACCCTAATTGAAGTACGCACAATGTGGGAGGGTGATATTTCATCTTGCAGTGTTTATCCTGCGATGTTAGCTAAAGCCTGCCTGGAGTTATCGGCTAGCGCGATTATCCTATCCCACCCGCACCCGTCACAGATTACCACTCCGTCGCAGGCCGACATACACATCACCGCTAAGATAAAGAAGGTTTGTGATTTGATCGACGTGAGAGTTCTCGACCATATTATTACTTCAAACGGGGGCTGCACCTCGCTGGCCGAGACCGGCGATTGTTAGTATTTTTTAGCCGCCGATCTCCGATCGGCGGCTCTTTTTTTTCGGTATCTATATTATTGAAACATTCTCTGTATTAGCGGTTTATATATCGTGTGGTAACAGCATCAGTATCGGCTGTTACTGAGTGACCTCAGAGTGAGCTATGTTGAATATTAATAATGGACTAACCCATTTGTGGACATATTTTTTGTCACTTCCCGTTGTGATACAAGCAGTGCTCTGGAGTATCGGAATTCTGGTGCTCTATTATCTGCAATCTTCAAAACGAGCGCGTAGGAAGCGGTCGGATAAGGCTAAGAAAAAGAATAGAGCATGGAGAATGAAGCAATCTAACGCGATGTTAGCAGATTTTTGGCATTCAGATTTAGACCCAGATGTAGTGATTTCGAGGGTACGAAAAATGGACAGTCTTGCTTTTGAGGAATTGGTTTTGTCTGCTATCTCCCGGCATGGACATAAGATAAAGCGTGGAGTTAGTTACTCGGGTGACGGGGGGATCGATGGTCAAGCATGGATTAATGGTCAACATCATTTGCTTCAGATGAAGCGATATAGTTCGTATGTAGATTGTAGGCATATTACTGATTTTATAGATGTATGTAACTCACATAATACAGTGGGTTGGTTTATTCATAGTGGGTTAACTGGTAAAAAAAGTTTTAGCGTTGCGAAAGGAAGTAATGTTCAGATTATAGCAGATGGTGATTTGATACTACTTTTGACTGGTAGGGAATAATTCCATTGGTGTTTGGGCGTTGGCCGGTCGTCTCCGAGTTCCGCATTCGCTGCAATACGCTACGCGCATCAAAACAAGTTTGCTCTACACCTTACTAACGCAACAGATCTCATT
>JALZUP010000390.1 GCA_023301505.1 Robiginitomaculum sp.
AGTATCGCCGCCGCCCATGCCGCCAGCATTGCCGCCGCCCATGCCAGTTGCTGCAGTATCGCCGCCGCCCATGCCGCCAGCATTGCCGCCGCCCATGCCAGTTGCTGCAGTATCGCCACCGCCCATGCCGCCAGTGTTACCGCCGCCCATGCCGCCAGCATTACCGCCGCCCATGCCACCGCCATTTTGAGCGCCGTCATTATCAGCAACTAATGCACGGCGTCCGCCTTCGGCCCAGTGACCAAACATGCCTTCTGTTGGCACAGGAACAATTTCGCGTGCGGCGGCTTCATGGCCACCTGTTGCTAATATAACATCTTCTTCAATAGCACTGTTCCCAGTGATAGATTGAAGGGCTTGGCTAGGGGTAAAGCCAGTGTTGCTTTTGGCGATGCGACCACGATGAGAAATCGTTGTTCCATCTGTCAGAATCATAGATTCGAGATAACAGACCGCATCTTCGCGGCGTGCTGGCTGGCCTTCAACACGAACAAATGTTCCCGGAGCAAGTAGCTCTGGCGTAACGCCTGCGCGTTTCAATGTCCCCGCCTCAACCATTTCACAGCGCCAAGGCACGATTGATCCGTCCTCACCCACAGCATCAAAGAATAGATAAGAATGCGGGTTTACAAATTTCATCTCACTAATGACGCCATCGACAGTGATATTTATGTCGTGATCAAAATGGGCACTTGTGCCGTGATGAGCATTTGCCATTGGCATGCTTAAAAGGGCTGTGCCAAGCAAGAGGGCACCCAGAGTTGAGGCAACGGGCAGGTTTAGGTGATGTTTCATGGGGGAGTCCAATTTGTTTGATTTAGTTTAAGGTGTAAACGGGATAGATATCTGTTTTCTGTCTAATTTTTTCGGTTTTTATCTGTTTTATTTAGAGTTTCGTCTGGCGCTCTACTCTATGTTTGATAATCCACCAAATCACAATTGCGCCGACCATCTTTCCTCCCACGCTCATGACAATATTTGGTAGTGTGAATTGGGCGTCACGAATGAAGCTGGCTCCGAATAAAAAAGCGGTTGTATCTAGCGGCGCGGCGATGGCTGAGGAGAGTAAAACGCGGGTTGAGAGCTTGTATTTTGTAAGCGTGAAGAGTGCATAATCAACCAATTCTGAAATTAAAAAAGCCGCTCCGCTGGCCAGTGCCAAAGCTCCGCCGCTTGTCACATAAGTTAAAAAGAGCGCCAATGCCATAGCGATGAGGACTTCATGGCCAATCTCGCGCTGGGCGAAATCGCGCGCGACGAGCACGAGGCCTGTTATAATTGTCACGGGGTTAAATGCCCATCCTGCTAGCCCTGGCAGGTTCACCATGGGAGCCCATGTAAAGCTCCAATTTATGAAGGGGATCAGCAATATGTAAATGAGCGTATATTTAACAAAGCGCAAGCTTGTTGGCCGCGTCTGGGCTAGCTCATCTCGCGTGTTATTTGATAGGCTCATAAAGTTTCATCCTTATTCTGATATGCTGCCATGCAAAAGATAGAAGGGAAAGATATAGAAAAAGTAGACTATTTAAGAGATCATTGTCAGCCTAGCTTTTCTGCCGCCCATTGCGAATAAAGTCCATCAAGCTCTCTGGTGTCGTCTCATCGCTAAAGAGCATGCTAGCGGGCAGATTTATATCGGCTAAATCATTATAGGCATCCATGCGAGACCTCAGCAGAGCTGGATAACAGCGCTTTAGACTTTGCTTACTATCTTCTGCGGGTTTAGGCTCATATTTTCCAGCCCAGATTAGAGGCTTTGGCGCGCGAAAATAAAGCTCTTCAAGATGAGCTAGATTCTCAGGCGCGGCCTGAATATGGACAATGATGGCTTTGTCGCGCAATATATCGAGGCAGGGCTTATCTGCGTAAATCACGCTGCCCGTTGTGTCGATAATCATGTTTTTCGCTGCATATTTGCTATTAAAAGCTTCGGCAGTTAGCTCGCTCTCACACGCTAAATATTCTGCTTCGCGGGCGGGGTAGTTGCTCGCATAGGGAAAGCCCATCCAATCGGCGCTTTCTTGCATTGAGGCTAATCCTAATTTGTGCTGGATCGCTTCGTCAACTTCATACAGGCCAAAGCCGTGGCTTTTACGAAGGCGCTGAGCGGTATAGCTTTTGCCTATATTGGACATGCCGATAAAGGCGAGGCAGAGCCGCTCTGCGTTAAAGCGCAGGTCAAATTCGTCTGGGCTAAGCTTCATGGTTAGGCTTTAGGCTGTTTGCGTGAGATAATCGGAGAGCGCGGATAAGGCTGGTTCCATAATATGTTTATGCGAGGGCTTATCCATCATTTGCGCCAGAGGGGCAGGCATAGTGACATCTTCATGCAAGATACGCTCGACATCATCGGCAAATTTAGCGGGATGGGCTGTGGCCACAGTGACGCGGGTGAAAGGCTCATCTACATTCTTTGCAAATTGCTCCATCGCCAAATGACCTACTGTCGTGTGAGGACACATCACATAGCCTGTCTGCGTATGAAAACGGCGCAAATGACGCTCTGTGCTTTGATCGTCAAAGCTTGCGCCATAACAGACTTTCGCAATATCTGCGTGGATATTGTTAAACAGATCACAAATGCGCGGGAAATTATTCGGGCGGCCAATATCCATAGCATTGGACAAGGTCGGCACAGATGGGCGTGGTTTATACTCGCCCGATGCCAAATAATCAACAAAGGGGTCATTGGCATTATTTCCAATCACGAAGCGGTCAATGGGCGCGCCCATCTTTTTGGCGATTAAGCCGCCTGTCAAATTCCCTAAATTCCCTGACGGAATGGAATAGACCAAGGCGCGATTCGGGTGGGCGGCTTTAAGCTGTAGGCTCGTCCAGAAATAATAAAAACTTTGCGGGATAACGCGGCCAACATTAATGGAATTGGCACTCATAAGCTGATGTGTTTCGCTGAGCTGTTCATCAGCAAAGGCGTCTTTGACGAGCTGTTGGCAATCATCAAATGTGCCGTCCACGCAGATAGCTTTAATATTGGAATTTGCGCCCATTGAGGTCAGCTGTTGTTCCTGCACGCGCGAAACGCCGCCTTTGGGGTATAAAATGTAGACCTTGATGCCGGCCTGATTAAGAAAGCTATAGCCAATCGCGCCGCCCGTATCGCCAGATGTTGCGACAAGGATTGTACGGCGTTCGCCTGAGCGGGTTAAAAGATGGCTGGCGGCGCGGCCCATAAAGCGCGCGGCGAAATCTTTAAAAGCGAGAGTCGGCCCGTGGAAAAGCTCTAGGAAATATTCGTCATCATTTTCGGCCATCGCCACATCTAGCTCGCGCCCCGACGCCGTGACCAGCGGGAGGGGGAAGTCATAGGCATCATCGCAAATTGCATTTAAATCATCATCGCTAAAGCGCTCATCTACGAAATGGCGTGCGAGAAGGCTAGCGCATTCTGGAAAACTCATTGCGCCCATCTTGGCCAATTGAACATCCGTAAATTTTGGCAAGCTGTCTGGCATCCATAAACCGCCGCCCGGTGCAAGAGACGCTAATAAAGCCTCGCCAAATTTGGCTGTGACGGAAGGGTCTTTGAGGGAATGATAGTGCATAATAAAAGCCTAGAATGGGCAGGGATAGATTGCGCTCTTTCTAGTCAGTTTGACGGTAAATTCAATGGGGTATTTTTATCAATAAGTTAGCGGTCAGGCTTATAAATTTAGCTAGTCGATGACGCCTTAAGCTCATTTATCACCTCCCTAAACAATGAGAGAGGTTAAACCAAGACGGTTTTCAAGATGCGTTTCTTGGGGCTTGATTTGGATATAAAAGGGCCCTAATTTCAAAATCTAGGCCTTTCATGAAATGAATGCCGAGCAATTTGAGGGCAAAGATAAAAATTATTGGCGGATTATCAACGATGATCTGTAATGGCCTGTCTCAAATTCGAGGAATGGACGCGATACATATGTCATCTTTGCAAGAACAACAGCTGGACGCCTTTTATAAGGGCTTAAAAGGAGTCATGCTTAACAAGGCTCAGAAAGCAATGCCTTGGTATGATGCAGCTTGGCTTCACCAGTTTATTGTTGCGCAGAAGTTAATCAAGCAATTCCAGCCATCTAAGTTAAACGATTTCATCCATGCTTTTGACCGTTTGCGTACAGATCCAAATTTTGAAGTGAAGCATGTTAAAGACACTTTGAAGCTGGACGTTTTGAACAAGGTTAAGGAGATTATTTCCCTAATTCCTCGTGAAGACCATAAGAGTCATGAGGTGGAAAGCTTTGGGAGATTAATTGTTCACGATCAGCCCTACTTTACTGAGCTCCAACGGGCTATGGTGCCATTTGTGAGTGAGTTAGCGGGCGAAGAGGTTGAGGCTAGCTACAATTTTTTGAGCCTTTATTCAGGCTTTGGTGTTTGCGAGCCTCATATTGATGCGCCTTCAGCCAAATGGACTTTAGATATTTGCGTTGATCAGTCTGATGAATGGCCGATAAGTTTTAGTCAAATCATCCCATGGCCTGATGGACCAACCTATTCTGGTGATGATTGGCAAAGACAAATCAAGACATCAGAAGAGCTAAAATTTAAGTCTCACACTTTGAAACCAAATGAGGCGATTTTGTTTTCTGGCAGTAGTCAATGGCACTATCGAGATGCTATGCCAACCGCATTAGAGCAGGGGTTTTGCCATCTCTTGTTTTTCCACTTTATTCCTGTGGGGACATCAGAAATTTCTAACCCTGCAAACTGGGCTGAAATTTTTGATATTCCTGAACTGTCAGGACTCGGAGATTCGGAAATTAACGTGATTGCGAAACATGAGAGCTAGGCATTATTGAGCAATGTTGAGCTCAAGGCTGAACAGCTAAACCATTCTGTTTGCAAATCGCTATGGTTGGTACGGACGGCCGGAATCGAACCGGCACTCCCAAAGGGAACAAGATTTTAAGTCTTGCGTGTCTACCAATTCCACCACGCCCGCACATAGTCAACCTGACGCGCTGCTTCTCAAAATGAGTCGGCGCGTCTTGCTTTGATAGCGGGCGCAATATGGCAGGCTTGTTTATAATTTCCAGAGCTAATTTGCACAAATTTGAACTTTTTACGGCTCTTGTCACAGCATAAGTGAGGGAGCAGGTCTATTTTTAGCCGCCAGCTTATATCATTCTGTGTCACGCTTATGTTTGCCGCGGCAATATTGCCCTGACATGGGGCATAAAAATGGGTTAGAGAGCGCAGATAGATGGGAGTAAGCATGCCAATTCAAACGCGAAACCCGGCCACGGGGCAAATTGTCAAAACATTTGAAGCTTTAACCGAAGCTGAAATTGACGATGCGATAACCCGCAATTTGGCGGCTAAAGATGTGCTGGGCAAGATGAGTTATGCGCAGCGCGCGCAGGCGCTTATCCGTCTTGCTGATTTGCTAGAAACCAAAGCTTCTGAGCTTGGCGCGATCATGACGCTCGAAATGGGGAAAACGCATAAAAGCGCCATCGCGGAGGCTGAAAAATGCGCGGCGGCGTGCCGATATTATGCCGCTCATGGGGCCGAGCATTTAGCCGATGAGCCTGTTAAAACCGATGCGCGTCAAGCTTACCGTAAATATTTGCCGCTTGGCCCTATATTGGCGATCATGCCGTGGAATTATCCTTTTTGGCAGGTGGTGCGCTTTGCCGCTCCAGCCTTGATGGCGGGTAATACAGTTTTGTTAAAACATGCGTCCAATGTTCCGCAATGCGCGCTGGCGCT
>JALZUP010000391.1 GCA_023301505.1 Robiginitomaculum sp.
TTAGCCAGCTCAGCCATAAGCGGCTTATTGGCCTCTTTGACCGAGATGAAAACCTTGCCCGATTTAGGCAAGATAGTTCCTGCGCCCAGCTGTGATTTGGCAAAGGCCATACCAAAGCTTTTGGCTAGACCCATAACCTCGCCCGTTGAGCGCATTTCTGGACCCAAAATCGTGTCCACGCCCGGGAAGCGTGCAAAGGGGAAGACGGCTTCCTTGACCGCAATATTGGCAAAGCTGCGCTCTGAGAATTTGCGGCGATCCAGATCAAAACTATCTAGCGGCGTTCCCGCCATAACTTTGGCCGCAATAGAGGCGACAGGCGTGCCAATGGCTTTGGCCACGAAAGGCACAGTGCGTGAGGCCCGCGGATTAACCTCGATTAAATAAACCGTACCGTCTTTGACCGCGAATTGAATATTCATCAGGCCAATAACGCCAAGCTCTAGAGCGAGAAGGCCAGCTTGGCGCTCCATCTCGTCAATAATGTTATCAGGCAATGTGTTGGGCGGCAGAGAACAGGCACTATCGCCGCTATGCACGCCTGCCTCTTCAATATGTTCCATTACGCCCGCAATATAGACATCTGTGCCATCACAAATGGCGTCCACATCCACCTCTATGGCGTCGCGCAAATATTGATCAATCAAGAGCGGAGATTTACCAGACACCTTTACGGCCTCGCTAATATAGCGGCGTAAATGAGCCGTATCTTCGACGATTTCCATGCCGCGTCCGCCTAAAACATTAGACGGGCGTAAGACGACTGGATAGCCAACACTCTCTGCGCCCGCTTCGGCTTGGACGGCATTGCTGGCAATTGCATTATTAGGTTGGGTAAGGCCCAGCTTTTCAACCAAAGCCTTAAAGCGCTCTCTGTCTTCGGCGCGGTCAAGCGCGTCGCGCAATGTGCCTAAGAGAGGAATATTGTTATCTTCTAGCGCTTGCGCCAGACCTAGCGGGGTTTGCCCGCCAAATTGGACAATCACGCCTAATAGCTCGCCTTGCTCGCGCTCTTTTTCAATCAGCTCGAGCACATCTTCTTCGGTGAGCGGCTCAAAATATAGCCGATCTGACGTATCATAATCGGTAGAGACAGTTTCGGGATTGCAATTGACCATGATCGATTCAATGCCAATTTCAGCCAGCGCATAGGCGGCATGACAGCAGCAATAGTCAAATTCAATGCCTTGGCCAATTCTGTTTGGCCCGCCGCCTAAAATGACAACTTTTTTGCGCGTGCTTGGCTGGCTCTCGCAATCTGGCACATTGTCATAGCTGGGCGATTCATAGGTGGAATACATATAAGGCGTTTTGGCTTTAAACTCGGCCGCGCATGTATCAATGCGTTTATAGACAGGGCGAACATCAAGGGCGCGGCGATGAGCGCGCACTTGCGCTTGGCTTTTACCTGTTAGCTCGGCAATGCGGGCATCGGAAAATCCATCCGCCTTAAGTCCGCGCATAGAGCGAGCATCTTCAGGCAGGCCATTTTGCGCGAGCCAGCTTTCGGCCTGAATGATTTCTTCAATTTGGCCCAAAAACCACGGGTCAATAGAGGTGATCTGGTTGATTTTTTCAAGCGTGAAGCCTTCGCGAAAGGCTTGGGCGACGACTTGTAGGCGCTCTGGTGTTTGCAGGGCGAGCTTGGCTTTCATCGCTTTGTTCGGATCAAAGTCCTCGGCGCTCTCATCAAATGTCCACTCATTTAAACCCGTCAGACCCGTTTCAAGCGAGCGCAGCGCCTTTTGCAGGCTTTCTTTAAAGGTTCGGCCAATCGCCATCGCCTCGCCCACTGAGCGCATGGCTGTGGTCAGCTTGGCTTCGCTGCCGGGGAATTTTTCAAAGGCAAAGCGCGGAATTTTAGTGACGACATAATCAATGCTTGGTTCAAAGCTGGCTGGAGTTGCGCCAGTAATATCATTATCAAGCTCATCAAGCGTATAGCCTACGGCCAGCTTGGCGGCGATTTTGGCAATGGGGAAGCCTGTGGCTTTGGACGCCAGCGCAGAGCTGCGCGAGACGCGCGGGTTCATCTCAATGACAACCATGCGTCCATCTTTGGGATTAATACCAAATTGCACATTAGAGCCGCCCGTCTCAACGCCGATCTCGCGCAAAACCGCAATCGAGGCGTCGCGCATGATCTGATATTCTTTATCCGTTAGCGTCAAAGAGGGCGCAATAGTGATACTATCGCCTGTATGCACGCCCATCGGGTCAATATTTTCAATCGCGCAAATGATGATGCAATTATCCGCTGTGTCGCGAACCACTTCCATCTCATATTCTTTCCAGCCCAAAAGGCTCTCATCGACCAAAACTTCATTGGTCGGGGAGGCGGAGAGGCCAGAGCGCACAATCTCTCTATATTCTTCAATATTATACGCGACGCCGCCGCCCGTGCCGCCCATGGTAAAGGCAGGGCGAATAATGGCGGGCAGGCCCGTATTGTCTAGTTTTGCAACGGCTTCGGCTACGCCTGCGGCAATATCCGCTTCGCCGTTCTCATTTAGCGGAGCTGTAATGATGCTCGCGCGCGGATTTTCCAGTCCGATTTTGGTCATGGCGGCTGCAAAGCGTTCGCGCGATTCAGCCTTGTCAATGACATCGGCTTTGGCCCCGATCATTTCAACGCCATATTTTTCCAAAACCCCGCGCTCTTCCAGCGCCAAAGCCGTGTTAAGCGCCGTTTGTCCGCCCATCGTCGGCAGCAAGGCATCAGGGCGTTCTTCGGCAATGATTTTTTCAACCAGTTCTGGCGTAATTGGCTCAATATAGGTGGCATCTGCCATGCCGGGGTCGGTCATGATTGTCGCGGGATTGGAATTGACCAAAATAACGCGGTAGCCTTCATCTTTGAGCGCTTTACAGGCCTGTACGCCTGAATAGTCAAATTCGCAGGCTTGGCCGATAATTATCGGGCCTGCCCCTATGATCATGATGGAAGAAATATCGGTACGTTTGGGCATGACAAACCTAACTATTGGCAGCCGACTCGCTGCGGTTTTGACAAAATTTCGTACTGATATATTTTTTGCGCCTTAGGCGCAACACCACAAGATGAATTTTTAGCCCTAACTTGTGGACATATTTAAATGATTGAGCGCCTCATAGACCATAATTATGTTTAAATGGGTGATTTTAGAGCCATTTTTGGCTAATGCGCGGCTTTACTAACGCGCT
Source organism: Robiginitomaculum sp. (assembly GCA_023301505.1). Lineage (GTDB taxonomy): Bacteria > Pseudomonadota > Alphaproteobacteria > Caulobacterales > Maricaulaceae > Robiginitomaculum. The sequence continues at coordinate 3,184 of JALZUP010000391.1, forward strand.
GCTTTTACTAACGCGCTGCGAGCGTAATTCTCGCGCAGCGGGCTGTTCGCGCGGCAATTTGAGCTTGGCTTGTTTCGGCATATTTATCTGCGCCTTTTTTGCGGTAAACCCAAGGCGGCTGGGCGCCTTTAGCGCCCCAAAGGCCTGCGCAATTTTCTGCCGCGCTTTTTTCTAAGGCTGGGAATGTCAGGCGGCTATTATATTTATCGTAAACCCAAGCATGACCCGTTTCGATCATATGCTGATTTACATCAATGTTGTCGCAAGATAGTTCGGCAAGCAATCGTCCAAAACCATCTTTTTGTGTGCCGCTTAATTGAGCCATTTTGCCAAGGCAAAGACGGCTCAGCTCTTGTGTAGCTGCATCGCCAAAACCCTGATGCGTTTCAGGCGTATCAATATGGGCAAGGCGTATGTTAATTTCAAAACCATCTGCGCTTTGCCCGATAAGGCTATCACCATCTTTGACGCTTTGCTGCGAGCTTGCAGATTGAGATAAAATCGCGGAGGGCAGCTTTATAAAATCAAGCTGGTCTTGAGCCACGGCACCTGTCATAAAAAGCAAGGCTGATGCTAGGATATGGCGAAGACGTCTCATGCGGGAGATACACCTTAAGTTGCAATAAAGTCATAGGGTGAAATTATTTATCTTTAATATTTGTTGTACGGCTTAAGGTTTGGTAAAAACGCCGTAATATAACGGGCGATATGTCAGTTAATCGGAGTAAATTATGGTCTATGGGCGGACAAATTTTGGCAGAAGTTCGGCTTC
>JALZUP010000392.1 GCA_023301505.1 Robiginitomaculum sp.
CCCCATGAAAATGGGGGTCTAGCCTGCGCGTGAGGTTAAAACTGGTTCCCCGCCTGCGCGGGGATGAGCGGGGTTTGGAAGGCAGATAATTAAAGGGTTTGAGGTCTTGCTGCCATATCCCATCACCCGCTCTTTCCCGCGTAGGCGGGAATCTAGGAAAGTGAAATAAAAAACCGCCCCGCGTTTCCACAGGACGGCTCTTAATTTCAAAACGTCTAAGTCAGCAAATGCTCACCAAGCCTGACCACATATTACGGATAAGCTTGGAGCCGCTGCGGCGATGATAAATCATCGCCTGCGCGGGGCAACGCGGATTTGGTCCGCTGGACCAAATTCTAAAAGCTACATCATACCTCCCATGCCGCCCATTCCGCCCATGCCGCCCATATCAGGCATGGCTGGTGCGCCTGCGTCTGATTTTGGAGCTTCCACGATGGCGGCTTCGGTGGTGATGATGAGGGAGGCAACAGAGGCTGCGTCCATCAGGGCTGTGCGTACGACTTTTACAGGGTCGATAATGCCCGCTTTGACCATATCGACATATTTGTCATTTTGCGCGTCATAGCCGTAATTGGCTTTGTTAGCCGCCCAGATATTGCCAACAACAACAGCGCCTTCAACGCCAGCATTATCAGCGATTTGGCGTGCAGGATAAGCCAGAGCCGCTTTCACGATTTCAATGCCGGCTGTCTCGTCATCATTGAGGCCTTTGACATTGATGAAGCGAGAGGCGCGTAGCAAAGCTGTGCCGCCGCCCGGCACGATGCCTTCTTCAACGGCCGCGCGTGTTGCGTTAAGCGCGTCATCAACGCGGTCTTTACGCTCTTTCACTTCGATCTCAGTAGAGCCGCCAACTTTGATAACAGCAACGCCGCCCGCCAGTTTAGCAAGGCGCTCTTGTAGCTTCTCACGGTCATAATCAGAGCTTGTTGCTTCTGATTGCTGACGGATTTGCTCAACGCGCGCTTTGATGTCTTTTTTCTTGCCAGCGCCATCAACGATTGTTGTATCGTCTTTGGTGATGTTGACATGTTTGGCTGTGCCGAGATCTTTAATTGTGAGCTTTTCAAGCTCAATGCCAAGCTCTTCGGAGACAAGTGTTGCATCGGTCAAGATAGCGATATCTTGGAGCATCGCTTTGCGGCGATCGCCAAAACCGGGGGCTTTAACCGCTGCGATTTTTAGGCCGCCGCGGAGCTTATTCACAACAAGCGTTGCCAAAGCTTCGCCTTCAATGTCTTCAGCAATGATAAGAAGCGGCTTGCCCGTTTGAACAACAGCTTCAAGAATTGGCAACATAGGCTGTAATGATGTCAATTTGCCTTCATTGATAAGGATGAAGGGGTCATCCATTTCAACGCGCATTTTTTCAGCATCTGTGATGAAGTAAGGGGACAGATAACCACGGTCAAACTGCATACCTTCAACAACGTCTAGCTCTGTTTCGGCCGTTTTGCCTTCTTCAACAGTGATAACGCCTTCATTGCCAACTTTGCCCATAGCGTCCGCGATCATTTTACCGATAGAGGCTTCGCCATTGGCTGAGATTGTGCCGACCTGAGCAATTTCAGAGGACTTAGTAATCTTTGTCGCCTTATTAAGAAGGTCGCCAGCAATTTCTGAGGCCGCCTTGTCGATACCGCGCTTAAGATCCATTGGGTTCATGCCAGCGGCAACGCGCTTTAGGCCTTCACGTACAATAGCTTGAGCTAGCACTGTGGCTGTTGTTGTGCCATCGCCCGCTTTGTCATTTGTTTTTGAAGATACTTCGCGCAGCATTTGAGCGCCAAGATTTTGATAGCGATCTTCAAGCTCGATCTCTTTGGCGACAGATACGCCATCTTTTGTTGTGCGCGGCGCGCCGAATGAGCGCTCAATAACAACATTGCGCCCTTTTGGGCCGAGTGTGGTTTTTACGGCGTTAGCAAGAATGTCTACGCCTTCTAGCATTTTTGAACGGGCGTCTGAGCCGAATTTTACGTCTTTAGCAGCCATAGTGAAATCTCCTTAGAGAATTAGAATTAGAATTAGAATTTAAATTTTAAAGTGGAGGGCCGGTGCTCAGGCCGCGTTTGCTATGCAAACGCTTTTCCTTGCGCCCGGTTTTGGATGATTTCGCGGAGCGAAATTATCCAATAATTCCCATTATATCAGACTCTTTCATGATCAGCAGGTCTTTGCCTTCGATTGTGACTTCTGTGCCGCCCCATTTGCCGAATAAGACGCGGTCGCCTTTTTTGACATCTAGGGGAACAATATTGCCAGCCTCATCGCGTGCGCCAGGGCCAACGGAGATGACTTTGCCTTCAGAAGGCTTTTCTTGGGCTGCGCCTGGGATAATGATCCCGCCTGCAGATTTAGTTTCTTCGGCCACGCGCTGTACAACGACGCGGTCATGTAGAGGACGAAATTTCATAATGTGCTCTCTCATTCCTATTGAGTTAAAAATTAAGCGTTTTAGCACTCAGCGATAGCGAGTGCTAATAGCGTGGCATTTAGGGGGCATAGGCGATGGGTGCAAGGGGGAGGCGGCAATTATTTGTTAAATATTTGCATGGCGATTTTTACGCGCTAGACTTAATACATATAAAAGGAAGCATTATGCGTATTGTAGACATTCCAGTTGATCAGATTTATGTCACGGCGGGTTTGAAAAAAGAGTTCGATGAAACGCGCGTTGAGCCGCTTGCCGAGGACATTTTGGAAAATGGCCTGCAAAAGCCGATATATGTACGTCAAGGCAAGGGGCGCTATGTCTTGCAATCTGGACTCCACCGTCTTGAAGCCATCAAATTATTGGGCAGCAAGACGATAGAGGGCCATATTGTGCAGGCGCAAAAACGCTAATATTTTTGCGCCTGCTGTGATGTAGAGCGATATAAAGCTTTTAGGCTTCGTTCCAAACCTGACTAAATGGTTTAGAGCGCCCATTACTTTGCACAATCATGACATGATCGCGGGTGAGCTCGCGCGGGTGATCCACGCCGCAACTATGGGCAATTGTTCCCACTTCTTTGCGCATGGTTTTGCAATAATTCATAACGCGTACGGCTTTGCTTTCTGGATCAAGGCCGCGCTGTAGGCGTTTGTCATGGGTTGTAATCCCAGTCGGGCAGGTGTTTTTGTTACATTTTAGAGCTTGAATACAGCCCAGCGCGAACATGAAGCCGCGCGCACTATTGACGAAGTCTGCTCCGACAGCAAAGGCCCAAGCCATATCAACGGGAGTGACGAGTTTTCCGCCAGCCATTAAAACAATACGCTCGCGCAATCCTTTTTGGCGTAGCAAATCATCAACCATTGGCAGGGCGTCGCGGATGGTCAGGCCGACATTGTCAATTAGCGGCATTGGCGCTGCGCCTGTCCCGCCATCCCCGCTATCAAGCGTGATAAAATCTGGCGCGCTTTGCGGCCCGCGGCTTTTGATAAGGCTGAGCATATCAGCTATATCTGAGATATGACCAACAACAAGTTTAATGCCTGTTGGGCGGCCCGATACGCGGCGCACTTGGTCGATTAAATCTAAGAGCTGCTCATGATTGGCCACATCGACATGGCGGTTAGGGCTAATGGCGGGTGTGCCTTCTGGAATGCCTCTGATTTTGGCAATCTCTGCATTGACCTTGGCGGCAGGCAGAATTCCGCCTTTGCCCGGCTTAGCGCCTTGAGAGAGTTTTATCTCTATCATTTTAATATTGGGGCTTTCACAAATTTTGGCGAGTGCATCTTCATTGAGCGTGCCATCATCATTGCGCGCGCCAAATTTGGCTGTGCCGAGTTGATAGACAATATCACAATCGCCCTCAAGATGATAAGGGGAGACGCCACCTTCGCCCGTATTTAGCCAGCAATTTGCAAGCCGCGCGCCATTTGATAAGGCCCGAACGGCGGGCACTGATAAGGCCCCAAAACTCATCCCGCTTATGTTGAAAATGCTATTGGGCGTATAGGGGTGATCTGTGTCTGGGCCGATTGTAAGCGGCGTGGCTTGGCCAAATTCTTCGTCCAGCTTTGGGTATATCCCATTGGCAAAAATGCGTGACCCAGGTGACAAATTGCGCGTAGAGCCAAATGGCACAGTGATTGAGCCATCCTCACAGACATGGCTGATCCATTCACGTTCGGCGCGGTTAAAGGGCATTTCTTCACGGTCCATGGCGAAAAAATACTGGCGGAAAAATTCGCCTAATGTGGAAAACAGCCCCCGAAAGCGGCCAATAACGGGATAGTTTCGGCGCACGGCATCTTTGGTCTGGGTGATGTCTACGATGAAGAAACACAGCAGGATTAAGAAAACTAACCCGATCACAAAGAGAAATATCGTGACTAATGTTGATAGGCCTTTAGAGGCGCCAGAGGCGAGCAT
>JALZUP010000393.1 GCA_023301505.1 Robiginitomaculum sp.
TAATGAACAGGCTCCTCATTCTGCACTTGATATGATGAGCCCAACGGAGTACTACAAAATTAACTTAAACAAGGTAGCCTAAACAGGGGTCCACTCCAATTTCAAGGTGAGTAAATTTGATTAAAATTTATAAGAATGTGGGCGCATATCTAGAACGCCTGAACACCATATATTTAAGCGTTCTTTCAACAGTTTCCAGGCATGAGTCCATATGCTAAGATTTACCCAGGAGTCGGGTATATATACACTATGAATCGATTAATTATTTAACTATGAGAAAAAATGAAAAAACTTATTGTTTTATGCGTAGCCATATTCTTAACTCTTACTCTAATTGGGGTTCTTTTTTTACTTCCACTCAAGTATGAGTATACTTCAGGTTTTCTAGCTTTTGACCATGAAATATGCACATTGTCGAAAGAATTGAAAACTTTTAAGCCTATTAGATCATGTAAAAAAGATGATGAGGTATGCGTACTCATGGCTTCACAAGAAAAACACGTTGAATATTTTGGTGTTGATGGACTTAGTAAAAACTTTTGTTTAAAGAATAAAAAACTTTTAGGAAAAAAAATAGAAATAGTAGGTATTCGTATTGGCGGAGATGAGATAGGGCAAGATTGCTCAAATAGATCTTGTTTTAAAAGCATTAAGCTAAAATAGCTATATTTAATTAATTTTACCTATTATGTGGGCGACTCTAAGCCCCACCAACTCTAGGGAGTCTAATAGAAATGCTTAGTAAAATGCCTGTTATTATGTGCACAACGATAGTACTTTTAGTAAGTTGGGTTTATACTTACTTCACTCTTTCTTCGCCAGAGCTTACGAAGTATTTCAACTATATTATGCTTATACCGGCACCAATTGCTGCTGTATTTCTTTATTTTGAGACAAAAAATTTTAATTCACTGCTCGACCCATTTAAAATTCCAAAAGCTAAAGTGCTTGGGTTTTCTTTTATATATCCAATTATTTTTATCTTGGTTTGTGGGTTATTAGCAATTAGTTTCGGTTTTGCTGAAGTTGATTTTGAGCTTCTGTCTAATGGTTTAAAATTTCAATCATTAATTGGTTTTTTTACTGCAATTCTATTTCTCATCGGTGAGGAGTATGCTTGGCGAGGGTATCTATTGCCTCGTTTATCATCGTTCTGGGGGCCTATTACTGGAACAGCAGCTGTCGGGCTTGTGTGGGCAATATGGCACGGACCATTGGTTTTTGGGCTTGCTGGAATATTTGAAACCGACGTAAGCCCCTTAATTCTATGCTTAGTTCAAATGACAGCTGTTTTTATGTTTTCTTTTCCTTTTGCATATTGTTATTTCAAGTCAGGTAGTATTTTTCCACCTGTTGTGTTTCATTATATGTGGAACTGGTTGAACCCAGCTATTCTAGGGAATATATATAGGAATAAGCCCGGCATCATCGCAGGTGATATTTTAACGATCAACGGTGAAGGTGTTGCTGGAGTCCTATTAGGATCTTTATTTGTATTGTGGTTTTTAAAAAACCATTCAAAATTCGAAGCACATACATAAACAATCAGAACAGATTGTCTTTCATTCTTGTTTTGTAACTTCAAAGAATCAGCACAAATGAGCTCTGAAATCATAGGTGTTTTGGCCAACAACTTAAGAAAACCTAAGTGTATATAATCTGATTACTTAGTATTTTTGCTTTTCTGGTATTACTCCACGAACGCCACCTGTGGGGTCCTTTACATCATTACTTCTTCTTGGAATCAAGTGAATGTGACAATGAAATATTGTTTGACCAGCTGAAGCTCCGCAGTTAGCCCCAATATTGAAACCAGTAACCGTCCTATCAGTATTTCGTAGAAAGTCTTTTAATTCATGCAATATCTTCCCAAGATCAATAAACTCCTCTTCATTGAGCTGAAAAAAATCACTACTATGTTTTCTAGGAATAATTAAACAATGCCCTTTAGTGACTGGGTATCTATCATAGAAAGCAACCATGCTAGCGTTTTCTTTAATTATAGAAATATCTTCTCTATTACAAAATCGGCACTCAGTTGTATTACTCATAAATCGGCTCTCAATTATAAATAAATAAGGTGGTGTTACCTTAAAACGGACTTCTTTGTAAGGCGTAAAGGATGTAGAGGTACTGGACAAAGTATGGAAAGGCAACAGAACTTAAACGTTTTATATGAGCTAGCTAGGTGTGCGTATCTGTAGATACGCACTGCACAAACTTTTAAGTAGCCATTATTATTTACTAAAATCCAGTATCTACTTTAGAGTCTTGCTGGTTTTTAGCCCTTTGGCATTCAACTGCGCTTATGTTATACACTTGTTTTATGTGATTAAAGGTTCAAATATTTGGTTAGCCATTATGACAATTAGACTTAGCTCATTCCTCTTTTCAACCATAATTCTCATGTCAAGTTATGCTGGCTTAGCTTGTCACGATGTTTTTATTGATAATCTAAAAGAGGGGTGTCCATTTTGCGATGCTATATTAAATTTTCAAGATGGGAAAAAACCGAGTCACTTTGATCGAACCGTATTATCAACATCGGAAAACGGTAATTTTTTTGTTAAATCTCAAAGAGGAGGCTTTTTACCGGGCTCTGTCTTAATTGCCAGTAATCGTCATAGCCTCACCAGAATATCTGATATGACGAAAGATGAATTTATTGAGTTTTTTAATTTTTATGAACACATAAAACTTAAAGTTACAGATGCATTTGGTGAAATCGATTATATCTCTTTTGAGAATGGTACTGTCGGCTCAGATACCGTTAAGGCTGCGAATGAAAGAGACGCTGAAGATGGAGGTTGCCGTCTTTCTGGAGGTGGATGTTTATCCCATTTTCACTGGCATTTTAGCCCATTACAAAAACCAAAAATCAAAAACACCTTGGGTTTTCAACTGCCAAATGCAGCAAAACCAATAAGCGGCTGGAGTAGTTTCTTTGAAATTATGAAGGCTAATCCAAAGGTTATATATACTTTAATTGATTATAGAGGGCAGCTTTATTTTGTGAATAGGCAGATTTATCAAAGGCGCTCAGAGTGGATGAGATTACTTATTGCATCTTATTTACAAGATGAAGGTTTAATAGAAGGTCACTACAGCTGGAGAAAAAAACCAAGATTTGAAAATGCTGTAGAGACATTAAAGTTATTCGGCATTGAAAAACAGTAAAGATAACATCTGAAAATATTTTTTACTTTTATGATTTGTCCTCAAACTTACTTCATATATTCGTTAAACCACACCTCAAATTTTAGCAAAAAAATTCTTTTTGTTCCCTAGAAAAATGAGCAAAAAGACTCCTGATTATTTGAGTACACGATTTGAGGTAATATGTTGTGATTATTTCATTAAAAAAATCCTGCTTCAGGGCAGAAGCAGGAGCAGATTTGCTTTTAAAAGCTGATATGCTGGCCATTAGTGTGTGAATATCTGAGTATATATTTTCTACTACTAAGCTATTAAATAGACTTAACTCAATAAACTGCTTACTGGTTTTCAAACAAACTACCATCAATAGGACAATCAGCTGATTTAATAACCCACTCTGCATTACTATCAGCCCTTGTTAAAATCGTCGTGCAACGGAATGTTACATTTTGTTGTCCTGCTGTAAAATAAACTGAAGCTTTAACAAGTTCATGTTGCTCGTTTGAAAATAACTGTTGAACAACAAAATGATCTGAAACAAAATACAAGTCTAAATCGCCTTTGTTTTTGTGATGTTCAATTAATTTTGCCTTAATTTTTGGATTTATTTCTATTAAAATCTTCTCATTACCTACGCTTAGGTCGTTTAGTTTGTTATCAAGGCTTTGAGCATGTAGTTGTATTGAAAGTAGGATTGCAATGACTAGTGGTAATCTCATGAGTTTTCTCCTTTTTGAATCTCAATATATACTCGTTATCATGGATATACCTTCACTTTGAAGTAATTCTTTTCTTAAAGTCATATTTTTAAATAAATCAATTATTTCAGCGAATTAAACAGTAGTTTTTATTCGTAATTCTAAAAATCAATTCTGCATCTATCTACTACCACAACCCAGCTACAGAGCCTTTTGGGGTTGGGCTAAGACTATCTTTGCATTCGGTAGCTGGACAACTACTGTTTCCACTTTCTTCATTAATTTCTTTAATCCAGTTTAATTGGTCTTTGTAGCTTTTTCCAGTAAACGAAATTCGCAAAGAATCTGGGAAAGTTTTTTCAACTTGCTGTAAACACCAACATTTTTGTCCTGTTGGTTTAGTCGCGTTTCGTGCAAACAATTGTTTTTTTCCTATTGATTTTTGAACGAGATATCGGTCAATAGCATTAGCAGCCATTATTTTTTGTGATTTATCACCTAGTCTAACTGCATGCATTGCAAAAACAAATGCTTGCCAAAAATGATCAGGAGTATCGCCATGTTGAAAAACTAGGGCTGCATTGGCAAAGTCTTTGGCTGTCACTAAACAGCCTTCACCAAATATTTCACCTATTCTCTTACGGTTAACTAAATCATTCTTTCGTATTGCATTCCATTTGCTAGGTGGAATATTGTATTGATTAACTCGATCCTCTTGATCTTTAGCTACTATTTTAGTGATTTCTTTTTGGCGTTTCTTTAAGCGACTTATATCTTTGTCACACGACTGATAATTAGAGGCAAAACAGTGCGTTGAAGTAAAAAAAATAACAAATAAAATTAGTTTCATAAAAGCTCCGAACATTTTCCGCAATATGGAGTAACTATACATACATATAACATTGTTGAAAATGATGACCTGTAAGGCATTGGTTACAATATAGAATTACTGGCCCAAAGAACCAAAGAACCGTCCAACCGCTGATCATATTTTAACAAAAACTTTCTGCTTCTTCCCTAGAAAAATGAGTGAAAAAACTCCTGATTCTTTGGGTGCAAGATCTGAGGTAATGTATTATGATTATTCCATTAAAAAAACTCTGCCTCAAGATAGAAGCAGGAGCAGATTTACTTTTAAAAGCCGATATGCTGGCTATGAGAACATAGAAAACTGAGAAGAACTATTTGAACTCTATAAACAAAAAAATCATTCACTGACAATTTAAGTTTTTACTTCGCTCTGTTCCACAAAATTTCAAAATTAAGTAAATGTATTTCGATTCACAAGAGTAGCGAAGTTTTGTTTTACTTCATGATAATTTGGTTGTGCTCCGCTCCGTCCAAGCTATTGCAAGCTATTGCAAGCTATTGCAAGCTATTGCAAGCTATTGCGAGCTATTCCAAGCGGTGTTTTTCTTTTTGCTGGCAATTTAGTAACTGCAATTTTACCTAGTAAGGGCTTGAATAATTTGTTCTTTTTGAAACAATATTGCTGGACCTACTTCATTGTTAGGTACCCATATAGTGGTAATCCATTTTTTCGATGCAGCTTTACAATCGAGAAACCCGTCTGCTCTGGGGTCATTAATTTTCTCCCAGCTCTGAATAGCTGCGTAGAAACACCCGTTTTCCATCTTGTTAGTTAGAGCTGAAGCTGTTGCTGAGTCTTCAGAAAGTCTTAATTTACAAGCGAACAGGACAATCATACCGAACAGAATTACAAATGATTTTTTCACAATTACATCTCCAACATTAGGCTTAGTTCATTTTAAATCGTGTGTATATTGTAACATTCTACAGCTTATTCTCATAAAATTTTTGTCGCCTCGAATTTAATCAGATTTTTAGCTAGTATTTTCGATGAGTTTCTATTGCAGTAGCGGCCTTTAATGTTACTTTTACAGTTATATTTAATTGAATTTTTTATGAATATTGGCATATTTTTTGATGAGTGTAAGTGCCCATAGTCTGTGCAATTCTAAGTTAATACCTTTTTGGTTCTATTATACTACTGAAACGAAAAAAAAAACCAGACAGCCTATGCTATCTGGGGAAATGGTTACTTTGATCCAATACTAATTTTGATTTCAACCCCAAGTCGGTGGGCTGTTTTCATCAAGCGATC
>JALZUP010000394.1 GCA_023301505.1 Robiginitomaculum sp.
TAAGTGCATATGCACTTATTGAAAAGATATATATAAAGGAAAATGATATGATATTGAAAGCAAAAACAATTCTCATGTCGGGAGGGGGCAGACATTGGAATGAGGCTGCTCACCCGCAATTATTTCGCTATAGGAGACATATATGAGTTATGCATGTTTTGAGGTCACTATTGATGATCAGATTGCTCATATTGTTCTCTCGCGCCCGCAAAAGCGCAATGCGATGAATGCTGATTTTTGGCGCGAGCTGCCCGAAATTGTGCGCGATATTGATGATAATTCTAAGGCGCGTATCATTGTTCTATCTGCGCAGGGGCCCGTCTTTAGCTCTGGTATTGATTTATCTATGTTTGCGAAGATTGGCGGGGATGGCAATAAAAATGCGCCTGATTATGGCGCGCGCCTTTATGATGATATTCGCGCCTTGCAAGATAGCTTTACCGCGCTGGAGCAGTGCCGCATTCCCGTGATTGCCTGCGTGCAGGGCGCCGCACTAGGCGGAGCTGTCGATCTTATTACAGCTTGCGATATGCGCTATGGCACGGCTGATAGCTATGTGTCGATTTATGAGATTAATGTCGGCATGACGGCTGATGTTGGCACATTCCCGCGTATCCTCAACCATCTGCCAGAAGGTCTGGTGCGCGAGCTGGCTTATACGGGGCGGCGCATGGAGGCGGAGGAATGTGAGCGCCGGGGGCTTTATAATGCGATTTATGAAAGCCATGAGGAGATGATGTCCGCCGTACTGGATATAGCGCGCAATATTGCCTCCAAACCGCCAATGGCGGTTTATGGCTGTAAACGGGTGATTACTTATAGCCGCGACCATAGCACAGCAGACACACTTGATAATATTGCGCTGTGGAATATGTCGATGCTCCTCCCCGCCGAGATGCAAGAGGCGATTACGGCCAAAGCTCAAAAGCGGCTCGGCAAATATGCCGAGCTACCCAAACGCGCAAAATAATCGCGGTTTTAAGCTGGGCGGGGACGCTTAAAATGCGTGTAAAAAACGCCCACTGCCCAGCTTAGAGATAAGCCTAGCCTAAACAGATAAAACCGCTGCTAAGGGTTAAGGTTAGCAGCGGCTTAATTTTAGACGGGTCAATATATATTTCGAGCCATGAACATGTAGCACATAGAACGCGGGGAGCGTGTTAGCTTAGTCCATTACGCTCATTAAGGTCGACAAAGCGTCATCAGGGGCCAGCGCGCTGAGATAGTCTTCGATGATTTCAGACATGGCATATGCTGTGTGCACTTTGGTTTTGGCTTTAATGTAGTCTTGTGGCTGAGCGGTAATTTCGATGCCTTTGGCTTTGAGCTCTTCGGCAACGCTAGACAGAATATAGGCAGTGCGCGGCACAGCAAGTTCGGGCAGTTTTTCACTGAGAGGCAGGCTCTCAAGCTTGGCTGTTTGGGCGCAGCGCAATAGCGCAATCAGTGACGGAGACTGCAAAAAAACACCAAAGGCATCGCCATCTTTAAGATAGCCATAAGGATAGGCGCTATGCTTGGTCGTTATGACGCTGATGGCGCGCGGAATATCACGGTCGAGCATAATAAGGGCATCGCGCATAGTCAGGCGCATATTCAGCGGTGACTCGGATTGGGCCTCGTGTGATTGAGAGCTAGTTTGCGTCGCATTTTTTAATTGCTGCGCTTTGGCCTTCAAGGCTGAAATCTCAAGGGCGGTGACAGCCTCTTGAGTGAGCTGTGGAGCTTTTGCCAGTTGTGAGCTGTCAATATTGGCCTTATTGGCGGGGAGTAAGCTTTCCAAATTGTTTTGAACCGCTTTTTGAGCCTCTGCGGGCGCTAGCGCTGGCGCTGGTACTGGCTTTGACGCTGCCTGTATTGGCTGTGTTGCCTGTATTGGCTGTGGCTGTGGGGCAGTCGGGTATTTGCTAAAGCTTGGCTGCGGCTTAGCGGCTATATTAGGCGCTATTGCGGGAACGGGCGCGGGGAATGTCGGTCTGGGGTTTGATGGCGTTTGGTTAAACATTATAAAATCTCTTGCAATCTCATTTCGTGACAATTTGAGACAGGCTTTGCAAAGCTTGGGCCAATTTCAGGCCTTAGGAGAAATTTGAATTATTTTTTCTCTTTATTGGTGAGGTGCGGTCTTTATCAGCGAGGCGGTACGTTGGCATTTCCAAAATAACGCCATCCGAAAATCACATTTGCGGAGCAGGTGTTAAGTAATAATTTGCTCAATCTTGCTACAAGTCCTCAAAAGGTGAGGATATATGGACATATTCATTTCAATTATAAGCGCGATTGCCCAGTTTTTGGGAGAGCATTTTACGTCAATGAGTAAGCGGACATATTGGGTGTTTTTGCTAAGTGCCTTGCTGCTCGCATTTGTCAGCTATCTGCGCGATACGGGCAAAGATTGGTCACTCATCGGTTTTGCGCGCTTTGTTTTTCCTAAAAAAGTCTGGCTATCGCGCTCCTCATGGGTGGATTATAGCTATTTCGTGATCAATGCATTTGTTATGTTGCTTCTTTTTGCTCCGATGATCGCGATTGTTTATCCAAAATTTTTGGCGCTTTCCCTCTCTGCTCTGACATGGCTCTCCTTACCCGCTATGACTTTTGCGCCGAAGGGCATAGGGCTGGCCTATTTTGTCTCTATGATTCTGATTGTGGATTTCATGATTTTCTTTGGGCATTATTTGTCTCATAAAGTTCCTTTTTTATGGCAATTTCACAAAGTCCACCATGCTGCCGAAGTGCTAAATCCGATGACGCTTTATCGTCAGCACCCCGTTGATCTCATATTAAATGGCATGTTGGTGGGTGTGGGGACGGCATTTGTGCATGCTATATTTAGCTATTTTTTCTCTTCGCCATTTTCGATTTGGACTTTGGGGTCGTTAAATCTTGTCCTGCTGGTCTTTTATCTTGCGGGTTATAATTTGCGCCACTCTCATATTCGCCTGTCTTATGGGCGTGTGCTGGACCGCTGGTTGATTAGTCCTGTGCAGCATCAATTGCATCATAGTTCGATAGAAAAGCATTTTGACAAAAATATGGGCCTTGTTTTTGCGTTCTGGGATAAGATGTTTAAAACTCATTATATTCCCGCCAAGGATGAGCATATAGAATTGGGTTTGCCTGATGGTGAGGCCAAAGATTTTGCCTCGGCTTATGATTGCTATATTGCTCCGTTCAAAAAAGCCTTTCCGCGATATAAATTTATGACCGTGGCCTGCGCGGCAGGGCTATTAGGTCTTGGCGGCGCGTCTTTGGCCGAGGAGTCTTTCGCGCCGCCCAGCTTGCACCTAGAAGAGCTGACATGGGATGAAGTTGGATCCTCGCTTGAGGCGGGCTATCGCAGCGTCATTATTCCAACGGGCGGGGTTGAGCAAAATGGCCTACATGTTGTGCTGGGTAAACATAAGGGCGTGATTAAACATACCTCTACCGAAATTGCGTCTCGCTTGGGGCAAACATTGATCGCCCCCGTTATAGATTATGTGCCAGAGGGCCGCATAAGCCCTCCAGAAGGGCATATGAATTATGCTGGAACTATATCCGTGCGCGAAGAGGTGTTTGAGATGGTGCTCGAAGATACGGCCAAGAGTCTTTATCAGCATGGCTTTACTCATATATATATAATGGGTGATAGCGGCAGCAGCGTTGATGCGCAGCAACTCGCCGTGGATAAGCTAGCCGCGCAGATAGCCCCTCATCAGCACATTCTTCATGTGACGGACTATTATAGCAGTAATGGCCAAACAGCCTGGCTCAAAGAGCAAGGCTATAGCCAAGAGGGAATCGGTTATCATGCGGGTATGCGGGACACCTCCGAGCTAATGGCAGCCATGCCGGAAGGGGTGCGCGCGGATAAACTTCTGCAGACTAAGCAAAGCAGCGGGGCGACAGGTAGCTATTGGAAAGCGAATCCTGAGCTGGGCCGTAAAATGCTGGATTTGAAAATCGGGGCCGCTACGGCGCAAATAGAGCGCGCGCGGGCCGTTGATGTGGCTGCTATACGCTAAAGCATCTTTAGTGCGGCGATTTAGCAGCAATGTGGCGATTTAGCAGCGTTTTAACCCCTGTTGGAGGCTAGGCCTAGCTGGTCGCGGCTTAAAACCTGCTTCATTTGCTTTATTATTGGCTATATTGCCAAGAAATCGGCGTAAAACCCGCTGAAAAGTGGCTCAAAAGCCGCGCCGCAAAACTCACAGTAAATTCAGACAGTAAATTCAAGGCGAAAAGTGCCAGACTCCTGTTGACGGCCATAGAATCTCGTCCTATACGGCCATCATTCGTCGGAATGTCGTCTGCGGGTTGCCGTAGAAACCTTTTCGCGAATAGAAAAATGAAGATATGAGCCGCATTTATTGCTCCGCTTAATTTGGAGCCGTGGATGCGTTTTGTTGCAAATGGGCCGCTATTTCACTCAAATTTGGGTGAAGGGGCAGCATATTTGCTTATTTGCGTAGAACAATCGTAGCCCAATTGGGCTTAGAACAGAATTCAAGGTGCTTAAATGCCGACTATTCAACAGCTTATCCGCAAGCCGCGGACACCCAAGCCCAAGCGGAACAAGGTTCCGGCGCTAGAGGCATGTCCGCAAAAACGTGGCGTATGTACGCGCGTTTACACAACCACGCCAAAGAAACCGAACTCCGCCCTGCGTAAAGTCGCTAAGGTGCGTTTGACGAACGGTTTTGAGGTTGTGAGCTATATTCCGGGTGAGGGCCATAATCTGCAAGAGCATAGTGTTGTGCTGCTTCGCGGCGGCCGCGTAAAAGATTTGCCGGGTGTGCGTTATCACGTACTTCGCGGCGTGCTTGATACGCAGGGTGTTAAAGATCGTCGTCAGCGTCGTTCCAAATATGGCGCTAAGCGTCCTAAGTAAGGGTAGAGTACTATGTCACGTCGTCATCGCGCCGAGAAACGGGAAATTCTTCCTGATCCGAAATTTAACGATTTGGTCCTGTCCAAATTTATGAATGCTATCATGCTTGATGGTAAAAAGTCTGTCGCCGAGAAAATTGTCTATGGCGCGCTTGATATCGTCGAGGATAAAAGCCGTAGCGAGCCTATTCGTGTGTTCCACGATGCGCTTGATAATATTAAGCCATCTGTTGAGGTTCGCTCTCGCCGTGTTGGTGGTGCAACTTATCAGGTTCCTGTTGAGGTTCGTGTTGAGCGCCGTCAGGCCCTTGCTATTCGCTGGTTGGTTTCTGCCTCTCGCTCTCGCAATGAGAATACGATGCGCGAACGCCTAGCGGGTGAATTGCTTGATGCGAGCAATAGCCGCGGCGCTGCTGTTAAAAAGCGCGAAGACACGCACAAAATGGCTGAGGCCAACCGTGCATTCTCACATTACCGTTGGTAGAATTGGTTTAGGTCTAAGATTATGGCACGCGAATACGATTTAAAAGATTACCGTAACTTTGGTATTATGGCGCATATCGATGCGGGTAAAACCACATGTACAGAGCGCATTCTCTATTATACGGGTAAAAACCATAAAATTGCTGAAGTTCATGATGGCGCGGCCACAATGGACTGGATGGAGCAGGAGCAAGAGCGCGGTATTACAATTACCTCTGCTGCGACGACCTGTTTTTGGGCGGGCAAGCGCCTTAATATTATTGACACACCGGGTCACGTTGACTTCACGATTGAAGTTGAGCGCTCGCTGCGTGTTTTGGATGGCGCGGTTGCGCTTTTAGATGCCAATGCGGGTGTTGAGCCGCAAACAGAGACTGTTTGGCGTCAGGCTGACAAATATAACGTGCCGCGCATGATCTTTATCAATAAAATGGACAAGCTTGGCGCGGATTTCTACGCCTCTGTTCAGTCTGTTAAAGACCGTTTGGGTGGTAATGCTCTTGAGATGCAGTTGCCTATCGGCGCTGAAGATGAGTTTAAGGGCGTAGTCGATCTGGTTAAGAATGTCGCTTATGTTTGGGCTGACGATTCTGGTTTGGGCGCAAAATATGACACAATCGACGTGCCAGCCGATATGGCTGACAAGGTCACTGAATATCGCGAAGCGCTAATTGAAGCTGTTGCTGATATGGATGATGCGGTCATGGAGGCCTATTTTGAAGGCACAATGCCTGATGTGGAGACTATTCAGCGTCTTGTTCGCGAGGCGACAATCGCGGGTAAAGTTGTTCCTGTATTCTGTGGTACGGCCTTTAAAAACAAAGGTGTTCAGCCTTTGCTAGATGCTGTTGTGGCTTATTTGCCAAGCCCGCTAGATATTGCTGCGATTTCTGGCATTGATGTTAAAACGGGCGAGGAAACAACACGTCCAGCGTCTGATGATGAGCCGCTATCTATGCTGGCTTTTAAAATCATGAACGACAAATTTGTTGGTACATTGACCTTCTGCCGTATTTATTCTGGCAAGCTGGAAACAGGCACGACATTGCTTAACTCTGTTAAAGAGAGAAAAGAGCGTGTTGGCCGTATGATGATGATGCACTCTAATGACCGTGAGGACATTCAGGAGGCTTATGCGGGCGATATTATCGCTGTTGCGGGTCTTAAGGGTTCAACAACGGGTGATACGCTGTGTGATCAAAACAAGCCTGTTATTCTAGAGCGTATGGAATTCCCAGATCCGGTTATTGAAATTGCCGTTGAGCCTAAATCTAAGGCCGACCAAGAAAAGCTAGGTATTGGCCTACAGCGTCTGGCGGCTGAAGATCCGTCATTCCGCGTTTCGACTGACCATGAATCTGGTCAGACGATTATGGCGGGTATGGGCGAGCTTCACTTGGATATTCTTGTTGATCGTCTTAAGCGTGAATTTGGTGTTGAGGCCAATATTGGTCAGCCTCAAGTGGCTTACCGTGAAGCTTTGGCGGCTCCTGTCGATATTGATTACACACATAAAAAGCAATCTGGTGGTTCTGGTCAGTTTGGCCGCGTAAAGATCAACTTTACGCCGCTTGAGCCGGGCGAAGGCATTGTCTTTGAGTCTAAAGTTGTTGGCGGTAATGTTCCAAAAGAATATATCCCTGGCGTTGAAAAGGGCATTCGTTCTATGGCGGAATCAGGTCTATTGGCGGGCTTCCCTGTCATTGACTTTAAGGCTGAGCTTTATGACGGCGCCTATCATGATGTTGACTCCTCTGTGATGGCTTTTGAAATTGCGTCTCGCGCGGCATTTCGCCAGATTAAAGTTGAGGGCAAAATGAAGCTCTTAGAGCCTATCATGAAGGTCGAAGTTGTGACGCCTGAAGATTATATGGGCGACGTTATTGGTGATCTGAACTCACGCCGCGGCATGATTGAGGGCACTGAGATGCGCGGAAACGCCAATGTGATTAATGCGATGGTTCCTCTGGCCAATATGTTTGGTTATGTGAATGATCTTCGCTCTAAAACACAGGGCCGCGCCCAATTTACAATGACATTTGATCACTATGCAGCGACACCGCAAGCGGTTGCTGATGAAGTGATTTCCAAGCAGACAGGCGCGTAAATCGCGTCTGACACATAGAGAATTTAATATTTTAACCTCCTAAAAGCACTCGGAGACAAAGATGGCTAAAGAAAAGTTTGAACGTAATAAGCCGCATGCCAATGTTGGCACGATTGGTCACGTTGATCACGGCAAGACAACCTTGACGGCTGCGATCACCAAATATTTTGGTGATTTTCAGGATTATGACCAGATTGATGGCGCTCCTGAAGAGCGTGCGCGTGGTATCACTATTTCAACGGCTCACGTTGAATATGAAACGGATAATCGCCATTATGCTCACGTGGACTGCCCGGGTCATGCCGACTATGTTAAGAACATGATCACTGGCGCGGCGCAAATGGATGGCGGCATTTTGGTTGTGAACGCAGCGGACGGCCCTATGCCGCAAACGCGCGAACATATCCTTTTGGCGCGTCAGGTTGGTGTTCCAGCTCTTGTTGTTTACATGAACAAAGTTGACCAAGTTGATGATGAGGAGCTTTTAGAGCTTGTTGAAATGGAAATTCGTGAGCTTCTAAGCTCTTATGATTTCCCGGGTGATGACATTCCAGTTATTGCTGGCTCAGCGCTTGCCGCTCTTGAGGGCCGTGACCCTGAAATCGGCGAAGAGTCTATCAAGAAATTGATGGAAGCCGTCGATACATATATTCCTCAGCCGCCACGCGCGATTGATGAGCCTTTCCTTCTACCTATTGAGGATGTGTTCTCTATCTCTGGTCGTGGTACTGTTGTGACAGGACGTGTTGAGCGCGGCGCTGTTAATGTTGGCGACGAGATTGAAATCGTTGGCGTTAAAGATACGCAAAAGACGACATGTACGGGTGTTGAAATGTTCCGCAAGCTGCTTGATCGCGGCGAAGCTGGTGACAATATTGGCGCGCTTATTCGCGGTATTGACCGTGAGAATGTTGAGCGTGGTCAGGTTCTATGTAAGCCTGGTTCTGTGACCCCGCATACGAAATTTGTGGGCGAGGCCTATATCCTAACCAAGGATGAGGGTGGCCGTCATACGCCGTTCTTTAACAATTATCGTCCTCAGTTCTATTTCCGTACAACGGATGTGACAGGTGTTGTGACGCTTGATAGCGGAACTGAGATGGTTATGCCGGGCGACAATGTTAACATCAATGTTGAGCTTATCGTACCAATTGCTATGGAAGAGAAGCTTCGCTTCGCTATCCGCGAAGGTGGCCGCACAGTCGGCGCCGGCGTTGTTGGTAAAATTATTGAGTAA
>JALZUP010000395.1 GCA_023301505.1 Robiginitomaculum sp.
TCTGGGGCAGAGCTAACAGATTCAATCAAGCTATTAGTTGCTGAACGCAAAGCCTCAATCTTTCCATCCTCTCCCATAGATTCCGTTGTGTCCAAAACAAGCGCCAATTCAACGGTGTTATTTTGCGCAAGAATAGAGGAGGCATCGGCTTGTATCGTTTTCATGTTTTCGCCAAATAAGCCCATAAGTGTTACATCATATGAAGCCTTCGCGCTAACCGTTAGATCGCCCGCCTCGGCATATATAATATTAGGCTCTGGTAAACTAGCGGAATAGCCATTTTGAATCATGATTTCATGCGCAAGTGTTCTTTGCTTAGCTGGATCATCTTCACCAGATAAAACAACGGCTAAAACAGCGGCGTCAACTTGGCTCTGCAATTCGGTCTGTGCGCTTTGCATCCCTGCATAATCCACAGCTAGGCCGACTCCTGCCATAACGGCAAAAATTGTACCGCAAAACATAATAGCGACATTGCCAGATTTCTCTTCATAAAATCTATTTAAAAAACCGGCAGTTTTATTCACTAACATCTTAGACATATTGCATCCCCGAAAATCGATTAGCTTTTCAAGATAGACTATAAGACTTAAAAATATGCGTAGATTTAGAGTTAATAGAGAGTTAGCGAGCAAATATTTGACGCATATCAACTGCGTGGCAGCCGCTTAAAAAAGCAAAAATAATTTGCGATTTAGCCTTATATCTCAACGATGGTTTCGCCTTCAAAAACAAGCTCTGTATGTTCAATTAGCTCCGCCCATTCCATTTGATATGCCATAAAATCCTGACGAGGCGGATTTTCCCGCGACGCCGTATAAAGCTCCATAGATGGCCATTGCGCATAGGCGCAAAATACACCCTCTTCGTGGGTGCGCGTTAAATGCGTTGCCCCGCAGCCCGCCTCATCTTGAAAATATTTACTGATCGCTGTCCAGCACTCCTTAAACCGATTTTCAAAATCTGGAATGTCCGTTTTGACTGAAAAAAGATATGCTACGCAATACATAGATGCTCCAAAATAATTATATGCGGCTTTTAAGGCCGCGCCTTCAAAGCCCTATTTAAGCTTTGTCCCGTCTCTTCCTTTAGAGCGGTGCATAAGTCAATGCTTTGCAAGCTTTGCGCAAGGCTGCGCTCATAGCCTGGCATAAGCGCCGCTTTTGACGTAAAAAATTGCGCGGCATCTTCACGCTCCGCGCGGCTACACCCTTCAAAGATGCGCGAAATTGTGGCTTTGCGAATATCGGCGACATTTTGCTCTAAAAAGACATCAAAATTACCTTTAAACCAGTCCCATGTCATAGATTTTACGTCCCGATTATCCATTAATGTAGACAGCACTGTGCTGGCCTGACGCCCTGTCAAAACGCTCTGCTCTGGCCCGATTATATCTAGCAGCCTAGCCGCGAGCGGCTCATCATTGACATATCCGAGCGCGGCCACAGCTTGGTTTTTTTCATAAGCGCTGCCAAATTGGGCAAGCTGCAAGAGCGGCTCCAGCGCCTCTTGCCCGTGCTGTCTCATAACGGATATGAGCGCAAGTTTGAGAAAGCTAGGGTCTATAGCTACCTTATTTTCTGCTCCCTCAAGCCCTAAATAGAGCGCGCCTTGTTTGGCAAAACTGCGCTCCAAAGCTTCATCTTCACCGAAGAGGATCAAGCGCTGGGCCATGATAGGGGCATGAGCATCAATCGACGCTTTTTTGCCGCCTATAAGCTGGAGATATTTTTCACCATATAGGGCGCGCGTAAACCGCGCGAGATCAGGGCGCGCCTCTGGGGTAATAATTTGGCTCATCCAGTCTAAAACATCGCCTGCGCTTTGCGCGGTTTCATGATCGGCAAGCCCCGCAAAGCGCGTTATACCCTCTAGGAAAATCGCGGGTTCTATATCGCCCATTTTAAAGCTAGCTATCAAGCTATCGAGCACAACGCTCATTTCTCGCTCGCTTAAGTGATCAAGCCTTAAGAGCAAAGAGCGCCATAATTGAGGGCTAAGAGCAAAGCGGTAATATCCCGCTCCGTCCACATTAGGCATAATCCAAAGCGGCTTAGCGTCTTCAGACTTATCTAAAACAAGATTTTGTGTTTTATCTGTCAAAAGCAGGCATTCTTTTTTATCTTCATTCGCGCCTGCTTTTTGCCCCTCATATCCGATGCGCAGACATAGCGGAATGATCCAGCTCTGCTCTTGATCTATATTTGCGCCCTCTATTTTTGCACCTAGCGCCGCGTAACGCGATTGCGTCATTCTAATTGCCACGTCCTTATCGCTAGAAGTCTCATCAACAGATATTGAAATGAGCGGCAGGCCCGGCTGATCCACAAAGCTTTTAAGCGCAGGGACAATTTGCGCATCGCCTGCGCCCTCAGCAAGAGCGTCAAAGAAATCATCACTTGAGGCAATGCCGCCCGCATGGCGCTGCATATATAAATGCACGCCCTTTTGAAAAGCCTGCTCGCCAAGATAGCTTTCAATCATGGATAATACCCCCCCGCCCTTGCGGTAGGTGATGGCGTCAAATTGATCTATGACATTTTCAGAGCGCAAGAGAGGCTCTTGCACAGCGCGGGTTGATGGCAGGCTATCTAGCTCCATCGCGCTCAAAGAGCTATTAAGCGTCACGCGCTCATGAACGCGGTTTGGTTCAAAACGCGCCGCCATTTTATTGCCCAGCCATGTCGCAAAGGCTTCATTGAGCCAAATATCTTCCCACCAAATAGGCGTCACCAAATTGCCAAACCATTGATGGGCCAGCTCATGGGCATGGACGCGCATATAGCTATCTTTTTGGGTTTGCGCAGACTCTTCATTAAGCAGCATTAAATATTCGCGGTAAACAATCGCGCCCGGATTTTCCATAGCGGCATAAGCAAAATCTGGCGCTGCAATCAAATCTAGCTTTTCATAAGGATATTCGCTTTCAAAATAGCGCTCAAATTCCGCCAAAAGCCCCGCCGTTCTCTCCAGCGCATATTGCATATTTTTAGCTTCGCCCTTGGCGGCGACACCGCGTAGCTCAATAGGGCGCGCGCGAATATCATTTGGCGCAATCGGTTCATGGCGCGCCACATCCCACGGCCCAACCCCAAAGGCGAGCAAATAGGTTGGCAAGGCGGGCGTGCGGGCAAAAACATGCTGGCTCCACGCCGCCCCTTTATCGCTAACGGCCAGAGGCGGCATATTGGCAAAAACCGTATATTCAGATGGCGCTGTAATCGTCACATCAAATGGAACTTTAAAGCGCGGCTCATCAAAGCTTGGAAAGGCTTCGCGCGCGCCCAGCGCTTCAAACTGGGTTAGAATATAATCATCCCCATCACGGCTCACCTTATAGGCTGAGTTTAGCGCGAGATTATAGGGCGTAGAATAGATGAACGTTATCTGCCCTGCCCCTGCCGTTAAAGTCTGCTCGCTTGTGAGTTGCGCAATACCTGACGGAGCGAGCGCGCTATCTATTGGCGTGAAATCAAGCTTTATAAGCTGATCATTTTGCACAATATAGCACTCGCTCACCTCAATATTTTTAGCGTGAATCCAGATAGCTTTTGTCGGCTGGGCAATATCAACATTTATTGTCACCAAACCAAACATGTGATCCTCGCGCGGATCAATCGTCAGATCAAGCGCATAGGAGATAGGGGTAACATTATCGCCAAGCTGAGCGTGAGGAATATCTGGTTGCGTATAAAGCCTGCCTTTAAAAAACCCGCTCCCAGATGAATCTGAACCTATCTTTGGCGCAGCTTTGCACCCCGTAGCCGCGCCAGCCCCCCCTATCATAATAAGCAAGGCAAATATCTGAATATAGCGCAAAATCAGTTTCATATAGCCAAGCTTAAAGGAGCCCAAGCTAATGACAAAGCCCAAATAAAGACCCCTAAAAAAGAATTATAAAACCCTTGCCCAATAAAGCGTGATCTTTATAAGCGCGCTCATTGGTGGCCCGTAACTGGGCAATAATAGGGAATGGGGCGAGACCCCCCAACTGCTCCCGCAGCTGTGATGAGTGAGTAGCTCCGCAAAAGCCACTTCGTGTATTTCTTTTTAGGAAATCCACTTGGGAAGGCGCGGCGCTGTGATTTAGCTCTAAGTCAGAAGACCTGCCAATAACGTCGCCAGAGCTGGCCGGGCGGGATGCACCGGAGGGCATGGATCATTGCAGCCAAGCTGCATCCAATGACGACACTTATCTTAACCCCGTGCAAGGCCTATGCTTTGCGCGATATGGAGTCGTTTGATTATGACACGTTTTTTACTACTAGGCGCAAGCCTGACTATCTTATCTACGCCAAGCTTTGCGCAAACCTCGCTCGCGCTAAGTGAAGTCGTAACGGTTGGCCAAAGAATTGGCAATACATCTATAAATACGCTGAGCGCGCCAGTTTCAGTCCTCACCGAAACTGATATTAATAAGCGCGATGCCGATTATGTTTCTGATTTACTGCGCAGCCTTCCGGGTATTGCCGTCTCCAGCACTGGCGGGCCAGGACAGATCACTCAAATCCGCCTACGCGGCAGCGAAGCTAACCATGTCTTGGTTTTAATTGACGGTGTTGAAGTGGCCAACCCTTCTGACGGCGCCTTTGATTTTGCAGCTATCCCTGCGGCTAATATTGTCCGCATCGAAGTGCTACGCGGCGAGGCGTCCGCCCTTTATGGCTCAGATGCGATTGGCGGCGTGATAAATATTATAACTCATAATGGCACATCCACGCCCGCCTCCGCTCCCCTCAAAGATACTGACATCACCCTAAATCTTGAGGCGGGCACGCTTCACACCATACAGGGCAGTGCTTCCGCGCGCTTTGTGACTGACCTTGCCCAGATTAACTTAAATGCCAGCGCAATAGACACGGATGGATTTGATATTTCAGCCTTAAGCGATGAAGATGACGGCCATAGCCAGCGCAGTGTTGGCCTTGGCTTTTCAAAGCTAAATGTTGGCCCTGCCGTTCTGTCTGGCTCTTATAATTATTCGTCTTTAGATAGCGAGTTTGACTCATCGCCTGCCTTTGGCAGTTCAGACAATACATTAGACCGAGATATTCATGCCGCGCGCTTATCAGCCAGTTTTGACACAAATGCGCTCAGCCATCTCATCAACGCCTCATATCAAGACACCCAAACAGACAGTTTTGGAAATAGTCTTAAAGCAGATCAGAGCCAGATTAGCTGGACAGCTAAATGGAGCCAAAAAGCGCATAATATTACAGGCCTTATCGAAGCCGAAGAGCAGGCTTATAGAAATGGATCTAGCATAGAAGGCGACAATGATAGCCAGTCTCTCGCCCTTGATTATCGCTACGCCCCAGATAATGGCCCGCTCTCTTTGACAGCCTCAGCTCGTCACGATTTTAACTCCCTCTTTGAGGATAGCACCACATGGACGTTAGGGGCGAATTATGAGCTGCCAAATTGGCCTGGAAATCTGCGCGCCTCAATCGGAACGGGCGTGAAAAACCCGACACTAATTGAATTATTTGGCTTTACGCCGGGCGCAACTTTCTTAGATGGCAACAATCAAATCGCCGCGGCCCTTATTGGCAATCCCGATTTGGAAGCCGAAGAGAGCCTTGGTTTTAATCTGGGCTATACTCACCGCTTTGATAAAGGGTTTGTCTCGCTAGACTATTTCCAATCCGATCTTGAAAATGAGATTTTCACCGTCTTTGGGGATTTTACACCAGACTTTAGTACACGCTTATCCGCTGATACAGTTGATAATCGCGATACAGATAGCACACGCGAAGGCGTAGAGTTTGAAGGGCGCTGGGCCTTTACAGATAGGCTATCACTACGTGCCAGCAGCACATGGCTTGATAGTGAAGAAAATAACGTAACTGAAGTGCGCCGCCCTGAATGGATAGCGCATCTTAGCGCGGATTGGCAGGCCAGTCCTAAGCTAGATGTGAACCTGACCGCCAATTATACAGGCAGTCAAATTGATACGGACTTTGTAGCGTTTCAGAGAGTCACATTGGACTCCTATACGCTTGTCAGCACCAAGCTACGCTATAGGCTAGATGAAACACTCGCTCTGCATTTCCGCGCAGAGAATTTGCTCGATGAGGATTATCAAGAGGTGTTTGCCAATCAAAGCCCGCCGATCACTGTCCATTTTGGGCTGTCTGCTAATTTCTAATATGGCTTTAGCGCAGAGCGCGCCTATCGCAGTGCGATAGGCCGCCTGTCAGGCTGGCATAAAAGGCCGTGATGGATGAAGCCATCATGGATGGGCTGTTAACACCGCCCAGCTCCATCAGAGCTTAATAATCATATCCGGGGTTTGCGCGCGCTAATTTGCGCATCAAGCCGGGCCAGACCAAATTATCGCCCATCCCCGGCACAAAGGCAGCCGCGCCTTGCATATAAACCTTATGGCCCATTTGCGCGCTCTCTTCATGTAGATGCTCTTCCCCGCCCGCTGCTTGGGCTAGAATTTGCGTCTTGCAGGCATTTTCCAAAAAATACATGCGCAAAAAGGCTGTCCCGCAGGTTGGAGCCAGCGCCAAAGTCCCATGATTGCGCAGCATCATCAGGCCCTTTTTGGGGCCTAAATCTTTGACGATACGTTCGCGCTCATCCAGCTCCAACGCAATGCCTTCATAATCATGATAGGCTAAATCATCCTGCACTTGCATGGAAAATTGGCTGTAACGGCGTAGGCCCTTTTTCTGAATAGAGACCGCCACGCCATAAGCCGTATGCACATGGATAACACAGCCCGCATCAGCGCGCGCACTATGAATAGCGCTATGAATTGTAAAACCTGCAGGATTGACAAAATAGGGTGTGTCTTGGCAGATTTTTCCATCTAGGTCGATTTTCACCAAAGAGGACGCCGTCATTTCTTCAAACATCACGCCGTAAGGATTAATTAAAAAACGCTCCTGCATCTGTCCCGCCTCATCAGGCTCATCTGGAAGGCGCACGGAGATATGGGTAAAGACCAAATCAGACCAACCATGCAAGGCGCAAAGCCGGTAAGTTGCGGCCAAATCACACCGCAATTGCCACTCATCTTGGCTCACCTTATCTTTAATCTGAGGAATGTCTTGTGGGTCAGGGATATTAAATCCCGCCATGACCGTACCTGTAGCTTTGGATGTAGCTGATGCAGTTTGCTTTAGCATAGTTATCCTCAATAAGTTTAGACGCCGTCATTATTGACAAAAGCATATGCCATTTTTTGCATATAGCCAAGAGGGAGCGACATCACATATGAAACACGGCACATCCAGCCGCTAAATAATTAATTGCCCACAAAGCGGGCCAAGCTTGCGAAATTGCCAAAAAAGCAAGTTGGCTCGCCCAATCAATCATAACCGCCAGATGTGCCGCGCCCCATTCCTTGCACCTAAGATGCAAGCTCTCGCGGATTGAGAATATGGGTTGGCTGTGCCGTACACAGCCAAACCCAGTCACGCGCCCCGCTTAACCTATATTTCACCCATAACAATATAGCGCCAAGCGGACTGTGACTAAGCTCACACCCAAAACGATTTTTAAGTTTTATTTTGCAGTTTTCGCGAAGCAGGTTAGCCTATATGCAAATCAATCTTCATTTGGATGTGAGGCGAGGAATATTATGGAACAGTTTTTCAATCTCGAAGGGTTATTTACGCTACAAAGCCTATTTACCCTACTTATGTTAGTCATGCTCCAAGCCGTATTGGGCTTTGACAATTTGCTCTATATCGCCATTGAATCCAATAAGGTCGGCGACCCCGTAAAAGCCAGCAAAGTTCGCAAATTAGGCATTATCATTGCCATGGTTTTTCGAATTGTGCTGCTTGTCCTCATCGTTCTCGCCTTTGGCGCGCTCGCTAAACCGCTCTTTGTTCTTGATGGCGGAAACTTTTTCTACGGTGACTTTACCCTGCAATCGCTTGTCACCCTCGTAGGCGGGGCCTTTATCATCTATACGGCGGTGAAAGAGATTAGCCATTTGCTCTCTGTCGAGCATATCGAACATAGCGAAGGAAATCGCAAAGTCAGCTTTGGCAAAGCCTTGGCGCTTATCGTGATTATGAACCTTGTATTCTCATTTGACTCTATCCTCTCCGCTATGGCGATCGCCAGTGAAACCTCTGTTGTAGAGGGCGTGAAAACCACGACCTATCAAGTTCCGCTCATGGCTATTGCGATTATCATGTCAGGCATTGCGATGTTATTGCTCGCCGATGCCGTAACCAACTTCCTCAAAAAGAACCGCATGTATGAGGTTATGGGCCTGTTTATCCTCTTTTTGGTGGGCGTCTTACTCGTCACAGAAGGCGCGCATCTGGCGCATATGAAAATCTTTGGATATCCCATCGACGCCATGAGCAAATCTAGCTTCTATCTGGTGATCTTTGTTTTGGTCATTACAGACATCATTTCCATAAAATATCAAAAGCGGCTTTGGCTACAAAAAGAAGCTGAGATTTTAGGCGCCGATACAGAGAAAGCTGGGCTGGAGGCCGTCAACGCCCATCTTGATAGTAAAAAATCGGGCCATTAAAAGGCGCGCTTAGCACGCTCAATTAGGAGGCTCTATTAAGAGCCTCCATTGTTGTCCTCAGCAGAGTCATTGAATGGGGTCATCTATTCTGATATTGGCAAATCATATTCTAGATTTGGGATAGCTTCGAAAGAGGTATAAAAAACGCCTGCACGGCTTGTTCGTCCATAAACTATTATAGTTGCGCCTTTTTTTGGAAGCCCTCTTCTTCCTAATGGAAGACCATGGTTTGCCTCTAACTTCATGCCGCAAAGTATAGAATGACGAATAACTTTGGTCTCCACAGCGATACCACCATCGCAACCAAATCTACCGTATCTATCGTAGGAATCCCTCATTTTATACTCGATGTGCCCTTCTGCCCCAAAGATAATTGTATGCAGCATCGGGACCGTCGCTCCCAAGAGTAAATGGCTACAAGCCCCCACCATGAATGAGGATGTAATGCTAGAAAATAAAAATATGAATCCTTCTTTGATTTTGGAATCAGAAAAACAAACTACAGCTATGTAAACGAGTAAAATACTTAAGGGCAAAGCTAATGCAGCCCCAATTACCCAGTGTGACCATGTTGGCAGACGCAATAAAGGCTCAGAATTGGGAAGAAATTCAACTCCAAAAACTTTAAGGATAAATGGAATGAATGCCGTCAATATAAGAACGGATATACAAGTCATAAAGACATAGTGTATTTTAAATAATCTAGGAGATAAACCGAGCGTATTTTTTATCATTCTATATGATAACCTTAGATTCTTACTGAACCAATAAAACACCCTGAAATGCAAGCAAGATCAATCTGTCTGAATTCGGCTAACCTTAAGAGCACAAATAAAAAATCGCCTAAAAGACAGCTTGCTTTCGTGAATTCAATAATCAATGAGCGTCCTTCATTGAGCGTTTTAAGCCGCCGGTATGGCGCAGGCCACACCTGTTGGCCCGTGATTGCAATAGCCTCTAGGGTTTTTGGCCAAATATTGCTGATGATAATCCTCGGCAGGATAATAGGCCGCCGCTGGCTCTATCTGCGTTGTTACAGCGCCAAATCCTTTGCCCATATAAGCGGCCTCATATCGCGTTTTTGCCGCAAGGGCCCGCTTCATTTGCTCATCCGAATAAGTATAAATGGCGCTGCGATATTGCGTGCCGCTATCATTGCCCTGACGATTAAGCGTTGTCGGATTATGGTTTTCAAAAAAGCTTTTCAGCAGCGCCTCATAGCTAATTTTGCTGGGGTCAAAGACAATATGAACAACCTCGGCATGGCCCGTCGCCCCGTTACAGACAAGGCGGTAATCTGGCGCATTATGCGCCCCGCCCTGATAGCCAACGCTTGTTGTATAAACCCCGTCCATTTCCCAGAAGATACGTTCAGCGCCCCAAAAACAGCCCATGCCGACACTCATCTGCTCAAAGCTGTCAGGATAATTGGAAAACATATCGGTTTTATTCACATAATGCGTAGAATTTTCACACAGCATAATTGACTCCTATAAGGCCTAAATAGGCTTAGATAAGGCGCGTTAAAACCTTAATCAGTAATTCGCTCATATCTACAATACGGTCAGCATCGCTTAAAAGGTCTTGGCGAATTTCAAAAATTATATGGCGCAAACCGCGCGGCACAACATGGCGATCCATTGAATAATTATATTCATGAGCAGAATAAGGCTCATTTAGCCCGACCACATAATGCGGGGCAAGCTCTCCAAGATGGGCCTGTATCTGCAGCGCGCTTTGCTCATCCGCCTTATGCATCAGCCCAATTTGGACATTGCGCGCGGGCCCTGTTTTGGGGTGCGGGCAAAAACTATGCAATGACACAATGAATGAGCCGCGCGCCTGCTCCGCCTCAATCATATGAGAGAGGCGCTGATGATATTGCTCATGCAGATTTAAGCGCTCTGCGCGCTGCGCCGCGCTGAGCTTATCATTGCCGGGAATAAATGTTCCATCACTGATGCGCGTAATCACATCATCACGTTCTGGCTCTCGGTTCATATCAACCACGAGCCGCGAGAGAGCCGCCATATGAGCTGAATTACCAAAATGGCGAGAGATATTTTCGACCAAAGCGGCAGAGCCAATATCCCAAGCAATATGACGGGTCAGATCATCCCCGCTCAGGCCAAGCTTATTTAACTCTGGCGGGATGAATTTATAGGCGTGGTCACCAAAGATAAATAAAGGAGCATCGCTTTTTCTCGCAAGATTATGATAGCTCGCCCAGTTCACCTGCGCTCTCCATTATTTGGATTTTCTTCAATCTGGACCATTTGCGCGGCCTGTTTATGGCTGGCTAAATGAGCGACAATATCCATCCCAATTTTAAGCGCAACCAAGACGCAAAGCATAGCGATGGGCGCGCCTGTGGCGTCCAAAAATGCCCCGCCAATAATTACAGTAATATGCAAAATAACGACGCGCTGATATGGCATCATCATCTGTTTGGCGCGCGGGGTTGTCTTATACTCACCGCGTCCATAAAAGTTGATAATCAAAGATATGCCGTGACTGATGACAAGACCAATCGCGGCCAAAAATAGGCTAGACCCTGCCAAGCTCGGATCTTGAAAAAAGACGGAAAAATCTAATTGGGCATTTGAATCTAGGCCCCCGCCCCCCGCAGTCTCCCCGATCATGATAAATACAAACATGCCATGAATGAGCGTGAACAGGCCATAATGGGCTGTAAAAAACAAGCTTGTGGCCACTTTTTTATTCGCGGCCTCACTCAAGCTCATTAATTTGATGACATTATAAATTCCGACAATCACATTTTCGAGCCAATATAAAACCAAGATAGTTTTCACATCCCAGCCCAAATATAAAACGCCGCCTATGGGCAAAAGATTGACCAATATGAGCGTGCCCAGAGGGATATGTCGTGTCAAAAAGGTCATGACCTAAAAGGGTCTGCGTGAGCGCAGCGCCGCGCTTAATGTGCCATCATCAAGATAATCCAGCTCCCCGCCCACAGGCACGCCATGAGCAAGCCGAGTGACCGTGACATTACACGCCTCCAGCTTATCGGTAATATAATGGGCCGTGGTTTGACCATCCACCGTGGCATTCATCGCTAGAATCACCTCATTAACCTGTTCTTGGCGCGCGCGGTCAATTAAGCTGGCAATATTGAGGTCTTCGGGGCGAATGCCGTCAAGCGCAGATAAGCTCCCGCCCAGCACATGATAACGTCCGCGAAAAGCGGCGGCGCGCTCCAGCGCCCATAAATCACCCACCTCTTGCACAACACAAATAATGCCCGTCTCGCGCGCGGGCGCTGTGCAAATATGACAGGGGTTTTGGCTATCTACATTTCCGCATGTCTGGCAGGACGAGATTTTGTCAGCCGCCTGCGCCATCGCGCTGGCTAAAGGCTCCATAAGCCCGCTACGGTTTTTCACCAAAGCCAAAGCCGCACGCCGAGCCGAACGCGGCCCTAGCCCCGGCAATTTAGCCAAAAGACCAATGAGGCGCTCAATTTCAGGACCGGCCGTGGAAGAAGGCATTAGCGTCTCATAAGCATGATATCAAAATTATGAAAATTAGGCGTGATATTAAAAGCCCATCCCCGGCGGCAACTCTATCCCGCCCATCGCCTCTTTCATCACATTGGCGCTTTGCTCGTCAAGCTTGGCTTTGGCGTCATGAAAGGCGGCAATAATTAAATCTTCAAGCACTTCAATCTCGTCTTTATCAATCATCGATGGATCAATGGATAGAGCGCTCATATTTCCGCCGCCCGACAAGGTGAGCTTCACCAGACCACCGCCTGATTTTCCTTCTGCTTCAATATCAGCCACCTTTTCTTTGGCGCTTTCCATATTGGCTTGCATTTGCTTTGCCTGCTTCATCAGGCCCATAATATCTTTCATCTAAGCATCTCCATTTTTCGGCTTAAAATTAGCTTTAATTATATTATCGGCATGACGGTCGCGAACTTCAACGACCTTCGCGCCAGAAAAAACAGACAGAGCTGCCATAATATCGGGGTGGTTTTTCTCTTGCTCATCGCGCGATAATTTAGCGGCGCGGGCTTGATCGCGTAATGTCTGCGCCCCGCTTTGCTCGCTATCGACAATGATCTGCCAATCCTGCCCTGTCCAATTCCGCAGCGCTTCTTTGAGATTATAAACAAGCTGAGGCGGCGCATTTGGCTCTAGCGCAAAACTGATCTTGCCGGGCGCGAAATTAACCAGACGAATATAGCGCTCAATATCATGGGACAGGCTTTTCTGGCCGCTATCAAATGCATAAATGGCAATCTCTTTAAGCGTTGAAAAATGCGCCTTATCTGCCATTTGCATATGCGGTTTTGGAGCCAAGCTTGATTGGCTTTGCAACATTGGCGCGTCTATCTCATCAGGCCCATCTTGGAGTGAAGAAGCCTGTGATGAAGGCGTCTGTGATGAAGAGGTGGGAGTCGATTGAGCAGATGCCGATTGAGCAGGAGCTGACTGAGCGGAAGTTGATTGAGCCGGATTTGGCGCTATTTGCGTCGCCCCGGGCGTTTCCAATATCTTAGCCACCCATTCAGGCGGGGGAAGCTCGGCGGCCACGCTCATGCGCAATAGCGCCATTTCCGCCGCCGCCAGCGGTGTTGGCGCCATTTTCACATCTGCATGCGCTTTTAAAAGCATTTGCCAAAGACGCGTTATTTGCCCCATGGTCAAATGCTCAGCCAGCTCGCTTAGCCTTGCAATCTGGTCAGGGGCCGCGTCAAAGCCTGCCCCCTCTCCCAGCGCTTTTGCGCGGCTAACTTCATGACAAATATCAAGCATATCGCGCATGATGACGAGCGGGTCAGCCCCGTGATCATATTGCGCGCGCATCTCGCCTAGCGCGCCAGGCGCATCGCCCTTAGCCGCCAGCGCGAATAAATCCAAAACACGCACCCGATCCGCCAAACCCAGCATATCGCGCACTTGCTCAAAACTCACAATATCTGCATCCGTTTGGCGCTGCACAATCGCTTGATCCAGCAATGAGAGCGCATCGCGCACAGAGCCTTCAGCGGCTCGCGCTATAAGGCCAAGCCCGTCTTCAGATATTTGCGCGCCTTCTTTCTCGCAAATGCCTTTCAGGTGAGTGGATAGCTCCCCTGCCTCAACGCGGCGCAGATCAAAACGCTGACAGCGCGAGAGCACGGTGATTGGCACTTTGCGAATTTCGGTCGTCGCAAAAATAAATTTTGCATGATCGGGCGGCTCTTCCAGCGTCTTTAAAAGCGCATTAAATGCGCCTGTCGAGAGCATATGCACCTCGTCAATAATATAGACTTTATAGCGCGCAGAAACAGGCGCATAGCGCACCCCGTCTAGCATTTCGCGCATATTTTCAACGCCTGTGCGAGACGCGGCGTCCATTTCCAAAACATCCATATGAGAGGACGCCATAATACTATCGCAGTTCACGCCCTTAACGCTAAAATCTACGGACGGGCCTTTAATATCTTGCGTCTCATAATTAAGCGCGCGCGCGAGTAATCTGGCCGTGGTTGTCTTGCCAATGCCGCGCACGCCCGTCAGCATAAAGGCATGGGCAATACGGCCTGTTTTAAAGGCATTGGTCAGCGTTTTGACCATTGCCTCTTGGCCAATCATATCTTCAAAGTTTTGCGGGCGATATTTGCGCGCAAGCACCTGATAGCCATCGGCCCCTGACGGGTGTGTGCCAGCTTGGCTATTTTCAGAATTATTAGAAGACTCGCTCATATCCACGCTTATAGACGCGCAAGGCAAAGACTCAAAGCCTTAAGGCAAACTACTCACAGGCGACAACTTTATAAGAGAAGCAGTGGAAGACCGAACCTGACCCAAAGGCAAATCGTTGTGGCTGCTACGTTCCCGTCCTGACCAGGTTGGCGAGCTGCTCCGTCCAAGCCGATCTTCCGAGGCGGCTTATGGCAAAATATACCCCGCAGTGCAAGCCTTAGCCCAATAGGCCCCTCCAAACCTGTTTAAACCAAACTTGCAGAGCTATTGACTTGAAATAATTGCCTATACACGGCACAAGCTGGGCAGTTTAGTTGGATATAATATTTATGAGCGCTTCTTCTATGGATTTCCCTGCAATTGCTTTTTCGGGCGGTCCCTTCGACCATGATGAAACGGGCCGTGCCCCGCAAGATTTACAGCTAAGGCTGGATGATAAAAACGCTTATTGCATCTTGCTCCATCAAGATGGCCCTTTGCTGGATAAAAACGGGCACTTACAGCGCCTATCGCCCAAGCAGCTCATAGGGAAAAATCTGCGCGACCCCGGCCCGCTCTATTTGGGATATGATGGGGATAATCCAGTTTTTGCGGCTATTTTACAAAATATTAGCGACGCGCCCCATCCCGCGCAGCCAGAAAACCTACGCAATGTGGCCAGCAAAATGCCCGCAAGCGATTTGGCGCTGGCTGGACGCGCCACATCTTTATTTGAATGGCATATCACCCATCGTTATTGCCCCAATTGCGGCAGCGGCACGCAAAATATGATGGGCGGATTAAAACGCGGCTGCATAAGCTGTAAGGCGGAGCATTTTCCGCGTGTTAATCCCGTCGTCATCATGTTGGTCACGCACCAAGACCATGTCCTATTAGGCCGCCAAGCAAGCTGGCCTGAGGGAAGCTATAGCGCATTGGCGGGATTTGTATCGCCCGGAGAAACCATCGAGGAAGCCTGTTACCGCGAGGTCTGGGAAGAAGTCGGCCTTAGCATTAGCAATGCCGCCTATATGACTAGCCAGCCTTGGCCTTTCCCAAGCCAGCTTATGATTGGCCTATCCTGCACGGCTAATCAGCGCGAGCTAACTATAAATCATAGAGAGATTGAAAGCGCCCAATGGGTCAGAAAAGAGGCGCTACGCGCGGTCATCGCCAAAGTGTCAAAAGACTTTTATCTTCCGCCGCGATTCACCATTGCTCGGCAATTATTAGAGCGCTGGGCCGCAATTGATTAGATCAGCCTATTATTCATCTAAAATATCTGGCCAATTCTCATCACCAGTTTTGATATAGCCATCGACATCTTTGAGCCACATATCCTGAACGCGCTGATTGAAATTTAAATATAATTTACCGTCGCGCAGGGTCCAATATTCTGGATCGCCCTTGGCTAATTTATTACTCGCAAGCGCCCAAGCGCAATATCCGCCATATTGAGGCTCATATTTAGCGGGGTTGGAAATAAATTTATTGCGGTTTTCTTGGCTCGAAAACTGCCAGCTCGCGCCTTTATAATCAAAGAAATGCGCTTTATCGCCTTTGACTGGCGTGCCTTCATGAAAACTTACCACATCCCAGCCATCAACGGCTCTATTATTAAGCCATGATGTATATATCGGGTCAGAGGCCGCCGCCGCATCGGGAACAAATGCGCTTGGCAGCAGCACTGCCGAGCCGTGAATAAGGAATGCGGCCAAAGCCGTCATCGCGAATTGGGATGTTTTTTTCATATATGTCATATGATGCAATTAGACCGTGATGACGCGCATGTACAATCACAACCATATCACAAAATAGCCACCTAATTATAAGCACTATACGAGATAGTTATTCTTAAGAGGTTCCGTCAAGGCGAATTTGATGGGCTGGATAAGTGCCGATAATCTGCACTTTCGTTGAGAAAAACCCTAACTCATCAAGGGCCAGCGCCAAATTTGCATCATCAGGATGGCCTTCAACATCGGCGTAAAATTGCGTCGCCTGAAAAGAGCCGCCAACCATATAGCTCTCAAGCTTGGTGATATTCACGCCATTTGTTGCAAAACCGCCCAAGGCTTTATAGAGCGCCGACGGGACATTGCGCACCTTAAAGACAAGGCTTGTAACCCAAGGCTTATCTCCTGCGGGCTGATTTAAAGGATCCGGCGAGAGCACAAGAAAGCGGGTTGTATTATGAGGCTCATCTTCGATATTTTCGGCCAGCACCTCAAGATTATAAAGCTTGGCCGCCAATGATGACGCGACGGCGGCGATGGATTTATCTCCGCGCATAGAGACTTTGTTAGCCGCGCCCGCCGTGTCCAAATCTTCCATAGGTGCAATGCCCATTTTTATGAGCCGTTTGCGCACTTGCCCCAGCGCCATAGCATGAGAGCGCGCAATGCGTACATCTTCCAGCTTGGCGCCTTTAATGCCCAAAAGCTGATGATGAATTGGCAAATATTGCTCGCCAATAATATGCAATTTTCCTTCGGGCAAAAGATGATAAATATCGCTGACGCGGCCAGCCAATGTATTTTCAACGGGAATCATAGCCAGCGCCGCCTGCCCAGATGTGACCGCGTTAAAAGCAGCCTGAAATGAGGCGCATGGCAGCGCCTCATAATCGGGGTAATATTGACTACAGGCGAGATGGGAATAGGCTCCCTCTTCTCCCTGAAAGGCTATGATTTTCGACATATTGCGTCCCTTATTTTCATCCAGATAGGCTCTCTGGTCTCATCTCTGGTCTCATTTCAGTCTTTAGGCCTGCAAAGCTTTATAGGCAAGACGTGCGCGTTCTAAATCTTCGGGCGTATCCACCCCTTCTGGTGAAGCGCTAACCACACCAACATCAATGCTCATGCCCGCTTCTAAGGCGCGTAATTGCTCAAGCCGTTCACGCAGCTCTAGCGGACTGGGCGGTAAATCGCAAAAGCGTGACAAGGCCGCGCGCCGATAGGCATAAAGCCCAATATGGTGCCAAACAGGCTTATTTGTGTCTTCTGACCACGGACTGCTCGCGCGGGTGAAATAAAGGGCGCGGCCAGCGCTTTGCCCCGCATCGTGAAAGGAAATAACCGCTTTGACAACATTGGGGTCCGCAATTTCGCGCGGGTCTTGCGTGGCCACCGCCAAAGTTGATATATCCGCATGGCCTGCGCGCAATATGGCTTCGGCGCGAATAATACATTCTGGATCAAGAGTTGGAAGATCGCCCTGCACATTAATGACCACATCATAATCCCCATCAGGGTCAATTATATCGGCTGCGGCGCGAATACGGTCTGTGCCAGAAGGCAAATCAGGGTCTGTCATAATGGCGCGCCCGCCAGCGCGCTCTACCGCGCGCTCCACGTCTGATTCGCTACACGCAATATAAACTGGGCCAAGCCCCGACAGCAGAGCGCGCTCCATAACGCGCACAATCATGGGCGCGCCGCCAATATTGGCGAGCGGTTTTCCAGGCAATCTGGTTGAGGCCATACGCGCGGGAATTATAATGAGGGTCTTATTTGTCTGTTTCATATCAATTAAATGACCTTTGCGACGGTTCGCCGCAAGAATTTTAACGGCTTTTTCGCTGAATTATGCATTTAATGGGTGAAATATATCTATTAGCGCGCTATGAGGCGCTCAAAGTTTTACGATTGCACCGAGTCTTAACTGAGTCTGTTGGATGTGGTCACCTAATTAAAGGTAATTGCCATGAGTGGAGACCTCACTTTTAATAAATATGCCGCGGCCATTTTAGCCACTGCATTGGGTTTTATCGGCGTGCGCGAAATTGCTCATGCTGCTTATCATCCGCACCAGCCAGATGTGCCGGCTTATGGCGCAGATATTCTTGCCGCGGCCGAAGCGGCCGCAGCGGCGGGCTCAAGCCAAGACGCGCCCCTGCCCTTCCCGCAAGCCGATTGGATTGCTGCGATGAATTTTGACGCAGGTAAACTGGTCGCGGCAAAATGTTTCGCCTGTCATAGTTTTGAAAAAGGCGGCGCAACAGTCACAGGGCCAAATCTTTACGGTATTGTCGGTGCTGCGGCGGCGCAAAATGCAACATTTAAATATTCTGACGCAATGAGAGATGCGGGAATTGTTTGGGACTTTGAAACACTCAACGCCTATCTTGAGAAACCTAGCCGTTATGTCAAAGGCACAAATATGACATTTGTGGGCCTTAAAAAACCAGAACAGCGCGCGCAAATGATCGAATATATGCGCACATTTGCTGATAATCCTCTCCCGCGTCCAGAGCCAGCCCCTATCCCTGAAGAGATGGACGCAGATGCGGCTATTGAAACTGTTGAGATGGATGATAGCCAAAGCATGATGCCAGAAACTGAAATGCCAAAGACTGAAATGATGCCAGAGACTGAAATGCATGATGCCACGACGAATGAGGCGCCCGCTCACGAATAGCCATAGTCACGGCTCATCATTGTAAGATTTTAATGCCGCCTAAGCTAAGCCTTAAGGCGGCATTTTATATGGCGAATTATATCATTTAATCTGTAAGACGGCGAATGGCTGTAACTGGGCCGTAATGACGCGCAATGCGCGCCTGCGCCGTCTTAAGCGGCTCGCGCGCAACAGCCATATGATAGCCATTTGCGTGTAGCAAATATTCCGCGTCAATCATAATGCCAACATGGCCAGGCCAGAAAATCAAATCACCGCGCTCTCGCGGCGCTCTCATAGCCTCTTCGCTCAGAGCTTCTTCACCTAAGGCTTGGCCCAAGCTTTGAGCTTGCTGCGCGCTATTACGCGGACAGGCTATCCCTGCTGACCAAAAGGCATTTTGCACAAGACCCGAACAGTCCACACCATGATGGCTCCGCCCGCCCCAATAATAGGGCAAACCTTCAAATTTAAGCGCGGCCTCGATGATAAGGTCAACAGGCTTCATTTCAGATTGAGTTTCAGATTGAGGCACAACAGATAAATGCTTTTTATGCATATAGCCTTGGGCGATTTGACAAAAATCACCGCTCACCGAGCGAACGTCAATAAGGCTGCCAAAGCTAAGCTGCATAAGAACGGCAGATTTTATATCCGCGCTAGAAAAAACTGGCGCGCATAGAAGCTCTACCCTGTAATTAACAAACCCCGTTTCATTCTCAATCTCGCCCATCTGCTCAAATTTAAAATCTTTGGCCTCAATATAACCGTCATTCCCAAGCTTGCCGCTAATCGGATCAATGGACGCTATTTTGAAATAATCGGGGTTTTTGGGCCGCTCATTGCCAGAGCTAAATAATTGAAAAGGCTGCCCAAATAAAAGCTGATCATCAAGCGGCGCGCCTGCCTCAGGCGCCGTCCAAATATCAGTAAGCGGGCGCGCTGAGCGAAAAAGGCCCGTCATTATCCTAGCTCAACTGCCAGTCTTTTTTCAGGCTGTAGCGCAAGCTCTCCGCCTAAAAGACCACAAGCCTTGGCCAGATGAGAAGTGGAACTAGACGCTGTCACTTTTTCTGCCCCCGCTTCAACTTCTGCTTCAACTTCTGCCTCAATTTGAGCCTCAATCGCGCTCTGTGCCTTTAACTCTAAGCTTAAATGCTGTTTTGTTTGCGCTCTGACCATATCGGCAAAATTTACCAGATAGGAAGAGCCGCGCCCTGTGCGCGCAATTAAAACGCTGCGTTTATCTCGCGGATCGCGCGCGCGGGTCACAAAGCCGTGCTGGCCTAATGTATTAAGCGCGCGCGTAATGACGGCTTTCGTTACATTAAGATGGGCCGCAAGTGAGCGCACAGTATGAGGGGCAGGACGCAAATAAACGGTCATTAAGATAGCGACTTGCCGCGCAGATAGATCCGGCACATCACCGCGCACGCTCTCCAACGTCACATCATACCACAGCTCTAGCGCGTCACTTCGGCTAATATGCGACATGGCATGATTATGAGCGGATGGCATGAATTTATCCCCGTAAATTTATGATCCCCGAATCAGTGCGCTGATTTGATTCGCGCGTCAATATACAGATATGAAAAGATAGGCCCGAAAAGATAAGACCGCTCAAACCGTCTTGACCAGCGAATGGCCGAACGATGCCGAATGAATATCAAATGAGGGAGCCTCAAATGAGAGAATGAGGCTAGCTCGTCTTTAAATCAGACAAGCCCCCCGTCTTAATCCATTCATAAAGCCCGCGAACAGCGAAAATCTCGCCTCCCGCACGTCCAAAATTCGTATGAGTTGGATTCCAGCCATAAACATCAAAGTGCATCCAAGACGCTTTATCTACAAAGCGCTCTAAAAATAGCGCCGCAGTGACCGAGCCTGCAAAGCTGCCGCCTGCATTTTTCATATCGGCAATCGGCGAGGATAAATATTTCATATAGGGCTGCCAAAGAGGCATATTCCAGACAGGGTCTTTCACAGCGCGCCCGGCCTCTAAGACAGGGGCAACCAGAGCCGCGCGGTTACTGAAAAAAGGCGGCAGGGTCGGCCCAAGCGCTACCCGCGCCGCGCCCGTTAATGTCGCAAAGTCAATAATATGATCCGCCCCGTCCTCATTGGCCTTACATAATGCGTCCCCTAAAACCAAACGGCCTTCCGCATCTGTATTATCAATCTCAACTGTTAGCCCTGCGCGCGAGGGCAAAATATCGCCGGGACGAAAGGCATTGGCAGAGACGGAATTTTCCGCCACAGCGATCAGCACATGCAGGTGAACAGGTAAATCATTGGCCATAATCATCTGGGCCAATGTTAGGGCGTGGGCCGCCCCGCCCATATCTTTTTTCATAATCCGCGCGCCTGCCGCAGATTTCATATTCACCCCGCCCGTATCAAATGTAATGCCTTTTCCGACTAAGGCCAGACGCGGATTAGCGCTATCGCCCCATATAAATTCAACAAGGCGCGGCGGCTTTGGCCCTGCCCGCCCAACAGCATGGATCATCGGATAATTTTGTTCTAATAGCTCATCCCCCACCACAGCCTTGATCTTGGCTCCATATTGATTGGCAATTTTTTCAACCTCTTTATGGAGCTGCTCAGGCCCCATATCTCCCGCAGGGACATTAATGAGGTCGCGGCCATTATTTATCGCCTGATTAATTGCCTGTGTTTCTTTGCCCGCCATAGCCTCATCCAGATAAAGGCGCGGCGCGCTATAATCATCTTTAAGATAGCGGGTAAATTTATAGGCTCCCAACCCCCAAGCGGTTGCGATAAGCGCGGCAGGCCAATCATCTGGCGCGGCGGCGATTTTATAGTCGCCCTTGGGCAGAGCGCGCGCCAAAGTTCCAACCTGCATAGGGCCAAAATCATCACCTTGTTCCGCGCCCGCGCCAAATAAGACGCCTATCAGCGTCCCATCAACGGCGCGCAGATTAACCCGCTGCCCAGCACTGCCCTTAAAGTCACGCTGCTTCGCTGCCATTAATAGCTCTTGCGGCAATTGTTTTAACACCTTTTTGGCCGTTTTGGGCCGCGCAATATAGATCGGAATTACGGCTTTATGCGGGTCTGTGAAAAAGGCGTCTGACATAAATTTCTCTGATTCTGCTAAATTCAACAAGGTTAATGACGAATCTACAGCCTTTTCGGCTTTATTAACAGCCGCGTTAACCAAATATTGACCCGAAACATAAGATGTTAACACCAACTTAATGGAGCTAGGCATGACATCAATGATTTCTTTTAAGGCAAACGGGGCCTCAAAGGCACAGCGGCTTAAACCCGCTTTGATGCTAGCGGGCGCTATATTTCTTGGTGGCGCACTCTCTGGATGTATTTCTGGAACGCAGTTAACCCCCGCAGAACGTGAAATGCTGCAAACGATGGATGCCAGCCAATATCAAATGCGCACTAGCGAAGAGCGCGCATCCATTGAAACACAGCCTCTTTTCTCCCAAGCCGCTTTTTGGTCACGCGAATATGAGCTAAACCCCACAGACCTTGAAGCTGCTATCAAGCTCTCTTCAACTTTGCGCCGCCTAGGAAATCCGCAAAAGGCTGCTGAAATCGCTCAGACAACCCGCGCCATTCATCCGCGCGACACAGAGCTCGTTGCCGAATATGCAGCCAATCTCATTGCGCTTGAGCAAGGCAAAAATGCGATTGCTCCGCTCTCCAGCGCCGTGCGCCAAGAGACAAATAATCCGCGTCTATGGTCTTTATTGGGCGCTGCTAATGACCAGATTGGTGAATATAAGCAAGCGCGTGAATATTATAACCGCGCCCTTAGCTTAACGCCAAATGACAGCAATATTTTAGCCAATGTCGGTTTATCTTACGCATTAGAAGGCGATGCCCGTACAGCTGAGGTCTGGCTACGCCGCGCCGCCGCCGATCCTCAGGCCAATGCAAATGTGCGCCAAAATCTCGCTATCGTTTTAGGGCTACAGGGCAAATATGACGAAGCTGAACAGCTTGCCCGCCAAGACCTTGCCGCGGAAGGCGCGGAGAACAATCTCGCCTATCTTAAATCACTTGGAGGCGGACAGCGCAGCTATGAAGCCCTAGCTGAACCGCATGCAGCTATAACGCCCTCCGCCGCGCAGCAAGCTCCCCAACAA
Source organism: Robiginitomaculum sp. (assembly GCA_023301505.1). Lineage (GTDB taxonomy): Bacteria > Pseudomonadota > Alphaproteobacteria > Caulobacterales > Maricaulaceae > Robiginitomaculum. The sequence goes on from JALZUP010000395.1 coordinate 22,737, forward strand.
GCTCCTCTGCAAGCTCCTCTGCAAGCTCCTCTGCAAGCTCAACAGCAATATCCACGGCAGGCTGCGCAGCAAGCCCCGCAATATGCGCCGTCATACACACCAACCGCCCCATCACAGGGTTTAGCGGGACAAACACAGCCTTTAAACGCACCGCGCACATATGGCGATACATCACAGCCGCGCATTTACGGACAAGCTACGCCCATAGCTTCTGCTCCCATAGCTTCTACACCATCTGTGCCCACGCCATCTGCGCCATCTTACAGCGCCGCTCAAAATGTAGCGCCCGCACAAAGCTATGCTCAACAAGTCCAAGCTCGCGCTATAGCTCAGGCACAGGCAACACAGGCGGCTCAGGCTCAATTAAAGGCGACGCAACAACAGCCTATAACAAGCCCGCAACCCTCATATAATCAAGGCGGTAATCCAAGCGCTAATCAGGGATCTAATCAAAACGATATTTTATCTCAGATTTCAAAATCTGTATCAGCGAAAACAGCTCCGCAATCACAGTTAACTTATCGCCAGATGGAAGCGGCCTATCTGGCTCAGCAACAAGCGCAAGCCCAGCAAGCTCAACAGCAGGCCCAACAACAGACTCAACAACAGACTCAACAACAGACTCGGGCGGCGGCGGCTCAATTCCAAAATCAAGCAGGCTATCCGCAAGCGCCAAACCAAGCTCAATATCAGGCTCAATATCAGGCTCAGTTACAAGCCCAACAACAAGCTCAATTGCAGGCTCAGTTACAGGCCCAGTTACAGGCCCAGCAACAAGCGGGCGGCTATCCACAAACGCGCCCCGCCTTGCGCTCGCGCAATTAAGGGAAATAGCTAAAACCCACGCGCTTAAATTAATTAAACTTATTAAAGCGGCTCATAAAAAAAACACCCCCTGCCAGATAAGGCAGGGGGTGTTTTTTTTATTAAAGACGCCCGCTTCGCTAGCTCGCGAAGGATTCACCAATACGCATAACAGCTGGCGTTAGGATAACGATAAATAGAACCGGTAGGAAGAAGACGATCATCGGCACGGTCAATTTAGCGGGAAGAGCTGCCGCTTTTTTCTCGGCTTGCAAAACTCTAAGCTGGCGGTTTTCATCCGCCATTGTCCGCAATGTCTGCCCTAGCGGCGTACCATAGCGCTCTGACTGAACCAAAGCTGTAGACACAGCCCGAATGCCAACATGATTATTACGGCGACCTAAATTCTCATAGGCTTGCCGGCGGCTTTGCAGATAAGATAGCTCTGCTGTTGTAATTGAAAACTCTTCGGCTAGCTCGATAGAGCCTTCCGCCATTTCAGACGATACGCGGCCAAAGGCAAGTTCGATAGACATGCCCGATTCCACACAAATCAACAAAAGATCGAGCGCGTCAGGAAAGGCTGGCAAAATAGCGGCTTGGCGTTTGCCCGCTTTGTTTTTGAGATAAATATTAGGGGCGTAATAACCAAGGAGCACCGAGGCGATCATCGCGAAAATAGTGTTAAATGGCGGCCAGTCCAAAGGGTTTAAGATGACAAAGTAAAGCAAGCCAAAAATACCAAACGCAATCGGCAAGGCGAGGCGAAAGAAATAGAAAAGCTGTAAAGGGCGTGATCCGCGAAGACCTGCCTGCATTAATTTATCGCGCAAATCTGGCGCCGCCAATAGCCGTTCTAGGCTAAGATTGTCCACAATGTTTTTAACAAAGCCGTTTGACTCTCCGCGCAATCCATTATTTTTCTGCAAGCCATCAAGATGGGCTTTGCGTAATGTGTCACGTTCTGACAGGACGGACTTCATACGTTTTTTAGTTTTATCACCAGCAAGCATAGGAGATACGAGTGTGTAAACCGTCGCCATCATGAGCAAGGCAAGACCGCCAGCAAAGACGTTACGAAACATATCAATAGATGCTTGTTCCATATCGGCTCCTAGAACTTAAAGTTAATCATTTTACGCATGACCATAATACCAGCCAGCATCATCCCAGCGCCAATCATCAGATTGCGGTGGCCTGTCGGGGTCGTATAAAGTTCATGCATATAATCAGGCGAGCTGAGGGTCACCAAAATCATAACGCCGGGCGGCAAGCAGCCAATAATAATGGCAGAGGCTTTGGCCTCAGCCGCAAGCGCTTTAATCTTCTCACGCAGCATTTTTCTTCCGCGCAGCACATTGGATAGATTGGCAAGAGCTTCGCCCAAATTACCACCCGTTGAGCGCTGAATATTTAACACAGTCGAGAAAAATTTAACTTCAGGCAAAGGCATGCGCTCATACATACGCTCAAGACATGTCTCAATAGGCACGCCCACAGCTTCGGCTTCAACTAAATGTGCAAATTCTGTTCGCACGGGTTCAGGCGATTCATGCGCAATGATCTTCATACAATCGCCAAGGGGTAGACCTGTACGCACGCCGCGCACGATAATATCCATAGCGTTTGAAAAATTTTGCGAAAACTTCTTATGCCGGCTACCAATAGCCATAGATAAAATCCAGCGCGGTATGCCAAATCCAACGACACCCCCAGCAGCACCGACCATCCAAAGTGGCGATTTAAATAAAAATGCTAGGCCCGCAGCAATGATGCCAATGATGACGCTAATCATTGTGAAGGTTTGAGCTGTCATCGACCAATCGGCTTGGATGAGCAAAGATTTAAGTTTTTTACGGTTTTTCTCATTATCTTTTTTGCGTGATTCCAGATCACCCAAAGACTGCTCAATTTGTTTACGGCGATTATTATCGCTATTATCAGTCTTTAAAAACGAAAAAAGTCCTTTGTTAGAATTTCGTCCGCTGGTCAAAGAGGCCTTACGTTTTTTAGCCGCGCCAGATTCATTATCGCCCAGCAGAAGCATGCCTAATAGCACGACGAAACCAACGCCGGCTATGCCCATAAGTGTGCCTTCATCCATGGCTAGCCTAACTCCCTGCTTCATCTAGCGCTTCGGCTAGATCTTTTTCTAAGTTGAAGTAGCGGGCGCGGTCCCAGAAATTTGGCCGCGCAATACCTGTAGACTTATGCGCGCCGATAATTTTACCATTCGCATCTTCGCCTTCAATCTCATATGAGAGCAAATCTTGGGTCACGACGACATCGCCCTCCATGCCCAGCACTTCGGTAATTTTTGTAATGCGGCGAGAGCCATCGCGCAGACGCGCGGCCTGTACGATAATATCAACAGAGCCCGTAATCATTTCGCGGATAGTTTTCATCGGCAAATTAAAGCCGCCCATCGTAATCATGGACTCCATCCGTGATAAAGCCTCACGCGGGGAGTTAGCATGGAGCGTTCCCATAGAGCCATCATGGCCTGTATTCATAGCTTGCAAAAGGTCAAAGGCTTCGGGGCCACGCACCTCACCCACGATAATACGTTCAGGACGCATCCGCAGACAGTTTTTAACCAAATCCGTCATGGTCACCTTACCCTTGCCCTCAAGGTTTGGAGGACGGGTTTCAAGGCGCACAACATGCGGCTGTTGAAGTTGCAATTCGGCCGAATCTTCGCAAGTAATAATCCGCTCATCAGGATGAATAAAGGCCGTCAAACAGTTTAAAAGCGTTGTCTTACCAGAACCTGTACCGCCAGAAATAAGGATATTACAGCGGCAGGCTCCAATGATAGACAGGACACGCGCGCCAGCAGGCGAGATAGACTTAAACTGAACCAAATTATCAATGGTGAGTTTATCGCGTTTAAATTTACGAATCGTCAGTGTCGGCCCATCAATAGCCAAAGGCGGGGCAATCACATTAACACGAGAGCCATCAAGCAAACGCGCATCACAAATTGGACTCGCCTCATCAACGCGGCGGCCCACTTGGGACACAATACGTTGGCAAATATTCATGAGCTGTTGATTATCTCTAAACCGAATATTGGTTTTTTCCATCTGTCCATCGACCTCGATAAACACATGTTTTGCGCCATTGACCATCACATCGGCAATATCATCACGCGCCAATAAAGGCTCAAGCGGGCCATAGCCCAAAATGTCATCACAAATTTCAACAATGAGCTGATTTTGTTCGGCGACAGACAAGCGCACATTGCGAATGGCAATGATCTCATCAACAATTGTTTTAATCTCTTCACGGGCGCGTTGAGGCTCCATTCCTGCGAGGGCAGAAATATCAATTGTCTCAAAAAGAGCGTTAAAAATTGTGGCTTTCGTATCGTAATAAGCCTCAGAAACTTCGGCATTTGACGAAGATGAGCTCCCAGGGGGCGGCGTAATTGCTGTGCTTGCCGAGGCCGCTGGCGCTGGTTTTTCCGCAGGCGCAGCGCTTGGCGCAGCGGGGTTTTTATCTAAGGCTACAGCGGCAGCGCCGCCTTCTGAGCGTTTACCAAACATGCGCGACTACTTCTTTTTCTTTTTCAATTTAGCCAAGAGTGAACTTTTGGCACTTGCGCGCCCAGTTTGCTTTGACCCCAACTCGAAAGAGCCAGTCTTAAGACGGTTACCAATAAATTCAAATCCAGCCACGGCTTTGCTGTCCGTCTTCATATCCGCCAACATTTTACCGTCATTTGCCGCTTGCGCGTAAATAACCGGCTCAAATGGAAGTACTAAAGAAGGCTCTAACCCTAGAGCTGTCGCAAAATCTTTAACTGGAATTTCTGGCGTTTTGGGCACGCCTGTCTTGTTTAAAATCAAAATAGGATCAGCGTCATTGGGGCGTTCCGAACGTAAAAAATCAATCAGATTTTTTGCATTGCGCAAATTCGCCAAATCTGGCGCCGCTGTGATAACCACATCATCGGCTCCGATGAGAGTTTGGCTTGTCCATTTTGACCAATAATGCGGCAAATCCAATACCGCCAAAGGTGATATTTTACGTATGCCTTCAATAATAGCTTCAAAAGCTTCAGCATTTTCCATGGCCGCATTATTCAATGACGCGCCAGCAGGCAGGATAGATAAGGTCTCTGAATGACGCACCATAATACGGTCAAGCAATGTCTCATCCAAACGGTCTGGAACAGCCAGAGCTTCTTCTAGGCCTTGAACATTATCATAATTAAAGTCTAATCCAGTTGTGCCCCATGTCGCATCAAGATCAATCAAAGATGTCTCTTGGCTATGCGCCGTAGATAAGGCCCATGCTACATTATGGGCCATTGTCGAAGACCCGACCCCGCCTTTGGCTCCAAAAAAGGCCGTTACGCGGCCCGTAAATGGCTTATCTGGATCAACATAAATTTCAGATAGAGAGCGGATCAAAGTCAAAGGATGGAATGGCGGCACGAGATAATCGCTAACGCCTTTCTCCATAAGCTCGCGGTAGAGGCGAATATCATTTGTTGCGCCAATAACGACAACTTTTGTATCCGCGTCGCAAACAGATGCAAGGCTTTCAAGCTGAGCAAAAAGCTCTGCGCCGCGCAGACCGCTTTCAATTAAAATCAAGCTGGGCGTTGTTTCGCTGCGGTAAAAGTCTACAGCCGCGACAAGGCCGCCCATATATACTTTCATATTAGTGCGCGCCATGCGCCAATCGCGCGTCGTCGCTTGAATCGCGCCAGCTGTTTCAGGGCGATCACAAAAGGCATGAATTGAAATGGCGGGTAGAGCTAGCTCTCCCTCTTCACGCTTTCCGCCGGTTGGCTGAGGCGCTTGAATAGGAGACATTTGTCCATGTGGAACTTGCCCCGGAGCGCCCATAGCAGGATGTGCGGGCGCAAGTGGTTGACCCTGAATCTGGCCCTGATGTGGCATTTGACCCTGTTGCGGCTGAGCATAGGCTGGCGGCATTTGCGCGGGATTCATTTGACCTTGTTGCGGCATAGCTGGGCGCGGCATGACTTGCTGAGGCATTCCTTGTTGGGGCATCCCTTGCTGAGGCATTGCTTGCCGGGGCATAGGCGCAGGCATCGCGCCGGGACGCGCTTGCTGTCCTGCAACTAATTGCGGCATAACTTGTCCGCCCCCATAAGGCATTTGCTGAGAAGGCATTTGTTGAGATGGCATTGCAACAGGCACCCCCATTGCGCCCATAGCTTGGGGCGGTATTGGGTGACCTTGCATGGGAGAAGCTTGCTGTGGACTAGGAGCCGCGCTTGGTTGCGCCTGCTCTGCACTATTTGCTGCTTTCTTTTTTTTCCAGCTTTTCATGTCTTTACCTTCTAGTGACCCCTACAGGCCTTAAATTTAACTTCCGCTATATATCTGCCCCAATATTTAAACCTTCAAATATTAAGATATTTAGTTGTCTAAGCCCTCTTGATAATCAAGGATGGCTTGATTGCTTCTAACATTGTCTCGCGGATCCAATTGCGGGTTTTCCAATAATTGGCGTGGATCTGAAATCATAGCGCCTAAATTTGCTTGCGCGACGCAGCCAAAATTCGGCCAAGTTTGATTTGTATATGTACGCGTCACATCTTGCGTAACACCGCAGTCCATTGGCACGACAGCCAAGCGGCGAAAGGACATAACAAGGGGCGCAGGCGCTCCGGCTGGAACATAATATTGACCCGTTTGAACGGGGGCTCCTGAAAGTCCAGCTTGCCGCATCAAATTTTGAATTTCGCTCTGCGCTTGGCGCATTCCATTAGATCCAGCCGCATTGCTTGGAACATTCAAATAGATCCCGCCATCACCTTCTTGGCCATAAAGACCTATAAATTGGCGCATTGCGCTTCTGTCACGCGCGGTCAAATTTGTGCCCTCATCACGTATATATAATTCCATACGTTCAAATGTTTCCGCGATAGGAACTTTATGACGTGTGTCAAAGGGAGCAATCGTTTCTATTGCAGGCGTGCAGGCGTGCAATGTCCCCATAACAGCTATCAAAGCGAGAGCTGTTAGACCTTTAGATTTTGCAGAAAATAACACTTATACCACTCCTTCAACCAGCCTAGTCAACCACATGGCCAAATGGCCCCTGCAGAGAACGCCCCGTCACATTTGCACCAGGTTTGCTATAAATTTTATTAAGACGACCGAGTAACAAAGTTTCGCGATCGTTAGCAGACACAAAACCATCAAGCGGCGTTTGCAATTTATCAGGATGAACAGGGTCAACCAAATAAGGCGTGACCATGATGACAAGCTCGGTCTGAGTTGAGTTATCATCGCGACTTCTAAACAAAGCGCCAAGACCTGGCACATCTTTAAGGCCCGGTGTGCCGTCACTAGATTGACGCACCTCTTCACGGATAAGTCCAGCAATCACAAGACTTCCGCCAGCAGGAAGCTCAACCGTTGTACTTGCTGAGCGTGTGCGCAGACCTAAAATATCGGCGGTAGCGCCTTCATTACTTGGCTCGGAAACTTCTGTGTCAATTTCCAAGGAAATACGGTTCTCACTTAAAACAGTTGGCGTGAAATCAAGTGAAACACCAAAGTCTTTAAACTCGAAACTTCGTTGAGACTGGCCTAAATCATCAATAGAGACACCGCTAGCGACAGGAAATTCACCGCCTGCTTCAAAACTCGCAGTTTCGCCAGATATAGCTGTCAATGTCGGCTCTGCTTTCGTGCGCACGAGGCCAACGCGTTCTAAAGCCTGAAGCGTTGCCCCAAGCTGGTCAATTGAACCGCTCCCACTATTGACATAATTAACGCCGCCCTGAAATCCGCCTTGCGCTGCAATACTTGCATCATTGATTAAAGAGACAGTGGAATCGCCGATTTGGCCAATCGCGCTCAAATCAATGCCCATTTGCTTGGTCACGCTGCGCTGCATTTCAACAATGCGGACTTTAAGCATAACTTGCTCGCGGCCTTGTAAGCTCATCAAATTGACGATTTCGCCACTACCAGTGCCCTGCCCACCCGCTTCATTCATCCAAATTCCTGCCAATTTCATGACGGCGTCCGTTGCCGCCGCATTAGCGATAGGGCCAGAGAGCAAAATATTATTATTTACACTGGTCACCTCAACCTCATTGCCAGGCAAGTGACGATCAATCAGTCCCTTAAGTCCAGCCAGATCGCGCTCAACCCGAATATCTAAATTTAGCAATTCATTGCCAGACTGGCCGTAAATATAAGCATTCGTTTGGCCCGTTTCGCGGCCAATCATCATGACACGATTAGAGGTGTGAACAAGGCTTTCAACAATTTCTGGATCAGAAACAATGACATCACCCATAGCTTCAGGAAGCTCGATGATTGTTGACTTTCCATATGGCAAGATTACTGAGCGCGATGTCGCGCTTTGGCCACTTGTCTGAACAGTTGCGTAAGACTGGCCTCCTGCAGCATGAACAACAGAGCCGTAACCCAAGCCAGCAAAGCTAGCGCCAACAAGGCAAGCTACTGAAATATATAATTTATTTTTCATAGATCCTGTTTTCATCTTATTGACCTCTCAGCATAACTTGCTGACTTTCTCCGCCGCGATAGACGGTCATACTGGCAATTTGTTCTTCCTCGGCTTTTTCCGTATTGGCATGGCTACGCGTCGCACGGCCGCGTTCATTAGACATTGGACGCAAGGTTAAAGAGAGCTCGCCTTCACTATCTGCAATTGTAAGGATTTCCGCATCTTCTTGAGTAAGCTCGAATGTGGCCATTGAACCCAACACAACGGCGCCATTATCTGGCCCAGGCTGAAAACTTTGATCAATTGATAAAACAGTGACATTTTCAAAGACGGTATCAGCCGCAAAACCTGTCGAGCCGGGTGAGGTAGACCGGCGGGTTGAAATAATATCAACCCTATCACCAGGCGTAATAAAGCCCGCGGCCGCGCTGTCAGATGTTATGCGAATCGTCACCGCTCTATATCCAGGACGAATTAAAACAGACATGACGCTGCGATTAGACGAATCAATAACTTTTCGAGTCGTAACAGGCTCACCTTCCGCCAATTCACTGCGTACAACAGCACTTAAATAGCTTTCAAGCGCATCAGGCGCGATGGCCCGATCAATAAAGACATCAGACACAGCCTCAGCAGGCCATTGTCGCCAAACCAACATTTCTGGCCCAACACGTGTGCCAACAGGCAATGTTTGATTGGCGACAAGAATGTCAGTCATAGGTGTTTCTTGCACCACTGGAGCTGGCGCAGCGGCCACCTCAACTGTCGGCGGCGGTGTGCCCAGTCTTTTCATCTGGACGAACATGAAACCACCGAGGACGATTAGTCCCCCTAAAAGTGCAATTTTTTTTGTATCCATTGGTCGTAACCTTAGCGTCATGTGATTTGGCTTGGTTATAGTTAACGACCTAATCAATAAAGCATGGTTAACAACTCGACTTTAAGTGACGAATTTCTTGAGTTAAATCAGGGATATGTTGTAAAAAATGGAACTTTGCGTCAATGTTAGGAGCGCAGCAGGGGCTAAAGCTAGGCCGTAAGGTATCTTTTTTTCATCTCTTAAAAGACGATGTACCCAGCCTGTTGTCGCCACCCTTACAGGTATAAATCGGCGAAGCAGCAAGATGCTGACGGCCACAACACCGCCAATAAGCGCCGTATATACAGCATAGGTAAATAGTTCCATCGGCAGCCACCAAAGAGAGGTTGCCGCAAATAATTTAGCATCACCGCCGCCAAGCCCGCCAATAGCAAACAAAGCCATCATCAAAAGCAGAGCGCCAAAACCAACAAGTAAATGCATAGAAAATTCTGTCCAGCTAAGACCAGCAAAAGGCGCAATTAAAAAGAAGCCTATAACCAGTGAGAGACAAATTTTATTCTTAATCGTATAGCTCGTTAAATCACACAGCGCGGCGAAGACGAGCGGCACGCCAAAAACGAAGGTCAATATTAACGGCATTGTCATAGCTGATCTCTCTGTTGGGGCAATAACCAAAATAGGAACCGCCTAATATCTATATATCAAAACAGACTTAACAGCGGGTTTATGCCGCGCTCAAACATATAATTATCTAATTAAATCATAGACTTATAATAGAGGGCGGTTTTGTGTTACCCCCATAAGAAAAGCCGCCTCGAAATCGAGACGGCTTCCCTTAAACAAAGTAGTTTAGCAGTAAAGCTTAACCAGCTGTGTAGATACCTTGCTCTGCATTGGCATTGCCAACAGATGAGCTTAGGTTGTTAAATGTAGTCTCTAGGTTGTTACCAAGTAGGCTAGCAGCAGCGATGATACCAACAGCGATCAAAGCAGCGATTAGGCCATACTCAATAGCAGTTGCACCAGACTCGTCCGCGATAAAAGATTTCATAAATTTTTGCATAACAGTACTCCCACGTATGCGAATTAAGAGTGAAGGGACATCCCTCATTCCCAGCAAACATAGCGCGAAGGAATTACCAGCCAGCTAAGGAACATGGATAAAATTTAGTAAAAATTTCAAGGCTCATATCTGGCTTTAGGTCAAGATTTCAGACAGAATTTTTTTCTCCTATATATAATGTCAAAATCTCAATAGAAAAATAGTGTCCGTTAAGAGCGTTAGGTCGGGTATGCCATTGATTGCGCTAAGTTAAGAGCAGAAATCGGGCCGCCTATTTGGCCCTATATCTTGGCTGCGCATCTTACAAAAAGGCTTTTAACAGCATCATTTTGCTATGTTTGGGCAACAAGATTAAAAAACAGCACATTTGTAAACCCTTCGTTCACCACATTATTTTAGGTTCGGACAAGATTTGAAGGATATACCATGCGCTCTTATACAAATTTTGTGTCACAATCACGCTCTGGCTCTTTTATAAGAGCGGCTTTTTTAGGCACAGCGACTCTATTATCTAGCTTTGCTTTGGCCCCTGCGTCACAAGCAGACGAACAGGTCACCCTCAATAAAACACATATTGTGCGCCTCTCACAGCCCGCTGCAGCCGTCATTGTAGGCGACCCTAACATTGCCGATGTGTCTGTTCATGCTGACAATATTTTGTTCCTGCTCGGGCGCAGTTACGGCGAAACTGATCTGCTTGTGCTCGATAGCTATGGCAATACTATTTTGCAAACTGACATTACTGTCGTCGGTAATAATAATCGCGCACGCGTTAATTTAATTGAAGTTGGTATTGGCCGAGAGAGCTATAATTGCACGCCAAAATGCGAAGCCTCTCCAAAACTTGGCGATAGTGATGAATTTATTAGCACGCATAGCTCCACAGAAACGCCCATTGTAAATGGAACGGCAACTCTAAGCGCCGCTCCCGGCACGCCGCAAGTAGGTAACCCATCCCTTCAAGGCGGCCAGACCGAATTTTAATCTCTCGCCTAGCGAGATAGTGCGTTAATATCAGCCCTTTCTACCCCAAAGGCAGGGCAGATATTAACGCAAAATAAAGCACATATTTTAAGCAGATTTTAAATAGTCAAACTTAATATATTTTAAGAATATATTGGGATTTTATTATGTGGATTTTTCATAAAGCTTGGCAACGCAGTCTAAGTTTTTCCAAAAAATTTAGACGTGATGAAGACGGTATTGCCGCTCTTGAGTTTGCGATTATCGCTTTGCCTTTCATGGCCCTATTATTTGGTATTATTGAACTGGCTATTATTTTCTTCTTGGGCAGCACCCTACAATCGGCGACCTATGAAGCCTCTCGGCTCATTCGAACAGGACAATTTCAAGCTGGCGACGAAGCCACATTCAAAGACGTAATTTGCCGAAATATGCGCCCAGGATCAAGTGATCCAAGCATCGCTAGCTGCATCAGTCAAATGGATGTAACTGTCTTGCTTTTATCAAGCTTTAGCCAAACCACCGCCTTTGGGGATACCACCGCCGCTTTACCGATAGACCCTGTCACTGGAGACCCTATCAATTATACGATGACAAATGGGGGCGACACCGTAATTGTTACGGCAACCTTTACACATCCTCTTAATTTACCGGGGACATGGACACGCTTATCCAATGTAAACGGCGAAAATGTGCGCGAGATTAATACGGTCATCGCCTTTCGTAATGAACCTTTTTAACCCAGCAGGATAATTGATTATGTCTCTCTTTAATTCACCTATAATCAAATCTGTCACGGGAACACAGAGCTTATCTGCGCTCAAAAATAGCAGTATATTTAGCTCTATTTCCTCTTTAACGGCGCGTCTTAAAAAAGATGAAGACGGCGTGGCCGCCATCGAATTTGCCTTCATTGCCCCTGTTATGCTGCTTATCTATTTTGGGATGGTTGAAATTTCGCTACTTGTTGAAGTTGATCGCAATGTAACCCAAGCGGCAAGTCTGGTGGGCGATCTCACCGCTCAAGAAGAAATCCTTACTCTTGATATGATGGAAGATTATATTAACGCGACAATCGCCGTGCTTAATACTGATCAAGATGGAAGCCAAACGCGTCTGGGTGTTGAAATTTCAAGTTATGAAGCCACAGAAGATGCAGGCGGCAATCGCGTTGTAAACGAAATTGGCTATGCACAATTTGG
>JALZUP010000396.1 GCA_023301505.1 Robiginitomaculum sp.
GCTCAACTGCGTAGAGAAATATTTGAATACATCGAAACTTACTACAACACCGTCCGGTTGCATAGTTCTAACAACTACACAGCTCCTAATGATTTTGAATTACTCAAAGTCGCTTAACAAAGTGTCCGGATGTCGCGGGTAGGATCACAACGCTATTAACCAACCACAGCGGATTATTTTTACAATATTCAACTTGCTCCCTGAACACCAAATTCGTGTAAGACCAATGACCAGTCTCTTTTAACTTAACTGCAATCGACCACGAACTACGCTTTCATCAACAACCGTTGAACCGCTTCTTACCCGATAGTCGTACTCTCCGTTCGGCCGCTCTGTAGTGCCACGTCTGGCTTGACCGTAGGCTGCAGCTGAGGTGGAACGATCCGCGACACCTTCGAAATCAATCACGTACCCTTTGGTGCTTAATGTAGGGTTGACCATCTGAGTCGTTTGATCAAGGCGACTAAGATCAAAATCTGGCGAAATCCCGGAGCTGTCGATTGGTCGCCCACACTTTACGACATGCCACTCAAACAGCTTTCAATGCGAAACGAATAGCTGGGGCCTAATTGCAGGCACCGCCACCGATAAAACAAAAATGCTGTGCTTCTAACTGGGGTACAAAGCGATTAGGCAAAGTTATAGTCTCAGAGCCATAGGAAATAATAACCCCAATACCACCACCGGGAACTCCTGAAATGTTCAAATCACCAATTTCGGTTATCGAAGTTATCCGCCTGAAGTCCATAACATCGTCAGTGAGATTGAAATCTGTGATTGTGTCATTCCCCGCACCAAGATCAAAAATATAGCGATCACTTCCGACACTACCAACCAGTGTGTCATCCCCAGCACCACCTAACAATGCATCATCACCGGCCCGCCCCAACAATATGTCATCACCCGTGAAGCCGGATAGAAAATCATTTTGACCATTGCCATCAAGCTCGTCATTACCGGGTCCACCATTCAAAAAATCATCCCCGTCACCGCCGAACAACAGGTCATTCCCACCCGCACCGAACAGTCTATCCACACCAGATTCTCCTTTTAGCGTATCAGCACCGTTACCGCCATTGAGTAAATCATCGCCCACACCACCGATTAATTCATCATCATGAGTTTGACCAAATAGAGAGTCGTTACCACCACTTCCCCTCAGGATATCTACGCCCGAACCTCCAAGAATAGTGTCATTGCCTTCGTTACCGTCGATGTCGTCCTCATCACCATTGCCATTAAGGTTATCGTTGCCCGCTCCACCAGTGATTGTATCTATACCTGCACCACCCTGTACGAAGTCGCTCCCGTCTCCTCCACTTAAAATATCGACACCGTTGTTCCCGAAAATCTGATCGTTACCTATCCCACCGGTGATAGCGTCGTCTCCATTATTGCCAATCAAAAAATCATCCCCATCAGCGCCCAGTATCGTGTCATCACCATCCCCACCACGAACCGTGTCACGTCCTGTTCCACCCGTTATTGTATCGTCGCCTTCAAAACCAAAAATAGTGTCATCCCCGTCATCGCCGAATAATATGTCGCCTATGCCACCTCCTTCGATTCGATCATCACCCTCATTACCATTTATTGTATTGGAACCATCTTGAGGCACTGTGCTGCCGGCAACTCTTCCACCAAGCAAAAGATCATCGCCAGCCCCCCCGGCAATAGTATCCGCGCCCAAGCCACCATCGATCGTGTCATCGTCATCGTTGCCAGAAAGTACGTCATCGCCTTCACCGCCAACAATATTGTCAACTCCAAAGCCACCGGTAATAGTGTCATTTCCGTTGCCACCATCGATCTCATCGTCACCGTCGTTCCCATTCAGACTATCCACACCGTCGCCGCCAGATAGGGTATCGATGCCGTTGCCACCATCGATCTCATCATCGCCTAGACCACCCATAATCTCGTCATCGCCATCATCCCCAGACATCACATCTTTTTGGTCTCCTCCTACCAATATGTCGTCGCCATCATTTCCTTCAATATGATTTAGACCATCTCCACCTTCGATGTCATCGTTACCATTTCCTCCAGTAATAAGATCATCCCCTGGCCCACCATCGATAATATCGTTTCCATCGTTTCCATCAATTGAATCGTTACCGTCACGACCTAGAAGAACATCGTCGCCTATTCCTCCAGACATCATGTCGTCTCCAAGCCCCCCATCCAGTGTGTCGTTACCCGAGCTCCCGCTAATGGTGTCGTTTCCGCTCTCTCCAAAAAGCGTATCTTCATCGCCACCACCAATAATGGTGTCGTCGTCGTCGCCCCCCCTAATATCATCTTGACCAGTAGAGCCAGAGAGAGAGTCCATTCCAGAACCACCAGTAATTACGTCATTGCCTGCACCGCCAGCAACCATGTCGTCCCCAGCCCCAGCATTGATAGAATCCACTCCATTACCACCACTTAAGTCGTCATTCCCATTACCACCATCGATAAAGTCTTCTCCATCTCCTCCAGCAATTGTGTCGTTTCCGTCAAGGCCGGCAATATCATCATCCCCTTGGCCGCCATCCAAATTATCGTCATTTAGGCTAGCATTGAACAAATCATTGCTGTCTGTGCCAACAGCTGTGCCACCTACAGCGGCCAGATTAATTTCACTGAAGCCAGTCTGAGGCATTAACTCAGACGAACCTCCGAAAATCCCAACCGGAATCTGACCCTGACCGTAGTCAACATAGGTCATATCACCTAGGGTAAATGTAGTACCCGTGGCAAAGACTCCGAAAAGTGGAATAAATCCAGCAACACTGTCAAAGCGACCAACACTCTTTGCGATTCCGCCATCTAGTGAGGCTGTGTCAACTTGTTGGAAGTAGAAATCGGCAAATGAAACCGCAAATCCATTCGGATCAAATGTTTCACCTTCATCTAGCCCATTTCCTTCACCTATTACATTGCTTAATGTGATATTCGCAGTTCGGTGTAGCTCAGTTATACTGGTATTTGGCGACCCACTTATCGGCGACACAAGATCACCGATTTCGAATCTCCCACCTGCTACATCCCTCAGCAATAACCGACCTGGGAAAACCCTCCAAACCGTCGCTGTTACGCCAGATGGCTGTCCTTGAATTTCCTGGTTTTCGAGAAAACCGCCACTGCTTGCAACGTCAATCGCATGCGATCCACTGCCAATATTAAAACCATGTCCATCCGAAAAACTCGCTGTAGAATTTGTTACCGTCACATCTCTGGAACCAATCGCTATCGCAAGACCATTTTCACCGCCATTAGTCGTGAGTATATTATTAAGCGTAGCGCCATGGACTCCCTGTAGAGTAATTTGATCAGCCGTATACTCATTTACAGCAGTCCATTCTCCGCCATTCCCATTCGCATCAGCACCATCCACCGTCACGTCGTTCAAGGTGGCGCCCATGACCCACATACCATTTAGTGTCGGACGGTTAGAAATCACCAACGGTAATCCAACATTGGTACTGGCTGGAGAATATATGTGGAGGTTGTCTATCTGTATGTTACTGGAGGCAACTGCCGGCGTTGAGAAGAGGCTAACCGCAGTTTGCCAGCGAACAATTTCCATCGGGTCTGCTATGGAACCCAATGGATTTCCAATAGTAGGACTGTGAAGCGCTACGCCGTATATTCCAAACTGAGCTTTCTCATTGATGTCTAGAGTGCCCCCACCTGTAACGCCTGAATTGGTGGTATTTGAAAGGTCTATACCCCGATGCATAACACTCGACGAATTGAGGGTGAGCGTCACACCGGATTGAATATTAAGAGTAATGTTACTGTACGTGTCTATCGTATCTACAAAATCAGTACTGTTAACCAAATCAACAACGCCAGAATTTACACTTGCATTGGTAGCAACGTACGTCAGTAGGAAATCAAAAGCGAGTTGTATGTCACCCCCTGCGTCCACTTCAATAGTAGCCACTGTGCCGACAACATTGGGGGAAAATTGGGCATGTGCATTTTGGATCAAACCGAAAAAGCTCAACACAATGGCTACAAGCGCAAATTTAGGAATACAAGGCAGTTTTTTCAGACTCATAGTGCTATACACCTTCAAATACCATTTACAATCTCCAAGCGAGATTCATGCAAAACCATAGATGACCCTAACGCATGAGAAGCGCGAATACCAGACATAAGCTTGAATAATCCCCGATTTGCCTAAAGCCACTAGTATCTCTGTACAACTTCGCCAGTGGCACAAGCACCTTAAATTGCAATCAACCACAACTACGCCCCGGCCCATCACTATTGAACCGATTCTCACACGGTAACTAAAAAACCCACTGAGCAACTCAGCGGTACCGTGCTTGATTATATGCCTTATTTCCTTGCTCTGGAAACTGGCTAGCTATAAATTCCAAACTCGCTAGTCACATTGAACTGTTACCTGCCCGGATTTTAGCAATGTGGCACCAGTACGCACCGTATAGCTATATGTACCGTCTGGGCGGCCACTGACACCACGTATACTTTGTCCAAACGCTGGTGCACTAGTTGACCTGTTTGCAACTCCTTCAAACTCTACAATATATGAGCGAGTGTTATTTGTCGGGTTAATTGCCTGAAAAAGTACTAACCCATTACCAGCAGAACAAGTACTCAGCGGAGTGATTTCTGGTGAACTCACTACAGGCACAGGCTCAGTGCAATCTACCTCTAGCGAGGTGGCCAATATAACGTCATTATCACGTTTAACCACCACCGAATAGCTCCCTGGTGGCCGCCCGGTCAACCGAAAACGTGCCCATGCATTAGCAGAGATAGTCAACTCTCGGGCGGATAGTCCCTGGAACTCCAAACGATACACTGAACTATCGGATTCAGTATTGATGATATTAAGATCCACCCTTCCGCTCCCAGCCAAACAAGAAGTATGCAAATTAATTTCAGTCGGTGGGTCATTAGGAGGAACACGAAAGCTTAGAACATCTGCTTTGACAAATTCGAGCGCAGATACATTATCTGCAGCATTCGGATTTCCAATTGGAATCCCTAGCGCCTCGCCTGCAAACTGCTGCACAGGATTTGACCATCGATTCAGAGGAAAGCAATTAAAATTGCAACCATCCGGGTACGCCATTATCGTAAACCAACTTTCCGAAGGTGCGGTGTAACCATGTCCATAGGGCAAATAACCACCACTGTTATTGATGAATCGATCATGTTGCAATCCGAAGTTATGGCCGAGTTCGTGGGCAAAAACTGTGGTTGAAATACAGTACTCAGCTAATACTGAGAATCCGAACTGTGGAAGCAATGATTGTCCATTATATCCCCAGCCTGCATAGCCACAAAAATTGTCGCCTTCGCCTACAACCAACATGACGAGATCGGCTGAATACTGGTCTCTTAGGTCGTGAACCTCATCCAGAAACCCGTCATTTAAAACCTGCAAACGAGTGTGATCAGTAACAATATTATTTGTTTCGGTGTAATTAGTTGACTCGACCTTAACAAGATTAATCTGTAAACCAACTCCACTATTATCAAAGCTGATATTTGTGTCTGAGACCGCAGCCTCAATGGACTGCTTAAGCAAGGCTGACCCTCCCGCAAACGCTGTGGCAGCATCAGTAGTGACAACTAGCAGATCTACACTGTTAGAATTAGTCGAATTCATAGAAGATATCTGAGCTTGCTGGTTCGAGAAGTCAATAGCATCAAGGGGAATGACTTCATTACCAACGGCCACTCGCTGCTGCGTCTCCCCAGGATGGTGGCTTCCCGGAACCCCTAGAACACTTTTAATAGCGTATAGGTAATTATCTTTTCCTAAAGCAGTCATTGAACCAGATTTATCGCGGGCGGTTAAACTAAGTCCATCGCTTTCCGACACTGTCATCAATAGCGACGAATTACTGACATCGACTTGCTGCCCTACGAGCATCCATTCTCCTTCATGGACCTTCTTATGTAGTCGTAGTTTATATTCGTCCGGGCTACTGTTCAGGTGATCAATTGAAGGCAGCGTTATTGCTGGAAGGCTTTTCGACTCCGATTTTAGAGCCAAAATCAATCTTTCGAGCTCTAAATGACTAAGCAATGCTTCTCGAAAAACTACTCTGGTACTATTTATGTTTCGTGTTGAACGCATCGACTGCAGCTTAACAGTCTCACTCACAAAGAGAGAAATAGGTGTGGTTTGTGAGTTTGCATTTACGGCGACACTATAAAACAAAAGAAAAGTCATGAACAAATAAAATCGTATAAAACTCAACACTATCTGAATACTCCTGAAAAAGTCATGAACAAATAAAATCGTATAAAACTCAACACTATCTGAATACTCCTGAAAAGCTCTCGTAATACTCTGCCTTATCGTTCCTACATACCGGCTTAATTTAAAACATCGATCTCAATGACAGCCTTCATCTGTAAGCGATACATCAAGCGGTACAGCTAACTAATTAAAACTGCCCTACACCTTGACAAGACCATCATTGACACGATAACCCTTCCTTTCTATGGATTAGATCCGGTAATCTCCGCCGACAGATAGTCACCCTGATCCATACCCCGAGAGAGAGACGATATCGGCCACTCAACCCCTACGGGCCTACACCCGTCTCACACCGTACAGTAGTGTCTTCCCCACCTTGCCCATTACAATCGTCAGCATTGCCACTGCCGCCATCAATAGTATCGTTACCAACCCCGCCAGTTATTGTGTCGTTCCCGCCTTCACCAAAAATGATGTCCCTTGCACCTTGCCCTGCTAACGTATCGTTTCCATCCCCTCCAAAAATGACATCAGCTCCATTCCCACCTGAAATAATATCATCTCCGCCAAATCCACGGATGGTATCAAGACCTGAATTGCCTCTGATAACATCAACATCAGGTGATCCGGTAATCTCATCGTTATTACCTCCACCCACCACAAACGCCCCATCATCACCAGTACTGATAACATCACTTCCCGACGCACCAAAGATAGAATCATACCCACCGCTGCCAATTAGCTCATCGCTCCCTCCCTGTCCGAATATTTCATCAGCGTCAGGCCCGCCGTCTATGTAGTCATTTCCAGAGCCCCCCAGAAGCACGTCCATGCCAGGCCCCCCAAAAATTCGATCATTGCCAGCTGTTCCGGAGATTGTGTCATTGCCACCCTCCCCACAAATTATATCGTCGCCTCCAAGGCCATTGATCACATCCCCACCGGCAGTGCCGAGAATAACATCATCCCTAATGGTTGGTGCTTCACCTAGGCCTAGATTGACTGTAACCTCAACACCGTCACAAGTGAATTGCTGTGTTTCTGGGCCGATATAAAACAAATTATAATTGCCACTACTGTTTGCTCCGTTGTCCTGCACGATAACGGTGTGCACACCTCCAACTGCAACTGTGAAATTTGTCGATGCATTAATGCTGTCTACGTCTGAACTCGACACTATTCCGGTAGAGTCATACACAATTAGAGATGGAGAAAAGGATGTCCCGTTGGCATCTGCGAGATTAATCTGAATTTGAGAGCCAGCAACTGCACTAAAAACATACGAATCGATATCTCCTAAATCTATGACTTCCGAAATCGATACCAATGACGACAATACACCACCTTCATTGGCTCCTGGTATCTTAGCGAAGTGCAGATTGTAACTGCCTGTGCTATTTGCTCCACTATCCTGAATAACAACCGTATAGTCACCGGATTCGGCAACGGTAACTCCGTTTAATGTAGCGGTGATACTGTCAGTATCCGAAGCCACCAATAATCCTGATGGCGAGTAGAGTCTAAGTTGAGGACTGAAAGACGTACCACTAGCATCAGCAAGGTTCAAATGAAAAACTTCTCCCGATACTGCACTAAACCGGAAACTGTCTATATCACCTATTGAGACTATCCCGCCAGTAACACTGGGATTCGGCAGCGTGCCGCCCTCATCAGCACCAGGCACCCGGACAAAGTGCAAATCATAATCTCCAATACTATTTGCGCCGCTGTCTTGAACAACGATAG
>JALZUP010000397.1 GCA_023301505.1 Robiginitomaculum sp.
TGTGTCTGAACCGATACCCTGATTAAGAAGGGATTAAGACCTGCAGTGCGCCAGGACCTCTGTGTATTGCTGTCTGAACCGATACCCTGATTAAGAAGGGATTAAGACTAGGGTGATAGAGTTATCACGAGGAGGGAAGAGGGTCTGAACCGATACCCTGATTAAGAAGGGATTAAGACAGTGAGTCCAGTCGAGTGTTACGAATAGTCAGTCTGAACCGATACCCTGATTAAGAAGGGATTAAGACAACCTTCGTCTAGTGAGTGTGTGATTAATTAGTCTGAACCGATACCCTGATTAAGAAGGGATTAAGACCGCGTCTGTGTGCGCGCGCGTGATGCGCGTACGGTCTGAACCGATACCCTGATTAAGAAGGGATTAAGACAGATACACTTGGTTCCTTTGTACGTCACTGAGGTCTGAACCGATACCCTGATTAAGAAGGGATTAAGACTCGTCTACTGGAGTGTAAGCCAACGATACCATGGTCTGAACCGATACCCTGATTAAGAAGGGATTAAGACTATGTCCTGACGTTGTTTTACCGCCACCGGACTGCCCAAGATTCCTCGGGCCACACATCCCCTCACTCCGGACCCCTATTTGCCATTCATGGTTCAGATGCTTGAACAGTATCCAATGTTAAGTGCAGTGCGCCTGCTGGAGATGGCCCGCATATCCGACATAAATGGCCGACAGTGTCAGGCATAAATATGCCTTGAACAATTCGATTGACAATCGCCGGTGATACTATTGACCTATTTAATAATAGGAGCACTCGAACCCTCGATAGCTACACCCTACCTCACTAGCCATTGCCGCTGAGTTTTCAGATCCCTAATCTGCTCGGTCATCCGAAACATTTCGAGTCGTGATATTCTGTGTGTAGCAGGTTATCATTCCACTTCTACATCTCACGTACTTAACAGCAGAATTTATATGCTAGAGTTTTCAGCGTTTCGGTTAATATTCCGGGGGCCCGAGAACCCGATATTACCCGACTGGCTCGGCTCTACCTGGCGAGGTTCCATGGGCCACGCACTCAAAAGTGCTTGCTGCCACTGTAGCGATGGCGGTCACAGCACTGACTGCGTTTATTCGCAGTTGTTTGAAACACCCGTGCCGAGCGATGCGACACGCCTGCGCAAATACCCTGTCGCGCCTCATCCTTATATATTGCGCCCACATTCTATCGATGCGGACAAACCTAACCAGTTAGTGGTCGATGCCCTGCTTTTGGGTGGCTCTCGTGTGCACAGCCGCCACTTACTCAATGCACTTGTTGAAGCTGCTGCGAAAGGTCTTGGACCGACTCGGGCGAGTTATAAACTCATTAAACTAGAAGATATCAGGCCTACTCTAGAGCCTACTGCCGTTACTGAGACCAAGCCACATACTACACGGTACATTATAAGCTTTCTAAGCCCGCAGCTCGTCAAGTATCGTGGTCAGTTAATGGACTGTGATCGGTTTGATCTGTCTGGCTGGTTAACTAACTTGATGCGCCGTTATAACTCATTGCGTTACTTTCATGGTGATGGTACCGAGCCGACCGACACGCAAGTTCAATCGATGCTCGATGCTTTTCAAACGGTCACCGTCACGCAAAGAGACCTACGTTGGCAACGTACTGCCCGCCATTCCAGTCGCCAACAAAAACACATTGACCAGTCTGGCCTCATGGGACAGGTGAGTGTCGATCTCGGCGCTGCTGCCGGACTTGTTCTGCCGCTTTTGATGTCAGGCACCTATACACACGTTGGTAAAAGCGCTGTCATGGGCCACGGACAGTACCAGCTGCAATCGATCTCATGACTCAACGTCGTATACTACTTGCTGTGAGCGGACTATCGCCGCAAATCATCACCGAAACACTTTACGGTCTCGCCGTCGCGCCTGACGAACCTCACCGTTTTATACCCAACGAAATTCACGTCGTGACCACGGCTCAAGGAGCGGACCGTATAAAGTTATTATTACTGTCGCACAAGCCCGGCTGGTTTCATCAAATGCTTAATGACTTTACACTGCCAAACATCCGTTTCGATGACACCACGATTCACACCGTTGCCAATCAACAAAATGAACCCTTGAATGACATCCGAAATGCCGACGATAACAATCGGATTGCTGACAAACTAACGAAGCTCATCGCTGAATTCACGAATGACGCCGAGACTAGCCTGCATGTCAGTATTGCCGGTGGTCGAAAAACCATGGGCTTCTTCGCAGGCTATGCACTGTCCCTATTTGCTCGACCACAAGACCGATTATCACATGTATTAGTCAGCCCGGAGTTTGAATCACACCCCGAGTTTTTCTACCCCACACCCTATCAGCACATAATCATCGGACGCGACCCGGCCAACACACCGCTTGATGCACACACGGCGTTGGTCGAACTGGCCGAGTTGCCTGTGGTATCGCTGCGCGACGGTTTACCGGAACAGGTACTGGCCGGAGATTCCAGTTATAGCGAAGCCGTTATCCAAGCGCGCCGAGCGCTCGACCCACCGCGGCTCGAGATAAACTTGGATTTACGCACTGTCAGTTGTGCCACGATAAAAATAAACCTTACTCCCAGGGACTTTGCATTCTACCTTTGGTTTGTGCAACGCCTGCAAGGAAACAACCCCGCAATCAGTCCGGAGGAGCCAACGGCCGCAGAGGATTACCTTCAGCTTTGTGTGGCAACGAGAGACAAGGGCGATGGATCACTTGAACAAATACAAGCAGCACTTACCGACGGCATGAGCGCTGAATACTTCCGCCAACGTCGAAGTACCACTAACAATGCGCTGACTCGGGCACTCGGCAAAAAGCTCGCCGATCCGTACCTCATTGCAAGTCTGGGTGGTAACAACAATAAACGCTACGCGCTGTCAATAACGCCTTCTTACACCATCGTGCAAGGTACACTCAAGAGACAACTTCCATGAAATACGAGCGTTCGCAGTGGACCTTGAGTCACACAATGCCCGCCTTTGTCGGCAATGCGCAGAAATCTTCCGACTGGCGAATACCCACGATAAAAGGTGCCATGCGGTATTGGTGGCGCTTGGTCGTCTCTGGCCAGAACCCGCACTGGACTGACCATAAGATTCTGCTCGATCGGGAAGGTCGTTTATTTGGTCAGGTGCTCACCGACAGTAGCGCCACCAAAAGCCAGGTCCGCCTGTGCTTCGATGGTGGCAGTCGCCCCTTATCCACCAAGCCTTGGCCCGCGCAGGGCTTTGGTCGTGTTGGCGAGGGACGAGAGAGCGCCCCTGGTGATTTGTATCTCGGCTACGGTGCTATTTTAAAAGAACGAGGTGCGAGCCACCCCACCCCTGCCAAGGACCGCTGGATTGAGCCAAATACTGATGGCACTGTGTTACTGCAATCTCCCCCCGGTGCGTGCGCTGAAATCCAACTAGCACTGGCCGCGTTGCATCATCTCGGTGGCCTAGGCAACCGCAGCCGTCGTGGTTGGGGCAGCGCCGTCGTGCTTGATGAGTCCGGGTGTGCGCCACTGCCCCTACAGCAGTTGGTGGATGCCTGCGGCATTAGTCTCGATACAGCGCTGCGACGTGAGTGGGCCAACGGTATTGTTTCAGACGATGAAGGAGCACTCATTTGGCAATCGCATCCCTTAACGCACTGGCAAGACTGTGTGAAAGCGCTCGCCCCATTGCTCAAGGCCGTCAACAAACACATGCGACAAACAGAGCAAGTCGGGCCCAAAAATTCATTGGCGACAATGGGTGGTATACAGCCCAAAAGATGGCCTTCTCTGTTGCGACTCAAGGTTGTGAACACCAACAACGGACTGTGCATTCGTGCCATTTTTCTTCCGTTCAAAATGCCCACTAAAACAAGACTGAGACTCGACCAAGCTCTGTGCCATGAGCTCATCGATTTTCTGGATCATCAAAAAACTCTACACCGTTTTAATACGGAGCAGCACCAATGAAAGTGTTACCCCCAAACTACTGGGCAACACGCCTTGATGCCCGCATCCATGATCCTGCCGAAAAAGCAGTCGTGCTGATGAAGTTGCAAGGCGGCCACGAATCGGGGTCGGTGAGCTGGATGCGCGATGCCTTTAAGGAGACTGATCTCGGTGAACCCGACAAGGAAATGGTCAAACGAGCTGATCATTGGGCATCGGCAGCTGACCGGTTGCCATGGCCAAAGGATTTTAAAAAACGCTACGGTGACAGCATACACTTTAGTAAAAGACCGGAACTCACTCACCCGCTATCAGGTGACACTTACGATTTGCATGCGCTTAACCTCGATGCGCATGAAATTAGCGAGCACCAGGGCAAATCGTTATCGGCGCTTTTAGTGTTCGACGAGCAAGGCGAGCTTGATGCTCGTTTAACCGCTCTGGCGCTGTGGCGTTTTGGGCCTGAGTTAGCGCCTGAAGACTTCGGGCACTTATGGCGTTTGCTACCAGCAGATACGCGCATACCAGACCACAGTATTTGGCAACACCTTGACCTCACCGCCGCACTCGCTGGCGCTATGGTTGCCGACAGTAATCACGCACCAGCATTACTCTCACTGAGTATTGGTCCAGTCCAGGGGTTCATTGCTCAAGCTCGTAAAACGGAAGACCTCTGGGCCGGTTCTCACCTACTTGCCCAGCTGGCGTGGGAGGCCGCACGAATAATTGCTGAGACCTACGGTCCAGAGCAACTCATCTTTCCGGCCCTGCGTGGCGTGCCAGTGGTTGACCAATGGGTCGCCGACCAATTATCGGAAACGCTGCGTCAATCCCCACACCTGGCCGACGCGTTGAACAATGCTAAACACCAACAAAAGGTTGCCGCCCTACCCAACCGTTTATTAGCAATCGTACCGTCAGATCATGCGGAATCCATTGCCACCGAAATAAAAGACGCCTTGCAGCAATGGCTCCAAACCCTCGGCGATGAAACCATAGCGACCTTGTTTGATGATGCCGACATAACAGACCGGGAAGAAATAGCGCACATACGCCAGCAAATGAGTCGCCACCTCCACACACTGCTCGAATTCCAATGGGTCGCGGTGCCTTGGACGCTAGCCGGCAAAGAGAATCACCTCGACACCACCGCACTCGCGCAAGCGTTGTCACCCTTTTATCCGGAAGAGGACACCGCCGCGGGTATGCTCGCAAGCCCACTTCTCATCGCACTGGCAAAACACGCTGGACGTGACGCCGAAGCCCAACACTTTTGGACCCCGAACCCTGGCATTGCGTACGCCGCACTGTACGACATCGCAGACCGTTCACTGGCGGCCACTAAAGCAGCGCACCGTAGCGCCCAGACTGATGAACAAGGCTTTCGCTGCAGTCTTTGCGGTGAGCGCGAAATTCTATGTGCCAAACCTGCACACCGCTTTATTCCTCGCGGCAAGCGCAATCAAGGCAACGATATTTGGCAACGCAGACCAGACGCGGCCAGCAAGTCCAAACGTCAAGAAGCACTCTGCGGTGTGTGTGCCGTCAAGCGAGAATGGGCTAGTGTCTGGAGCCGGCGTATTGGCGGTGACAGTGACGCTGGTTCTGGTAGTTTTATTGTCTCAACGCATGTGATGGCGGCAACCCCGCGTTTGGCCAATTTGGTCGACACACCGCCTGAAACCAGCGATGAACAAGTGCATGGCCGTCGAGTGGCCCTGCCTCTGGCACTCTATGAACTCTGTCGTAAAAACAACAAATCAGACACTATATTCCATGAGATCGCCGCGTCTGAACACCCCAGCCATGAGGACCACGACAACGATATTGACAGCGGCCTTTACTACGGCATCATGCTTTTCGATGGAGACCGAATGGGTGCCTGGCTCGGTGGAGACGACGCACACCACATTCACCTAGTTGACGCGTGGAACTCTATCATCGCGCAAGATGCAAAGAAGATCGCAAAAGAAGAAAAAACCGGCACGCTATCGACGCTATTAAATAGCCCTCGACTGTTAACCCCCTCTCTGCACGCGACGCTTTCTGCCACCCTGAACGATTTCGCGATCGGTGTCGTTCCTGAGCTTATAAACCACCGTCACATGGGCCAGCTAATCTACGCGGGGGGCGATGACGTGCTCGCGATGCTACCTCATAATCAACTGCTTGCGGCGGCCCTTGCCGTGCGTCAGCACTGGTCCGGGCTCAGTGATGGAAATTCCAACCCGCAAGATCGTACAACACCGAGTCGAGGCTTCGTCGTCTCGCATCGCCGAAACCAGCTATTCCGTGCCATGGGCGAAAGAGCAACCGGGTCAGCGGGCTTGGTGTTGGTTCCTGCTAAAATGCCACTGCAACGAGCACTCCAGCACGTGCGTGCCGCTGAGAAAACAGCAAAAATGGCCGGCCGAGACCGGTTTAGCATTAGTGTCGTAAAACGCGCCGGTGGCACCTTGCAATGGACTGGAGAGTGGCCGGTTCCACGGACGGTCAATCAGCAAGCGGGCAATAAATCGCTCACCGAAATAGCACGCAACGACATGCACGTCCTGACCGCCTTTATCGAGCTTCTCGCGATACACAAAGTGTCTCCTCGGTTTGGCTTCCAAATGCAGGCCTGGGCGAGACAACTTAAGGGCACACACACCGCATGGCAGAGCAACACTAAATCAGCCCATGAACAGTTTGCACAAATGATCAGTAAAAGCCTGGCGTGGCAGCTTAACCGTCAAGGGCTTAGCTACGATAAGCAACAAGGCATCAGTATCCGAGTGTCTGCGTCGGTCTGCGCTCACAAACAGCCGCTTGAATCACTGCGACACTTTCTCGGTATTGCTGAATTTCTGGTGCGTAAAGAACACGAAGCCCAAATTGGCATCGATGACACTGCGAAGCCCCAGGAGCAACAGGCATGAGTCACCACGACTTTTTCATCGATGTACTCGACGTGTTGAGCCCGCGCGGCAACCGAGACTTCGGGCAGGCGGGTGAGCACGCCAGCGCGCAGCTCCTCCCGTGGCCCTCGGTTGTTTCGGGGGCTATTCGAAGTGCCGCCCTTGCAGCCAAGGGCTATACCACCAGCGCGACCATCAAAGCGCTTGTCGCCTCTCAAGATCCACTGGCACAAACGCTGGCGTTACCGGGTGCTGACTCAATCGACGGTGCCTTTACACTGGGGACGTTCTGCCTTGCACAGCAAAGTAACCACACGTCCGGTGCAGCGCCGATAGTCCCGTTGCCTGCTGATGTCGTTGTCTCCGGTGACGACACTCCCGAAAACATACGCAGAATGACACCGGCGCCGTTGCCCGCTGGCATCCAAAACTCAATCGCAACGTCATCCCTTCCGATCCTGCGGCAAGGAAAGCCCCGCAAAGGCATGTCTGGCTTATACCTTAATGCAGAGGGCTGGGCGAATTATGTCGCTGGCCGTGATCTCTCGCTGGAGAGCCTTGTTCACACTAACGATATCGCATCGCGCCGGCACTGTACCGGCATCGGCATGGATGGCGCGTTGCGCAAAGTAGAAAACGGTCAGTTGTACACTGCTGAACGCATTGAATTTATTCATGCAGGCAGCCAACGGATCGGCTATGCAGTCCGTACTCACTGCAAAAATAACCTGTTCACAGACAACACCCTCTTGCGGCTAGGCGGCGACGGCCATGGTGCCACGCTGCAACCTTCACCAATACAATGGCCCGACACGCCGGTCAAAACCATCGCAAAACATAAGCGATTCGCAGTGGTGTTGCAGTCCCCAGCGCTGTTTGCTAACGGCTATGCGCCTGCACAATTGCAGGGTGACCATTGGCAGGGCAATGCCGTCAGCGCCACGTTGCGTTCCAGCGTTGTGGGTCGCTCTGAAACGATCTCGGGTTGGGATCTGCTTAACCACCATCCGAAGTCAGCTCGTCGCTTCGTTCCTACCGGTGCCGTCTACTGGTTTGACAATCTCATTGGCGACCCAAACGCCTTGCTGGCAGAATTTCCGCAAGGCCACTGGCCCGATCCCCTGGCCGCTACTGAACACCGGCTAACCGAGGGATTCAATCAAGTGCAACTCGTCGCATGGCACGGCGACCACAGTTAACACACCTAGGATTTATCATGTATCAAACAACACAAACCTGGTTCCTATACGCCGTCAGCCCTGTTCACATGGGCGCTGGAAATGCGGTTGGTGAACTTGTTGACAGCCCGATACAGCGAGAGGCGCACACCGCCTATCCCGTATTACCCGCCTCTGGAATCAAGGGCGCACTGCGCCATCGCAGTGAAGCTAGCGATCCGGACAGCACATCGGCATTGTACGGCGCCAAGCCAAATGGCGACCTGCATGCAGGCTCGTTGACGTTCACCGACGGCTCTTTAATCGCTTTCCCTGTGCGCACGCTCAGTGGCACTTTCGCTTATGTCACATCACTGGTCGCACTAGCGCGCATCAGTCGCCAACTTCAAACCAGTCAACACACCTTGCCGCCACTCCCTTCCGTTACCGATAAAGCACTTTCTGTCGATGGTGACGCGCGTGTACTTGAAACTCTGCGATTCGAATTCGACGCTAATGCAGAACTCAGCACACTGGCTAGTTGGCTTGCCGACCGAATCTTCCCCGCTGACCCCTGTTACGACTACTTTCGCCACAAATTCTCGCAAGACCTGCTCGTTCTTCCTGATGCAGACTTTAGCCATTTTGTCCGCAGTAGCACGAGCATAGAGCCGCATGTTCGAATCAACGACGACACCGGCACGGCCGCCGATGGCGGGTTGTTCTACGTCGAAAACTTACCCCCCGAAAGTGTGTTTCTCAGCACAGCGATGTTCAGTGATGAACGTACCGGTCATGGCGACGCCAGCGCCGAAACACTTGCTGAAAAGTTTGCTGACTCGCTCGACGATCAGTTAGTGCAGCTGGGGGGAGATGCGACCTACGGTCGTGGTCATGTGATTTTTCACCGATTGGGGGCGTAACCATGTCAACAGCGACCGACATTGAACACCAGCGAGCCGCGTGGGCGTGGACGCAAATTGAAGCCGTGCACCCGAATACCTATGACGGATATCGCGTCATCATCAAGACCGTGCCAGCCTTGATCAACCAAAGCGGGCTGCTAGCGGCAATCGTATACCTGGACACCCGCACCGGCACCAATAAAGAGGCCGCCACACAGGCTTTAATTCATCTTAAAGCATGGCTTGTGGCAACTGATTCGCAGCGCGGTGGAACCTTAAGCGATGACAATACGTTGCTACCAACCCTTGCCAGCGCTACCACTGAACTGCACCGCCAGCGCACCGACGAAGTCATGGCGATCATCGGCTGGCTTCGTCGTTTCGCCGATGTACAACGTGGAGGCGATTGAACATGGCACATGCACTAGTGACCAAGGCAAGTAAGGGGCGCTTAAGCCCGGCAATTACCGACCACACATGGGAACTTATACAAGCGCTCCCCGACAATACGTCAGTACCTGCAGGGCACGCTTTCGACCTTTATTGTCCCATATGGGCCGATCGCCCGTCGTTTACAAAAACAGACGACGGAAAAACACACGCATTAAGCGTGGCCGTCAATTGCAACGCCGACACCGAGCTCGGTGACGCTATTGCGGCTCGCACAGCATCAATATCCCTTGGCTTGCCCAAGGCATCAACGCTAAGTATGGCGCTCGTGTCGACGTCCGCACTGATCACTGGAAGTGGTATCGAGCACCCCACGGAAAATGGCTTCGCGTTTATGCGCCCTTACGGTGTGCCCTACCTGGCAGGATCAAGCATCAAAGGCACGTTGCGATCGGCGGCAGAAAACCGGGCACTGTTCGAGCCCGATTGCGGGTGGAGCATGGCTGACGTTTGGTGGCTTTTTGGATGGGAGAGTCAAGGCGACTATTGGGAATCCTCAAAAGACGCCAACCCGCAAGAGGATCGTGCGGCCGCATTTCAGCAGTGGTTGAACAGCGATTCACCGGCGCTGGCCAGCGCCAATACGCTATTAGAAGTACTGGGCACGTCAGATGGATTGAATACTTTGCGAGATGGAAGACTTGACCATCAAGCGCTTTCATTCCGAGGCCTCCTTGATTTTTGGGACATGCCCTTACCTAACGCCAAGCCCGCAGTTGACATCATGACCCCTCATTACAGCAATTACTACAAAGGGGATGGCCCACCGAATGAAACCGACGAACCTGTGCCCATCGCTTTCCTGGTCATGGCCGCTGGCGCAAGTGGACGACTGACCCTGCAAT
The DNA here is from genome assembly GCA_023301505.1 of Robiginitomaculum sp. Taxonomy (GTDB): domain Bacteria; phylum Pseudomonadota; class Alphaproteobacteria; order Caulobacterales; family Maricaulaceae; genus Robiginitomaculum. The sequence goes on from JALZUP010000397.1 coordinate 10,186, forward strand.
GGCGGGGTGAAAGGCCCGGCTTAAGTGAACTTGACCCTGTCAATCAGCTGCGGGCCAACTGGCATGAAAAGCTCGAAGTGCTGATCAATGACGTCACCAAATGGGATGGGTTCGGTGCGAAATCGGCTGTGGGTTACGGACGATTTACCGTCGATATCGAACAGCAGGAAGACGACGAAGCCAGATTACTGGACGCGCAAAATGCAATCATTCAGATAGAACAACAACAGCGTGCGACTGAGCTTAAATCCACCATGGGAGACGAACAGTACGCTATCTTCGCGTTACGTGAGCAATCACTGTCAGGCACCCTCGACGGCACCGAAACAATTAATGAACTTATCCGCCATGCCACAGGGAATTGGTCTGAAAGTGATCGACGCTCACTTGCTGAACTGGCTCGCGAAATATACGCTGCCAACAAGGTTGGTAAGAATCCACAAAAAAAACGAAAAGCACTGCTGCAGAACTTACTGCCCGAAGACGGCACGTAAACTACCTCATTTCAACCAACAACACCCTGTACCGCAACACTCAACGAGATAGTTTATTACCACTGTGGGGATAACTTGATGCTACTCAACTAGACAACCACCATGAAACCCTTATGCGTAACACTCTCCACATATGCCTTGTCTCTCGCCAGCTACAACCTAACGTTATTCCGTGGCTTGAACTAAAGCCGGAACGCACCTTACTACTGGCATCAGATAGCGT
>JALZUP010000398.1 GCA_023301505.1 Robiginitomaculum sp.
GAGTATGTTTTTAGTGTTTCTTCGTAGTAAATAAGTCCCTTTGGTGTGGTGATATCACGAAGTGATTCGATTACTTTATTTAACATAACACCCGTTATGCACCGAACAACAACAACGACGATACCAGATAATATGGGCTTGGGTACTCTACAAAATTGCTTTTTCAAGTAGGGAAATTTCTCCAGTAGTTAGCCCAAATAAATCATAAACCGCTTTGTTCAATTCAGCTTCTTCGGTTGATAACTGTTGGTTATATTGTTGGATTTTTTGTTTGCACTCATCAAAGTCTTTTTGCCATTTCATACTTTCTTTTAACGTCATGTCATACTTGAATCGGCTTTTTATTTCTTTCTTAAAGCCGTCGAAGTTCAGTTCCCACCACGCTTTAAGTTTATTTGATAGCTTAGCTTCAATATTAGTAGGACATAGATCTGGGATGCGTTGGCAGAAGGCTGATTGAATCTCATAGCTACTTTCTGCGAGTGATTGGCTAGAAATAGCTAGTTCAGATATCTCACTCTTTTGCTTGCCTGATGCTTTGGGGATGGGGAGCGTTTCCATTCTTATAGTACGTAGTTCAAAGAATCTGCCCCTAACAAAAGTACAAATGCCGGAGATTACAAGCCATAAGACATTTGAGTTCAACAAGCCTAATAAAAAAGCATCGCCGCGAGGAACAAAAAAGCACTTATTATTGGTAAAGGTTCCTTTGTTGAGAATGAAATTGGGTTTACTTGAAAACTCAGGGTATATGACCCTTTGATGCTCAAATTCTTCGTAGTAAGCACATGAACGTAATTCCCACCAAAACTCCCCTTTATCGCCACGTTTACGGGCATTGTCTGCAAACGGTTGTAACCAATTACAAATTTCCGGTTGTTTTAGTTTTAACCAATTCCATGCGTCAAATTCCGACAATTCTTTATCATAAGCCACATCCATTTTTTTTCGCGTCCAGCCTTTTGGAAATAGAATTAAATAAAGGTTGCGAGATTCTGAGCGCCACTTTTTCAGGTCTTTCCCTTCTAGAAATGGCTTCAGGTGCTCAAATGACTGAGGGTTCTTTTTTACGATTTTATTCTGAGTGGTTTCATTAATTACGAACGCCGCATTCAATCCGGTTTTAAGTCCGCAGAGTGGTTGACCGTATGCCTCCTCTAGCAATGGCTTGCCACGGATGATTTTAGTTCTTAAGGTTTGTAGGCGCTCATCTTCTAAGTTCCAGCCTTCTAATCCTAATTTTCCTTGTTGAGTTGATCCAAAGTCGGCCTCCTGTAATTCACCAGTTAGCTCAGATACGTTGGTTGATGAGATATTCAAGAACTTAATATAATGATCTTTAGGGGGCTGAGTGCGTGCTCGTGTTGGTTTCTCCATCACCAGGATAGCAGGGTAAGTCGTGACACCATCGAAGACCTGTAGGTCCCCAAAGTTCACAATTTTCTTTAGATTGCTATTTACCTGTAAAAAGCTCCGCAAATTTTCACCACTACCTGTTTTGAAAAAAGTAGCAGAGCTTATATATCCCATGTAGCCACCTTTCTTAAGTAGTTTTAGTCCCAGCTCAAAAAAGTAGGTGTAGAGGTCAGCAACGCCATGATAGGTTTCATAGTTGGCTTCTAAATAGGGTTTGATAGGAGTTAACCGCTCTTGCCTAACATAAGGGGGATTTCCTAGAATTACGTCAAAGTCTATGAACTTTTGTAAAGACCAGTTGAACGCGCCCCTATCGACCGATTTGGTAGCGATAACGCTGTTGCCTTGGCAAATATTATCCTTCAGTGACGTGAGTTGTTTTCCCTTCTTAGCGGTGACCAGCCATAACGAGAGTCTAGCAATTTCTACTGACTCAGAATTGATGTCAACGCCAAACAAATTGTTATTGAGGATATCGGTGTTGAGTTCAACACCAAACAAATCGCCTTTTTCGCCCAATTCATCAAGACGAGTATTAAGTGTTGTGTACTGATTTTTGAGGTAAAGGAATGCAGCCACTAGGAATGCACCGCTACCACAGGCAGGGTCGAGGATGCGGGTTGTTGCTAGAATATCGCGATATTCCAGCCACCATTGAACCGTATCTTTTGGATGTTGAATTTCGGATTTCTTCTTATCTAAATAGCCACCTAACGTTTCTTCAACAATCCAGTAGGTAATAAAGTCGGGGGTATAAACCACACCATCTTGTTTTCGTTTACCACTAGTGCCATGTTGTTGCTGACGCAGCTGCAATTCATTAGCTTCGTCCAGAGTTTCATAAATTTGGTCAAGGTCTGCTATCGACTGTTCAAATATATGACCAAGGATAGTTACACTAACGTCAGTATCAAAGTCGTATTCCCATAGTCGATGAAGTTCACTCAATAATTCATCGCTTAATTCTAGGTCTTCGAGGTCGGGGTTCGGCTTAAATAGATCACCGTTGTATCTAGGGATATTTAATTTAGGATTACCAATATCAATATCCGTAAATAGCCGCTTAAGCATTGCCCATGAGTTATCAAACTCATTCGCGCCGCTTATATACTTATTCAAGGTTTTGTCTGGTAACAAATCCCTGTCTTCGGCGTAAGCGATAAACAATACTCTATCAAGGAGAGATTGTGCGCGCGTCACCATTCCAGCACGTCGAATCCGATTATTTTCGCGTTTCATGCCATTAATAAGCTTTACCCGAATATCTCGGTAGTCTGCATAGAGCGCGTCGGTAATGTCCTTTTCAACAAGTAGACTGTTGTTGAATAAACGTTCTGTACTACCGGAGAGTAGGTTTGTAGCGGCCAGTAGCAAAACGAACTCAGCGTATTTATTTGGGTCGGTTAATTCTTCAATAAACCACTGTTGGTAAATACTGTCAGAGTAGGGGTATTTATAGAGCCTAATTTCAATGCAGTTGGATATGATGAACCATATAGCTTGACCCTTGGAGTTACGAGCATACTTTGCAGCTTGTTCGACTGTAGACAAATCACGGCCATGCATCGGTACATCCATATTACTGGTCTTAGGCGACTTTAGTTCGAGAGGCGCTATAAGTTCGTGGCCTTTGTCACTGTAAGTACCAAAGCCTATGTCTACCCGCCCAGTCCCTTTAATCGCTAACTCATTTGCAAGCGTCCATTGTCCAGTTTTTTTGTCCTTACTGCTAAAGCTGGAGTAGCCTAAAACAGACTCACATAAATCGCTGAAAAATATTGGGTGAAGGTTGCCTTCAGATTGCTTATTGATAGAGCCATCTTCAATCATGTCTTGCCACTTCTTTAGGGTGCTCAGGGGCTTTGGTGGCACCTTCCCATCCTTTAAGATTTTTGCTGACTTTAGCGCTTTGGCTATTGTTCTAGGATGAAATAGAGATTGATTTGGCACGAATCAGCTTTGTAAAGGAAAGGGAGCTGATATATTAACCTAAAGAGCTGGCTTTCAATAGTAAGTTGGAGTTCAACCGTTTTCATGTGCTATACCGAGCAGTGCACTGTTATTCTTTCCTGACCGCAAAGCGTTTGGCATTATTGAAATTCGATGAGCTGAGTGTGATATTTTTGAAGTACCTTGATTGCAATTAAAATTCGCCACTGTCGATACGTCCGCCTTAACGGTAGGCTCTGTGCAATCTTTCTTAACGCCTCTTATTGATAGCTTTGACCCAGGTGTCAAGTTCATCAATATCGTCTTTCAACTCCGCAGGTTTTGGAACAGGAACCGGTGCCGCCGGAGATTGATCGTGACCACGTAGCCATGCTGAGCATTTCGACATGCCTTTTTCGACGGCCGTGCAGTCCTCTATAGTAATGTCGGCAATCGCCATGATCTGCAGTGTTTGTACGCCCGGACGGAAGCGCTCAACGATACCCCCAAGTAAAACTTCTTCAAGTCCACGTTCCCATGCCTCTCTGAGAAGACCGTATAGGTTCTTTGCCTCTTTCTCGTACTGGTCCTGTAGACCGTCCCGAAAAAGCTTATCAGCAGATTGCCACTCCTTTTTGAGATAGCCTATTCGCTTCTTTACAACCATCGCAGCCCAAGGAAGCTCATCTACACAAACACCAGCGCCTTTCGATGTATGCCGCACATGTTGGTCGTGATGTATGACACCTATATTTTTGGCGGCTTGATGCACTGCTAGTAGAAACACAACGTCATGGGTAAATATAATTACCTGCCTTGCTAGTGATTCCCGAGCCAGCCGAGCGGCGACAGCGCGTCGCCATCTGACATCTAGAGAAGACACTGGATCGTCGAACACAATACCGGATGGATCGTCTGCCGTAGTCAACTCGGCAAAAAACGCCGCAATCGAAAGACACCTCTGTTCACCTTCGCTGACGACTTTAGGAAGCACAACACCCGGAGCGCGCGTTAGGGCTAACTTGTGATAAAAAACGCCCTTCGAACCACCTGCCTCCTTAAGTTCGACATCGACATGCGTAAAATCTAGACCGTGTAGTTCTTCCTGAAAACGCGTTTTCAGGCGCTCAGATACCATAGCCCTCGTGACGGCAGAGCCCTTCTTGGTGATCGTTGTCGGCCTAGTTTCTTCGATACATTGACCGAAGGCGGCGATCTTCTTTTTTCGCTCAATGTCGTCTAGAAGTGTCTGCTCATGCTTGCCAAGAATCACTCTAGCATTCAGTTCGAGTAGCTCCGTGTCCATAGCTTTGCGATTTGCCACAGCAGCAGGGTCGCGCAGGGATTTGATGCGGGCGTCAATATCCTGGTGAATGCTTGCAGCATCGTTGGATGCGGCCGCAAGCACGGGGCAATCAGCCGCAAGGTCAGTATTGTCTCCCAGGGCGGCAACAACAGTTGCACGGCGTAGCTCATTCTGTGCAATAGCAGTGTCGAGTCTGGCTGCTAATTCTTCATGCTCGAGTCGCACATCAGCGAGCGTTTCTGCAATGGCATCGGTCTTTGTCGTAAGATTGGTAATTGCTTGCCGTTGTTTGGCAAATTCTTCGCGTAGTTTGTGAAGCTCTATCTCCGTCGTTGACACGACGAATTCTTGAAATAGTTTTAACCGTTGGGCTGCTGAGTGCTCTAGGTCCTGCTGGCATAGAAGACATTTATCACCTTCATCGATAATGGGAAACGCCTTGCCGGGGTAGGCCTGCTGCTCTGAAAACTGTCTCGCCGACTCCCACATTGTTTTCCAAAGATCATCACCTGTTCCAGCAAGCACGTCAGGCGGAAACGTCACCTCACGCAGTCGTTTCGCCTCACTACTCTTTTGCCTGCCGTTAGCTCTGAGTTTAAATACATCTGTGATGGCTTTATCGTCAAGAACTGACTCAAGCACTTTAAAATGCTCAATCAAGGTGCGTACACGTCCGGCGCGAAGCTTCAGCTGCTTGATCAGCTTTTCCGGATCATTGGCTTGAAGATCCTTTAATTTTTGCTCAAGAAGTGCACGTCTCTTTTTCTCCGCTTCTGAAAGTTGTGTCACAGCAAGCACGGCTTCCGGCTTAGTAAGAGCTGTAACGCCATTGAAGAGCTTTGCAGCACTGGTTCCGTCGGGAATGGAGGGAACAATCGACGTTAGCTTAATCGAATCGAGAGCATGCCTGTCCGCCTCAAGAAGCGTACGTACGGCCTGACAGGCCGCAACAAGCTTGTCGAACAGATCCAGTCCAAATGGAAGGAACGCAACGTCGGTCTTATCGTTGAGATAAACGGTAGCACTTTGGGTATCGAAAACACTTACCCGCGATACAAACTCATTAGGATCTCCCCCTGTCCAAGTGCGCGGAGTAGGATCCGTACCAACTTTGTACGTTATTACGACATCAAGTGTCGGCGGTGCCGTGCCGGACACTACGTTTCCTAGTATCTCTTCTCGCCCTCGAGCCCGACAGGCGCTTTTAAGTATGCGAGTGTATCCGGTCTTCCCGGCTCCATTGTCGCCGTACACAATGGTCAATCCAGGATCAAATTTGAGCGTTTGATCCTCAGCGAGTGCGTTTACCCCTTTGAGATGTCTTATCGACTCAAGCGCCACACCAGAGGTTGAGTTCTTTCCTGCAGGAACATGTTCCTCCCCTAGGGGAGCAGAGTCGTTCTTTTCAGCCAGGCCGTAATCACTCTTGCATATGTCCGCAAGTTCACGAATGTCTTGATTCGTCAGTTTGCCGTTGACCATAAGGCGCCGCAGCGCATCGCGCTGCCACGATGGACGATCTTTAGACCACGAGCATATTTCCTGGAGGACGTTCATAACATGTCGTTTCACATTGGCGTTGTCGCTTCTATTATGCCATGCAGGCGTCGCGGTTGCTGACGGTCAGTTTTAGATATAGCCGTGCGTTGTCTAACCGTATCTTACCCGCAGGGTAGGTGAATCCCGGTGCAGTGTCTTCCTACGATCATACATCTGCGTCGTAGTAATATTCGCATGACCAAGTGCCGCCTGCACATGTTCAAGCAACGAACCCCCATCAAGTGATTCAGTGGCAAACGTAGCCCTGGCACTGTGCGTTGAAAAATCCCCTTCAACCACTGAACGCTTAACCGCTTTTTTAAAGATGTTATAAATCGCTATCCGGCTTAACCGACCATCACCGCCTTTCACCCGCTGAAACATCGGCCCTTTGGTATGGCCAGACATCAACAGATATTGTTTTACAGCATTCAGAGCTTCAGGCGGTGCCGGCACACGATGAGCTGCCCCACCTTTCACGGTGAGCTTTACCACCGTGTATTCACCATCAGCAACGATATCGCCAACATTCATTGAACACACTTCAGAGACCCGAGGGCCAAGATAGAACAGTACATGCAGAATGGCGCTGTCTCTTGCAGCCAGCAGGGATGCGTTAGATGTTTTTGCTTTGGCGAAAGCCTCTGCACTGTCATCGAGAATTTTACGCACCACTTTGTTAGCAATGGCTGGTGTCACCCCCTCAGTTGCTGTCTTTGGCCGCTTGATCCCCTGCACCGGATTGATCTGCACAACCTGTCTGTCGCATAGATGATTAAAAAGCGACGACAAGGCCGACATTCGATTAGCCACCGAATTATTAGACATCTCATTGGCGATCAGGTGTTCACGCCAGGCAAGCACTGCTGCAGCGTCTACATCGTAGAGATCATCAGCGGTTTCGAGCTCGGCGAAGCCGGCAAAGTCCTGAACGGCTTTTTTGTAGGTAACCCTGGTGCGATCAGAAATGAAGTTCTGCAGCCACAGGCTAGTTTCCTGCAGCATCAACGAATCGGCCGGTGCATCAACCAGAGAGCTGGGTTTCTTTGAGGTGTGAGCGGGTAATTTGGTCATTATCATCATTTCCGCATTATACTGTATGTATTAACAGTATAAGAGTAAAACACATGAATTCGGAACAACAGGCGTATATCGAGCGTCTTTTACACGTGCTTGGGTCCGTTACCGAAGCCTGCCGGCACAACGAACGCGCAGAACAGTTTGTGGGTCGCAAGAAAGTCGGCGATCACGTGGTTAAGGTCACACTGGTGGCTGAGCGACAAGGCATCGGAATGTCGGCACCGATCGGAACCCACGGAAGCACGGCTAGCCAGGCTGATTAATCACGTCGCATTATACTTAACATAACATATTTTATGTTAAGTATAATAAATGTTGTAAGGAGGCCTGATCTCAACCTGTCTAACGACAGCTATGCCCACAGCGGACGGTCGGGGTGTGACTCTACGCTCTTTACCTAGTTTTTATTCTACTGGTATGAAGCCAATTGAACGATTCGCTGATGCTGCAGGAAACCAGCCTGTGGCTTATTGGGTTGGGTTTTGTGGGTGAAGGAAAGCAGCCTTTTTAAAGGCTGCTTTTCAGCAATGCATAAGCAAGCAAATTTAAATCCGTGCTGCTGGCGCAGCCCCTATAGTTATGGAAGTAATATATTCGTTTTGGTCTTGAAGTACAGCTTTGGAAAATTCAAAAGCCCGCTTTCCTCTCGGAGTCAATGTGTATACACGGTAGCTAAGCTTTTTCTTTTGGATGCATACTTCTTTACGCTCAGTGCCAATCAGGCCTTCCTGCTTCAATCTCGATGTCGTGCTGGTGAGAACGCTTTCGCTCGGTATAGAGCCAAGTGGGGATTTGAGAGAGTCTTGTAGTTCCATCAATGTTTGATCTGTCCGGCATAATTCGCCTGCGATGTACCACCGCAATGTGCCGGGTTTTAGAGTTATTCGAAGTTCCTTCGCCATATGTTGTTACCCTTTTGGTAAGTTTTCGTTAGGCATTTAGCATTTAGCTTTTTGCTCTTAGCTCTTATATATTTTATTTTTGCAAGCGGGTAAAAAAGCCGCCCAGTATAGCGGACTTTTTTCACTTTAGTCAACGCGCTGCAAAACTAAATATTACTATAGTTGAAATAAAAATCAACATCTGTTGACTGCCACACAGTACTTGATTACAGTATGTATCGTAGCCCCTTGTTTATGATCCAAATACAGCTGTTAACCGATCTCAGGAGAACCCATGCTTAAAAACCTAAAAGCCTTTACCCAGCGGTTTATTTCCGCGACAGATCGCGAGATCTTCAGGTTGGCGGCTGAAGAATCTGCAATTTATTCCCGCCATGAGTTGCAAAAGCTTATCGATACTGAGAAGCAGTCTGTCTCTGATGAAAGGCAGCTTGCACTTTTTGACGTGCTTCTACCGACTCTTGAGAACGTGAGCGTTACTAGCAACATCACCCGGCCAACACACAATCTGCGGGTCAGGTTACGCTACGCGTCGGACCTTTCTGAAAAAAGCCCGATTGAGGTCGCACTCCAAGACATACAAGGCGAATGTAAAACGTGTTGTGGCCGGATAGTTTTGAGCCACTGCATTGAAAAAATTCGCAATGGAGAGGTTGCTAGTCAGAGTGCGATGCGAAAAGTGATGCTCAACAAACTTTGTATCGTACTTGCTCACGACCTACGGCACGCAGTGGCTTTCGCTTTCTTGAACACAGTCGGGTATCGAAAACCCCCATACCCTACAAAATAAGTTATGAATGCGCGGCACTTGTTACCGCGCTGCTAATCTAACAACCAACGGTTAACGTGTAAGACGCGCCCAGCACGACCATCCCCACATTTTTTGCACCCAACTACCCAACGTGAACCAACCAGCCACACCTACACGCCTAACAGCTACACCAAAAGAATGCATAGAAGAACCGGTGGCTTCTACACAAAGCACACCAGCACTGCCGCTGAACACTGGGCGCAAGTATCGCCCTGATGGCACAAAACGTTGTGGAAGAAAAATGACGATTATGCTATCGACCGACTCTGAAAGTGCGCTTGTTTACTTGTGCCTGCTTGTTATCACGTGATCTGTTCGGCGTCGTCCTAGCTCTACGCTCCTTCACAACGGCGGCAGCGTCTATTCCGTGTTTCTCGGCAAATAGCAAAGCATTCTCCTGGTGGCGCGATTTCTCCATCGATTTGACTGGATCTGCAAACGACTCACTCTTATACAAATGCAGACTGTCTTTGTGGCGCGACATCGCCACATAGGATATGTGCCGGTCCCAGCCAGCCGTCATTAACACTCTAGCCCGATCAACAGTGACGCCCTGTGATTTGTGGACAGTCATCGCGTACCCATGATCGAAA
>JALZUP010000399.1 GCA_023301505.1 Robiginitomaculum sp.
ATTCACGACGCCGCAGCCCCCGAAGTTCATGTCACAAATTTCGCGCCGTATAATATCGAAATCACGGGCCGGGTCTGGTTGTCTGCTTCTGACTGGGGCCGTAAAACGTCAGAGCTACGGATTACCGTTTTTGAAGCGCTGAAAGAAGCGGGTGTAGAAATCCCGCATTTGCCGCGCGGGATAACGCTAGCAGCCACGCCGAAATAAGTTTTTTATTTTGTGATTAGACATCGCAAGTCTTTATATGCTACTTCAGATTTATCACAAGAGAGGGCTTATCTATGACAATGTTAAAATTGATCACCTCAACTCTACTCGGCTCAGGCTTAGCCTTTGGTTTAGCGGTCTCCGCGAGCGCGAATTCATACGGCACATCCGTCAATTACCCATCTAACATCACCGGATCGCATAGCAGTAATACGGTTTTTGTCGATACCCGTAACACAACCTCATCCAGGCTATGGCTCAACGGAAGTTCCACGGCGAATAAATATTACAGGAAAGGTATTCGGCAATTTGAAAAAGGGAACCTGAAACGTGCGGAAGAACATTTCAACGCCGTCCTCCTCGCAAATGGTCTAAATCAACAAGCCCATTATTACCTCGCCAAAATCAATCTTAAACAAGGTGATAAAAAGCAAGCCGCGAAACATGAGTTGCTGATGCACAGCATAAAAAAATAAACGCCAGATTATAATTCCAAATCAAAAGGCCGCGTCTTGAACGTGGCCTTTTTTGTTGTCACCACAACAAACCACACGGTTCCCCCTGCGCGGCGTGATATTTGCCGTGGAACCTTGGGCCTCTCCGCAGTGGCATTTTAGGTTTATGGTAGTCATTAAAACTCGCAGCTTTCAAAGCCCAGTAGAAAGCCCTCTAGTTTTACCATTGAGGACCCGCCTTGATCTCTTCTATCTTTTCTAAATCGTACCAAGACGTTTTTTGAGCCTCTAAAATCAACTCACGTACTAAATATGGGAAAATCTCTTCAACAAAACTCTGAGCTAAAGCTAGTGTTGGCCAAGCTATATCCCCCTTTTCACCCTGTATTAATGATATCCAATGAGTAGGAAAATACCGCGCCAAGTTACCCAAAAAATACGAAACTAAATATACTTGGCCAATTTCAGATATAGTGTTATTTTTCTGAAATGGCAGAACCAAAAAAGGGGATAGAATTTCAAAATCTCGCCTGAAGTTATGGTTTATTAAAGGTAAATTATCCTTCAAAGCTTTCAAAGATGTATTTGCGGAAACTTCGCTTTTCTCAAAATATTCATAGCCTATTCCAGTATAAGCCTCTGAGACAACACTGCTTGCTGAACTAACACCCAAACCAATATCAAAACCAGTTTTGCTTGAATAGTTTAGCTTTCTAATCGGAATTAAATTGCTGGGAGATGAAAAAGACGCATCATATTGACTCTGTAAGTCTGGAATTCTTGATAGAATATCATCTAAAGAAACAATCAAATCTGAACTTAACTCAGTATATGAAGCTCTCCACTGAACAGCACTCGAATTTATATAAACGCACGTTGTGTTTTTAGTAGAAGCAAGAAATTCAGTAAATAGGCCTCTGCAAGGTTGAACTTGTAGTCTTGTAATTTTTTCTAATGATTGATGGGGGTATTCAGCGGCTAAAGTTACTCGCCAGTTTACTGTTTGAAGCCCATGCCCTGATGTTAGAGCCTCCTCACCAGCGTTTTTACTAAATAACAAAGTTACTGCACGCGCCAAACTAGAAACACCATAAAAGGTTAATAACGGTCATACTGTTAAGTCTGCATTTGTAGAATTCAAAAAATATTCACGAGATTGTCGCGCCGCCGAATTTATTTCCTTAACACGTATTTTGGATAAACTTCGGCCCATTATTTCTTTATGTAATCGGAATGTAGTATCTTGGCTTTCCAAGTTTCTCAAAAAAGACCAAACATCACTAGATTTGTTCATAGTAATTATCTTTCTCGATTTTACAAAGTTTACGAAAACCACCTACCCCCGCAAGCGCCGCATAACTTCTTCAAGCTGATCGCCGTGGCGATATTTGATTTTCAGCTCTCCGCCGGGGCCTTTGTGGTTTATTGTGGTTTTTAATCCCAGCAGATCCGTGAGCTGTTTTTCCAACGCCGTGATGTTCGGGTCTTTCTCATCTATGCGGTAGCTGTCTGTTGGGTTGAGCGGTGTGCCCTCTTTGTAACGCTTCACGTAATTTTCCGTTGCGCGGACGGACAGACCATCGCGCAAAATCATTTCCGCCGTTTCAATCGGGTCGGGCATGGACATGATAGCTTTGGCATGACCGAGTGATAATTTGCCGAGTTCCAACCAGCGCTGGATTTGCAGCGGTAAGTCCAACATCCGCAAGAGGTTGGCGATATGGCTGCGCGATTTTCCGATGGCGTCAGAGACATCTTGTTGCGTACGGCCAAATTCATCCATCAACGCGCGATACGCCCTTGCCTCTTCCATCGGGTTGAGGTCGGCGCGCTGGACATTTTCGACAACGCCGATTTCGAGAACTTCTTGATCCGTTAGCTCGCGAATGAGAACGGGCATGGCGTCGAGCCCTGCCTTGAGTGACGCTTGCCAGCGGCGTTCCCCCGCGACGATTTGATAATCGGCTTTGGAGTTTTCCGTCTTTGAGCGCTGGCTCGGCGGGATAGGCCGAACGAGGATGGGCTGTAAAACGCCCTTTTGCGAAATCGAATGCGTTAGTTCCGCGAGATCTGTTTCATTGAAAATTTTGCGCGGCTGGTCGGGGTTC
>JALZUP010000400.1 GCA_023301505.1 Robiginitomaculum sp.
AGCTAAAGTCCATAAACCCTACTATGGATATTTCCCGATTTCGCCAATTTGTTGGAGGAAGAGGTATTACGGCATTTTTTGATTTACCCTGGGTCCCTGTATTTATAGGTATTGTTTTTCTGATCCATCCTTGGCTTGGCTTTTTAACAATTGGCGGCGTAGCCATCATTACTTGTTTTACGATTATAAATGAACATCTAGCGCGATCAAAGACAAGTGAATCGACGATATGGGAGCAAAAGAGCAATCAATTTGCAGAGATAAGTCGCCAAAGCTCTGATGCTATTATGTCCATGGGAATGATGGGGAATGTGGTAAATTATTGGGGGGGCTTAAAGAGAAATGGCTTAAGCCGCGCACAAAAGGCCTCAAATGTCTCAGAGTCCCTTATGTCTGCTTCGAAAGCCATAAGGCTTCTTTTGCAATCTTCCATATTAGGACTTGGTTGTTATCTCGCTGTAAAGCAAGTTATTACACCCGGAGCGATGATTGCGGCGTCTATCATTGGAGGGCGGGCCCTCTCTCCTATTGATCAAGCGATAGGTAACTGGCGGCCCTTTATCATGGCCCGTGATGCTTATGGGCGGCTCAATCAGGTGTTAGTAAGTCCACAAGATGATAAGACCCAATTATCCGCGCCCAATGGCTATCTTGTCGTCAGTAACCTGTCAAAGGTAGCAGATTCTGCTGATAAGAAGCTACTTCTTAACGGTCTTAATTTTTCTTTAGAGCCCGGTGACGGTTTGGGAGTCATTGGCCCTAGCGCGTCGGGGAAGTCTAGCCTAGCTAAACTTATTATAGGTGTATGGATGCCCGAGCGGGGGAGTGTGCGCTTAGATGGGGCTACCTATGACCTCTGGGATAGTGACAAGCTAGGGCAATATATTGGTTATTTGCCGCAAAAAATAAGTCTCCTTGAAGGGACGATAAAGCAAAATATTAGCCGTTTTGAAACGGAGGTAAGCGACGAGGATGTATTAGAAGCTGCTAATCTTGCTGGTGTGCATGAGTTGATATTAGGCTTGCCGGGGGGCTATGACGCAGTTGTCGGCAGAGACGTGTTTTTATCGGGTGGACAAGTGCAAAGAATAGGTCTTGCGCGCGCGCTTTATAAAAAACCACCTCTTATAGTTTTGGATGAGCCCAACTCAAACTTAGATTCTGAAGGTGATCAAGCTTTAGCTCGGGCGATAGCCGCCTTGCGTAAATCTGGTTCAACAGTCATTGTTATGGCACATCGTCCGAGCGCAATTTCTGCCGTGAATAAATTATTGATGCTACGAGGCGGGAAGCAAGTCGAATTTGGCCCTAAGGATGAGGTCTTACAAAAAGTGACTAAGTCTAATCAAACGCCAGTAAAACGTAAGAAACCGGCAGCCATCGGTAAATTGGAAAATTAATGAGCATCTCAAGTAATATAGAAATTCAATCCGATTTTGAACTTAACACGAGTACTGCGGGTCTTCGGCGGGTCGGCTTTCTTGTGTTCTTCATCTTATTCCTAGGGTTTGGTATTTGGTCATATTTTGCGAAACTAGAGGGAGCTGTCATTGCTTCGGGGACTGTGACTGTTTCTGGCCAAGCTAAAACGGTCCAACACTTAGACGGCGGCATAGTCAATGACATTATGGTTGAGAATGGCAAGGTTGTAAGGAAAGGGGATAGCCTTATTCGATTGGATCAAACGGAACTCCGCGCCAATTATGATATTATACAAAACCAATTACGCGAACTCATAAACCGCCGTGACAGATTACGAGCTGAAAAAGACGGAGTTTGGCAAATTGTATGGGATAATAATTTATTTGATGAATTATCACTTGAGCAAGACTTAGACATTCAAAAGAGTCAGGCAACGATTTTTAAAGCGCGAAGGCAATCACGCAACGGGCAAACGTCACAATTGCAGGAACGATTAGCTCAGCTGGATGATCAAATTAATGGTCTCCATGCGCTTATATCTTCCCGTGATAAACAGATTAAAACTTTACAAAAAGAACTCAGCGGTTTGAGAGGTCTTCTCGCCAATGGTTATACCTCTGAAAACCGGGTTTTATCTGTTCAGCGGCAATTGGAAGAGCTAGTTGGTCAAACGGCCCAGAATGAAACTGAAATATCTAGAATTAGAAACACTATTTCAGAAACTAACCTACAGATCACGCAAATTGATAAAGAGTTTTCTCAACAAGTTTTTGAAGAAATTCGTGAGGTCGAGCAGCAGTTGAATGACTTAAAGCAACAATTTATCGCAATCAGCGGCCAGTTAGAAAGAGTTGAAATATTGGCACCCGTGTCGGGTATTGTCCATGAACTAAGTGTTTTCACTAAAGGAGGTGTTATCTCTCCAGGCCAGCCTATTATGCAGCTTGTACCGCTTGAAAGTGAGATGGAATTTGAGGTCAATGTTGAGCCACAATTTATTGATGAAATTAAAATTGGCCAAGAGGTCAGTTTATTCTTTTCGGCCTTTAATGCACGTACCACCCCAAATATCGACGGAACTGTTGAGTTTGTATCATTGCAGACGCGGGTGCAGGAGGATATTGGGGTAGCTTTTTATCCTGTAAAAATATCCATTCCTGCTGAACAGATATCCCGGCTGAACGGTCAAGTCCTGATCTCGGGCATGCCTTTTGAAGCTTTTTTCACGACTGAAAGCCGTTCTCCTTTAAACTACTTGATTAAACCTCTGACTGATAATTTAAAACGTGCTGGCCGTGAGCAATAATCAAAAACCATCATTTATATTAAGCTCACCCGTTTGAAGTCTTAGGAGTAATCTAATTCGGTAAATTTCATGTAGAGCTTGCGAGTAGGCTTGATCGGCTAAAGCTTTGTTTTGGCGGGCATCTAAGACATCGCGAATATCTGCAAAGCCGGAATTTTCAGCAGCCGTAATTCCGTCAACAGCCTTTTGATTGGCTTTCACGTTTTCTTCTTGAGCCGTTAAAACATCACGGCTGTTTAATAGCCGAGAATAGAGCTGCGTGATTTGGTCATCCATAAGACGGTATGAATTACCAATACTGTGCTTTGCGGCGGCAAGCTGCGCGGCCGCTCGCCTTATGTTTGATTTCCCTTCACCCCCCGCATAAAGCGGCATATTAAAACTAACGCCAGCCCGTAAGTCATCGTCTGTATCAATAGTTGGGCTTGAATCGCGAATAGTACGCGCAGACGCATTCAAAGATATTGTTGGTACCCAGCCGCGTTTTTGAGTTTCTAAGTTGTATTGAGCGACTTCCTCTAATGATAATGCACTTTTAATTTGTGCGCTATTCCTACGTCCTGATTCAATCGCGGTGTCAAAAGGTGTATCATAGGGAGTAATAGCGGCGCCTGGAATATTATACGCATCGATGAATAGTCTTGTTTTTGACTGAATGGCATTACGGGCTTGAGCGACTCTAGCCCGTGTTTGTGATGATTGAGCCCGCGCTGAGGCAAGGCGCCCTGTCGTTTGAGCTATGTCTGTTATGGATCCATCACCAGCTTGCTGCCGTGCCTTTGTTGCTTTTTCTAGCTCAACTAAGTCTCCCACAGACTTTTGTGAAATCTCATAAATTTTAAGAGCAGACATTAGGCCGATATAATCGTTGATGAGTTCATCCGCTATGGCGCTAGCACTGACTTTATATTGCGTAACAACCGCGTCATAATTAGCTTCAGCTTGTTTCTTAGCGAGTTTGAGGCGCCCGCCTGCATAAAGAGTTTGGTTGAGCTGTAAGGATAATTCTTGAGGAGTTGTACTTTGGTCAAAACTTGTGCCTGTCTGCAGTAGAGAATTTCGTTCAGAAATACTCACGCTTCCATTGGCAGAGAGCTGAGGCCTATAGGCTGCCCTCGCAAGGGCAATGTCTTCTTTGGTTATGCCCAGTTCGGCCTCGAGTCTTAAAAGGTCAGGGTGGTGATCAAAGGCTTGCTCTATCAAATTCTCAAGCGATATCTCAGTTTTGGGAACCGTTTGCGCGTAAGCATGAGGTGTTGTGATAATACCCATTATCAATGCTACCGAGACGACACAGGCGGCGAGCCATTTTTTTGATGAGTGTAAAGTCTTGTCTTGTCGAACGGTAATCTTCATTCTTTCCCTCTCAAGTCTTACAGACAACCCTTTAGGCATAATTTTATAGTTAGCTTACATATCAGGCGGCAACAATGGTGTGTTTCGCAATGTATTTATTTATTATAGCCTAGCCGTAACGTTACTACGGAATGATGAAGGGTTTTCGTTGGGTTCAAACTAAATGGTGGTTCCCCACACCACATTTTGACCGGAAGAAATCAATTACAATAAATATTAATTTATACATTAATGCGACAATGCTACCCTTTACCAACTTGTGCCTCTTAGAAAGGTCAACGGTACAACGATAGGGGCACATCATAGAATAACTTTATGCTACGCTGGAAATGGCTTTGGAACTTCCAAAGCAATAATAATAGGGTCTTAATAATTTATAACTTATTTTTTATTCGTGTCTGTATCGGCCCAATCAGGGGCTGCAAAAACGCCTTCTCGCAAGCGGGCTTCTACCCGTTTGAAAGTGGCGTCTCTTAGGTATG
>JALZUP010000401.1 GCA_023301505.1 Robiginitomaculum sp.
ATTGGCCTGATTCTTTGCACGGGTAAAAACGAAGAACATGTCGAACTGCTGCAACTGGATAAAAGCAATATTCGAGTCGCTGAATACCTGACCGAGCTACCCAGCCGAGAGTTATTACAAAACCGACTGCATCAGTCCATCGAAATCGCTCGCCAACAATTGCTTGGCCAACAGAAAGAAGCCGATGAGTAAAATTGGCCAAATAGAACGGACGACTCAAAACCGAGTCGTCAAACTGTTCACCGATTCAAGCAATCCAAACCACCTTGGCTATCGTTACCTTGGCAACTGGGAAGAAGCTCCTAGAACCAGCAACATCGAAGTCGTCGTGCTGCGAAAGTTCCTCAGCGAGGTCCAAGGCTACAGCGATCAGCTTGTCTCCAAAGCGATCCTCGATGTCCAACGAGTTGCCGGCGACCAAAGCAAAACGCTCTACGACGCGAACAAAGAGTTTTACCGGCTACTTCGCTACGGCGTAAAGGTTCGCGAAACTGCCGGCGAATCAAAACAAGACGTTTGGCTGATCAACTGGAAAGAGCCAGAAAAGAACGACTTCGCCATCGCTGAAGAAGTCACCGTCACTGGCGACCACACTAAACGCCCCGACATCGTGCTGTACGTCAACGGCATCGCCCTTGGCGTGATCGAACTCAAACGCTCCAAAGTCGACGTGGCAGAAGGCGTCCGCCAGAACTTGCTGAACCAAAAGAAAGAGTACATCGAACGGTTCTTCACCACGATGCAGCTGGTGCTGGCCGGCAATGACTCCCAAGGCCTACGCTACGGAACGATCGCGACTCCGGAAAAGTACTACCTGACTTGGAAAGAAGACAGCGATATCGAAAACCGGCTTGATCGACACCTGACTCAAGTCTGCAACAAGTCTCGCCTGCTGGAAATCATTCATGACTTTGTCGTCTTCGACGCCGGTGTAAAGAAGCTTTGCCGGCCCAATCAGTACTTCGGCGTCCGAGCTGCTCAGCCGTTCGTGAACCGGCATGAAGGCGGCATCATCTGGCATACGCAGGGATCTGGCAAAAGCCTGACGATGGTCTGGCTGACTAAGTGGATCCGCGAAAACGTGGAAGACCCAAGAGTTCTAATCATCACCGACCGGACTGCCTTGGACGAACAGATCGAAAAGGTGTTCAACGGCGTCGACGAGGAAATCTACCGGACCAGCAGCGGTGCCGATCTGATCACGACGCTCAATGACACAACGCCTTGGCTGATTTGTTCGCTGATCCATAAGTTTGGCGGCAAAGACAACGAAGACGACAAAGGCAACGTTTCGGAGTTCGTTAAGGAACTCAAGAAATCAATTCCAAGCGATTTCAAAGCCAAGGGGAATTTGTACGTTTTCGTGGATGAAGCCCACCGAACCCAATCGGGTGAACTTCATGAAGCGATGAAGGATTTGCTGCCCAACGCAACGTTCATTGGTTTCACCGGAACACCGCTGCTGAAGAAAGACAAAAAGAAAAGCATCGAGGTGTTTGGCAGCTACATCCACACCTACAAGTTTGATGAAGCCGTTAGCGATGGGGTTGTTTTGGACCTCCGCTACGAAGCTCGTGACATCGACCAAAAGATCACTTCGCAAGACAAGATCGATCAATGGTTCGAAGCCAAAACAGAAAACCTAACGGATCTTGCGAGGGCTCAGCTTAAACAACGCTGGGGGACGATGCGGAAGGTGCTCAGCTGCCAAGATCGGCTAGAAAAAATCGTGGCCGATATCATGATGGACATGGCGACGAAGGATCGGCTTAAAAGTGGCTACGGAAATGCTTTACTAGTTTCGTCCAGCATCTATCAAGCTTGTAAGTACTACGAACTGTTCTCACAAACGGATCTGGGCAATAGGTGTGCCATCGTCACTTCTTACAAACCGTCCCATCGTGACATCAAGGACGAAGAGGCTGGCGAAGGCTACACGGAGAAGCTTCGGCAATACGGCATCTACCGAAAGATGTTAGCTACCTGGTTTGATGAACCAGAAGACGCTGCGATGCAGAAGGTGAAGGAATTCGAAATCGCCGTCAAAAAGAAGTTTGTCGATGAACCGGGACAAATGAAACTGTTGATCGTCGTGGATAAGCTGCTGACGGGCTTTGATGCTCCCTCGGCGACTTACCTATATATCGACAAGCAAATGAAGGATCATGGTTTGTTCCAAGCTATCTGCCGCGTTAACCGTTTGGACGGCGACAGCAAAGAGTACGGCTATATCGTCGACTACAAGGATTTGTTTAAGCAGTTGGAGTCTTCGGTCGGCGAATACACTTCGGAGGCGTTTGATGGCTACGATCCAGAGGATGTGGAGGGGTTGCTCAAAGATCGCTTAGCCAAAGCCAAAGAACGTTTGGATGAAACTCGCGAAGCTGTGCTTGCTCTTTGTGAACCCGTCGATCCGCCCAAAGACCAAGCCGCGTACTTTCGATACTTCTCCGCCAAAGAAAGCGGTGATGTTCAGCAACTCAAACAGAACGAAGGAAAACGGCTGGCGTTGTACAAGCACGTGGCTGCCTTTGTACGGGCTTATGCGAATCTGGCCAGTGAGATGAAGGAAGCGGGCTTCTCTGCCCAGGAAGCCGAACAGATCAAAGCACAGGTAAGTCATTACGAACATCTACGTGACGAGGTCAAGAAGCATAGCGGTGATGCGATCGACTTAAAGTCTTATGAACCGGCGATGCGTCACTTGATCGATTCTTACATTCGGGCTGAAGAAAGCGAGAAGGTGTCCCAGTTCGACGACATGTCGTTGGTCCAGTTGATCGTGGAACGGGGCGAAGCGGCAACCGATGCTTTGCCTGATGGCGTGAAGTCAGACGAAGAAGCCGTTGCCGAAACAATCGACAACAATGTTGCCAAGATGATGGTCGATAAGAATCCGATCAATCCAAAGTACTACGATAAGATGTCCGAGTTGCTGGCTGAGTTGATCAAGGACCGACGCAAGCAAGCGATTTCTTACAAAGAGTATTTGAAGAAAGTGGTCGAACTGACAAAGCAGGCCGTGAATCCGGGTGGCAGTTCCAGCTACCCAGCGTTGATCAACACACCGGCGAAGAAGGCTTTGTTTGATAACTTGAACAACGACGAGGCTCTGGCGATCGCTATCGATGCAGCGATTAAAAGCGGGGCGCAGGATGGCTGGCGGGGCAACAAGATAAAAACCAAGCGAGTCCGCTTAGAGATCACGAAGGTAATCGAAGCGGTATCATCGGAGGTCCAATGGGGCAGCCAAGCCGATGTCGCCAAGGATCAAGGCGAGACTTACTCAACCTCCAAAACGGAACAGCTTGTCGATCTGATTCTCAAACTTGCGGAGAATCAAGATGAGTATTGATCAGTTCAACATGAAGGTCAGCGGATTACCGGTGGAGGTGGTTCGCAAGTCGATCAAGAATTTACACGTCGGTGTCTATCCTCCCGCTGGCCGGATCCGCGTTGCTGCTCCTGAGGCGATGTCCAAGGACGCTGTTCGCCTAGCAGTCATCGACAAGCTTTCTTGGATCAAGAAGAAACGAGCCAACTTCAAGGCTCAGCCTCGCCAGTCGGTTCGCAAGATGGTGACCGGCGAGACCCATTTTTTCTTCGGCCAGCGTTACCGGTTGCGAGTGGTAGAACGTGACGGGCCAGCGAAGGTTTCGTTACTAAACAAGTCAACGATGGAGCTGAGCGTCCGCCCCGGTTCCACGACGCTGCAAAAGGCAAAGGTCATCCAAAACTGGCACCGCAAGGAACTGAAGGCCCACGCCGAGCCATTGATTGAGCGTTGCGAGAAGGTGGTAGGAGTCAAAGTCGCCGATTGGGGCGTCAAACGCATGAAGACCAAGTGGGGCAGCTGCAACATCGAGGCTCGCCGCATCTGGCTGAACCTAGAACTCGCCAAGAAGCCCATCGAGTGTACGGAATATATAATTTCCCACGAGCTGAACCACTTACTGGTCCGCAACCACAACGACCGCTTCGTCGCCAATATGGATCGCTTCTATCCCAAATGGCGAACCGTCAGGGATCTACTCAACTCAATGCCCCTAGCCAATGAAGAGTGGGAGTGAACCGTATCAGTTTATCTCAAACCCTCTGCACCCAAATTATTGATTGCTAAGTAAAGCAATAAAGGGACCAATATCGAGGAAGTCCACCATTCCGTTTCGATCGATGCTGCGATTCGAGCCAATTCGTCCGGGATCCCTCTGCGACATAAACGCCCAGATCCCAGCCCTCGAACAAAAGCGGGACAAAACCAAGCTGGTC
>JALZUP010000402.1 GCA_023301505.1 Robiginitomaculum sp.
ATATGATTGTTAATCACGTAAATGATTAATATGTACTTTGTCAAAATTTGACCCCCTTCTTTCTACGTAAATGATTAATATGTACTTTGTCAAGATTTGACCCCTTTATTTCTATGCCGAGTCGTTGAAGAGCGGGTGGGGTGGTTTCATTGATAACGCCTTTCTTGTCATCGCGAATAGCGCGACCGGTCCAGTCAACAAGTTCGATGTAATCGAGTAAGTTAAAAGCTAGGCTGGAGGGCATCGGTTGTCGGGGATTGCCGACGAATGGCATTAGTGAAGCGGGTTGGTAATTGCTGTCGTCGTTAGCAGATTGAACATCGGTACTTTCCTGGGCTCTTTTGCGCCAGTATTCAATCCGTAGTTTAATACTGGTGTGTTGCGATTCTTCGGGGGTTGCTGCCATTGCTGCTCTGACAGGATTAAGGTCTATGTAGGCCATGGCACTGAGCACGGCTTTTTCATCAAGTAGGGCCTGAGATTTGAAGCGGGACTCCCAGAAGTGGCTGGAGCAGTTGTCTTCCTTGTTGGCTTGGCGGGCGATGTTTTCGTTGAGAACCTTCATAAACCAGCTGATGCTGCGGAGACGGTTTCGCCAGTTATCAATAAGAGTGTCTAGCCGCAGTTTCTCATGGCGCTGAAGCGGTTCACCGGTAATGAATTTCTGTGAGGACTCTGTGCCGGAATAGATGCAGTGCCATCGTCTGACAATCGATTCAGCGGAGGCATCAGCACAGTCTGACTGATTAACGTGCAGCACCACATGGTAGTGATTTGAGAGAACAGCAAAAGCAGCAATGTCGATAAGGAAGATTGACGAAAGCCTGAGAATGTCTTTTTCAATCAGGAAGCGTCGGTGTTCATAGGAACGACTGGTGAAGCGATCCTTTCCACAGAGAAAAGCACGACGGACAGTGCGAGCGTAACAGTGGTAGAACGGAGTGGCTTCAAGACAGATCTGGTGATTGCGAGGTTTGGTCATTGCGATACAACTTACAGCGGACTACAACACGATGCTCTCGAAATTACGCGCAGATTAATTCCGATGCGGTCACATAAACTTCCTTTGCAATGCCTGTCCCGATAAATCATACCTTCGCAGTCTTTTGCTTCACCAGTAGTACTGTAAGCCTAAATTGCAATTGCAACCGTTTGAGCTAAGTTTTCAATGCTCGAACGTAGATCAGCAATTGAGCCGCTAATATCTATTGAACAAACGATGATCTCAATACCCGACTCGCGGACCATGCAGGTAGCTGGTTCTTCACCTTCAAGGTCTGCATAGACAAGATATCCCCGGCGCAGTTTCAAGCGAGAGCAATAGGCAAACATCTGGTAAATGTCTGCGTTAGGGTAGCTGGTATTTTTCGCGCGTTTGTACTTTGCGTCAATGACAGCCACACAGCGTCCGTTCTTCCACCAGGTTATATCTGGTTTCAAGCCAACCCGGCCTGCTTCATCTAATGAGGTTGAATATTGCCCTTCGACTCTACCGCCGTAAGCTTGTAATGATGTTCGCAGGGATGCTTCAAGATATGACTCGAAAACTAGATTCATGTTAAAAAGAAAAGCGGAGCCTAGGTTTTTCCTGTCGTTGAATTCCAGCGATCGTTGTTCAAGTAGTAATCGGGAGAGGGCGAGGGCTGGTTGGTATCTTGAATTGAGTCTGTTTATCGGGATTGTCGGTATTGCGTGGCCTTGCACCCACGGCACAACTTCGTTTAATTGTGCGATTAGGTGACGTGCATGCGCGCGCAATGAACCATTGATGCCGGATCTGACTATCACCAACAAAGCCGCTTTAAGGATTTTGTTCTCTACTATCCCGAGCTCATATTCATCAAAACGTAGCTCAGCTGGAAACGCGACACTGGCTTTAGTTGCGATTTGTCGGTCAAATAGTATGCGGCCACGGATATGGGTTGCAGATTGTTCGTGTGTGACGTAACCCTGAATTGGCGTGGGTCGCAGTGCTTTTTCGGCGTGAAACACCAATGCGTGTGCAATTGCTGAAAGCGGGTCATCTGCAGTACCGAGCAGCGTCTCTATTTGTCTCCAGGCTTTGTCGTCGTCGTGAAATGCGGCTAAGTACAGTAGTCGCTTTACTGAGATCTTTGGCAGTACCCTAACTTCCAGATCACCATAGCGCAGTACACCCACCATATGCTTGGCACGGATCTCATAGGTGCCTTTAACTACGGTTGGCGCAACATCAAGTTGTTGGCTTTGGTGTATAAGCGCCGCAGTCTCCTGCGAACACTGGATGTTTACACGTTGGTATTCAGTGACAACAGCTGTGGTGTGTACCAATTGGATATTAATCGACACCTTCATCGCCGGTGTCTAAGTCGGTTATGGTATTGCTGGTGTTAGGGGTAGTTATTGCCTTTTGTAGTTCCTCTAATCTGAATTTGTCAGTAGCATTGCGTTGACCATAAAAATGTTCCGCTAGCAAGGGCAGAATGCTGTACTTCCATATTCGTTCTAAACCGGCCTGGGATTTTGTATCATCATTCATCAGGTAGCTTGGACCGATCGCATAGTCATCGTCGTCTAGCCGCCGGTTTAACTCCGTGAGCAACCTTGCCGGTTCGTTAGACATCTCGTGGTGTTTTAACCAGGTGCTGAGTAAATCAGATATCGGTTTTTCTGTAGGGGAAAACTCTACAAAATTGAATCTTCTGCGAATGGCCGCATCAACCATTGCTATAGATCGGTCAGCTGTATTCATTGTGCCGATAACAAATAGGTTCTTTGGTAGCGAAAATAAGTCGTCACTGCCGCTGCCATATTGCAATACAAGTGACTGTTCTCTGTATTCCAGAAGGTAGTATAGTTCTCCGAATATTTTGGCCAAATTGCCTCTGTTGATTTCATCAATTATTAGAAAGAAGGGTTCATCAGGTGCATTGCGGGCGGCTTCGGCTAGTAATTTTAATGGGCCCGGCGTAAGTGCATAGGTAAGGTTGCCTTTCTCATCAACCTGCGGGCGAAACCCTTCAACGAAATCTTCATAGCTATAGGACGGGTGAAATTGCACAAGCTGGTAATTACCGGATTCAGATGTAAGGTATCTGGCTAGCTTTTCGGCGAGGTACGTCTTACCAGTTC
Organism: Robiginitomaculum sp.; assembly: GCA_023301505.1. Classification (GTDB taxonomy): domain Bacteria; phylum Pseudomonadota; class Alphaproteobacteria; order Caulobacterales; family Maricaulaceae; genus Robiginitomaculum. The sequence goes on from JALZUP010000402.1 coordinate 3,112, forward strand.
CCGGCGGGCCAAAAAAAATTAGTTGCCTTTTTCGCTGCACCAGCTCAATTATTTCGGCTAGCCATTCTCTATCTAGCATCCAGTCTTTGGCTGTGTCATTGTCGATTTGTGTGAGGCGGACATCATGTGAATTGACTGGTGTGTCCTCATCGACTTCGGTGTCGCTTACATATCCCTGCATCTCAGGTAGTAACTCGGTGATTTCAGTAATAGTTAGTAGGCTACGCAACCGCGAGTATAAGGCCGGTGAAACACTAGAACGATCAATTGGGTCGGTAACCCAGTCTACTGACCGTGCCCAGGTTTTGTGTTCATCGTCGTAGCTGGCATCGCTGGTGATTGTGCCAACGTATAGCTCACTACCATCAGGCATTAATACTAAGTCTGCAGGTTGTGCCTGTGTGATAAATCGATGGATGCTACCAGCCTGATTGCCGAGCGAGTGATTGCTTATTTCTGGATCGCGAGCTTGAAGGGCTTCTTTTATTACTGCAAGTGTCGAATCTGCGGGTACGTTTATCTGCCAGAAAATCCGCATGTCGCCTTGTGCAATCGAGGTAGTAGCGTCACTTTTTTTGTCGCGCTTAACATGGGTTATCCAGGCTCGTTTTTCTTTGCTGCCTGTTCGTTCTGGTATGTCTGGCAGGGTATGGCCGCTTGCCTCACGAATGGCATCAAGTGCTTCACGGGAATGGGATTTCCAGTAGGGGGTGTCTCTTTCGGCTGTGGCGTGGCATGTATCAAGTAAATAAGCGCGCTGGTTGTTCAGCAATTTTGTAATGTGATTTTTACCTACATTGCAAAAACGTGCGTTTTTTGGAAACACGAAAGTAGTGTCAGAAACAACAGCTTCTATATTATTGGCTTTTAGGTTAGCGCTTAGCTCAACTGCGCTGCTGCTTGAAATCGTGATTGCCAATCCAGAAGAACTTAACCCCATCATGCGGTTGGGGCCAATGTTAAGATAAAACGAATTGTTGCGAAATGTAAGGCTCCATGATTTCGTGTTTACTTTGTTAGCCGTGGTTATGGCATCAGCCATGGTTTCTGCGAACAGTCGCTGCTCATCGCTATTAGATGTATGGTTTTTGAGCGCATCTGCTGGCAGGTCAGATTTAAGGCTTGGGGAAGAATTTTTTGCGGTGTCATCCCAATTGGGTCGAACCGATTCATTATACCAACTGAAGTCATTGCCATACTCTGGTGTTTTAGCCTCGCGAATTGATAATATTTGTCGGTCGATATCAGCACTGTCACCAGCGTGATCTGGATAGGCAGAGACAATACGTTTTTTGTGTTGGCGTGAAGATATATCTTCGAAGGTAAGAGGGAAAAGCATAAGTAGTAGCGCGTTACGTTGGCTAATTGCGCCTTCTGGCGGGCGGTCGTATAAAAAAGTTTTGAACGCCCAGGGGTCTGCTACATGAGCTGCGCGCTCTTCAGTAGTTTGTTGTACCCACTGACGCGCGAAACGGATCAAAAACCTCATGTGTACAAAACGACCGGTGTTATAGCCGGCTCCGCCGTGGAATATGCCCGGGGTTGTGGCTGGTTTAAGGTATTCTGGCATAACGAATGGTTCTGGTGCCCATCCGCCGATCTTTTCGATGAATGAAACCTTAGTATCACCGTTGACATTCGTCAGCGGTAGCAAGTGTATGTACAAAAGCTCTGCCATGAAAAGACAGGCCGCTTGCCCTGCGCCAAGCATTTGATCCTCGAGCTTATCCCAGAAGCTACGATCGCTTTGATCGCCACTTTCGACAAAGCAGCTATATACTTCGTCTATGGTATCTGGTGCCCATACCACTAGGTTGGCGTCAAGCAACGAAGTGCCATTTCTCAGGGAGGATTCTTTCCACCGGTCAACAGTAGAGTAAATATGGGCGTATTCTGGATCAACTCCGCGTCGTATACTTGCTGCCATTGCTATGCTTTAACTCTAGTTTGGGTTACTAAGTTTAATTGTTCTATCATACGGTATCGCATTCACATAGAAACCCATAGTAATTTAAGCGGACACCCATAATTAACAGCACGATTTCCAAAGAACGCACTTATTTGGAAAATTGATTTATGAAACGACGCAGGGTGAATAGAGCAGAAGTGAACGAAAAATACCGGTTTTGCTTGAATGTGGACTGTTATACGAGTGGTTCAGGCACAGGTAAGTATTACGAGTGACCTCGTATAGTGGTTGCCGGGATAGTAGTAGTAGTAGGTGGCGGGTACTAAGGGAAAAGTGTTTTGCTATCCGCCAGGTTAGGTCGTCTTTGCCGCCCGAATGCCTGACAAGCGTTGTCTAGCGAGTGGACGCATCCAATCAGCCCTTTGAATCGGCTTTCGAGGTGAGCGCACAGATAGACCCAATGGTCAGTGGTAATGGATAATCGCTTTAGAATGGGCTCGGCTTCTGCGCTGATCGCACCTACCTTGTCGTCTCGAATCTGTCG
>JALZUP010000403.1 GCA_023301505.1 Robiginitomaculum sp.
GATGTCACGACATAATCCCCGACGTCCCAATCACCATCACCGCGAAATTCAAGCTGAGGCATATCATCATTCGTTCCAGTCAGGATGGCGCGGCTGCGGCTGCGCAATGACATGACTGGCACACGGCTACTTAAATCATTAAGTAATAAAACCCGAGCTGAGGCCTGACCATGACGCACCACACGTCCATAAAACCCATCCGCTGTAACCACGGCCTGCCCCTTAACCACGCCGCGATTAGCGCCAGCATTAATCAAAGCAGATTTTACGAAGGGGCCATCATTTTCACTCACCGCGCGCGCCGTAATAAATTCACCCTGCAGTCCAATATCAATATCCGTGCTTAAAACTGTCTCCAGATATTTTACTTGTTCGCGTAAAATACGGTCTTCAGATGCCAGCTGACTCATATGGGCCAGCTCTGCGCGCAGCCTTTTATTTTGCTGCCCTACATCCCAAAAATTGCTAACATCTTGAATGATCTTTTCTGCCCCGCGCACAGGCATAGAGATAACGGTCAAAACCCGCCCAAAAACATCCTCAGTCCCTACCGACACAGATCGCAAAGGCTCTCGGCCATTTAGCCCAAGCAAGAAAACAAAGAGCGCAAAGATGAGCGCAAAAATAGACGCCTTGCGAATATTAGCGCGGCGCCTCTCCATCGGATTAAAATTAAAACGGCTCATGCGCGCCTGACCTCTTAGCAATCATAATAACGCCGCTTAACTTAACGCTTAGAGTGCTGACAAGATGTCTAGACTACGCCTAAATCTATTAAACGTCACAAGCCTTAGTAAAGACCTACATGCCAGCAGCCAGCACGGCTTTCCATTTATTCAAATTCTCAACGACAATCCCTGAACCTGCTACAACGCAGTATAAAGGATTCTCAGCAATCGAAACAGGTAAACCTGTCCTGTCGCGCAGCTCCGCATCTAAATCGCGAAGCAAAGCCCCGCCGCCCGTTAACATGATGCCCTTGTCGACAATGTCTGAGGCTAGCTCTGGCGGCGTCGCCTCAAGAGCGTTTTTCACGGCTTCAACAATTTGCTCTACGGGTTCGGCCAGACTCTCAGCGATCATCGCTTCTGTGACGCGAATTTCGCGCGGCACGCCATTCATCAAATCACGGCCTTTAATCTGAACAGACATGCCCTCATTATCAGATGGCATCATAGCGGAGCCAATTTCTTTTTTCACTTTTTCAGCACTCATTTCACCTAAAAGCAAATTCGTTGTGCGCCGAATATATTGGATGATCGCATCATCCATCTTATCCCCGCCCACGCGTACAGAGCGCGAATAAACAACACCGTCCAGTGAGAGCACAGCTACTTCGGTCGTGCCCCCGCCAATATCAACAACCATAGATCCAGACGGCTCATGGATAGGCAAGCCAGCTCCTAAAGCGGCCGCCATTGGCTCAGAGATGAGGTGAACTTCGCGCGCACCCGCAGATTTCGCGCTATCATAAATCGCCCGCTTTTCAACTTCTGTAGCTCCAGAGGGCACACAAATAACCACTTGAGGGCTATTAAAATAACGCCGATTATTCACCTTTTTGATGAAATGTTTTATCATTTCTTCGGCAACTTTGAAATCAGCAATAACGCCATCACGCATAGGCCGTATAGCTTCAATATTTCCCGGTGTGCGTCCCAGCATCATCTTCGCATCCGCGCCAACAGCATGAACGATACGGCGGCCATTTTTCACTGAAAATGCAACGACAGAAGGTTCATCTAAAACAACGCCGCGCCCTTTGACATAGACCAGTGTATTTGCTGTCCCAAGGTCAATCGCTATATCTGACGATAAAAGGCCGAAAAGTGAGAAGTTCATAATCTTATTTCCGCTACATCTTGCGCTGAGGACATCACATTCAATAACACCGCGCCCATCCAAAATACGCTTGCAGTGATTCGCTTAAACATGGTTGATAAAAGTTAAACTTGTGTATCGACTAATTAGCTTTAATTGCAAGCCCTTGGCTAAGATTCATAGCTAGATTGGTCACTTTTTCTCAATGGCCACTCAGCTATCATATTTTTGCAATAAAATAAACGCTTACAGCTCAATTATCGCGCGCTGTTTCATTTGCGCCGCCCACTGGTTTTGCTTCTGCGCAGATGAAAGCGTTGGCCAGTCTGCAGCTTGGCCTCGAAACCATGTAAATTGACGTTTAGCAAAACGGCGTGTTTCGCGCTTAGCTGTCTCTAGCGCTGTCTCCAAACTTTGCTCGCCATTAAGCGCAGATATTATTTGCGGCACGCCAATCGCTTTCATCGCGGGCAGCATTGGATTTAATCCGCGCGCATATAGGCGCGCCACCTCATCAATTCCGCCCGACTCTACCATGCCATCAAAGCGCGCATTAATACGCTCATAAAGCCCGTCTCGCGGCGGGGTCAGCACAGCCCCGCGCCAATCTGCCTTTCCAATGATAGGCTGCGTTTGCGCTTGCCAATATGAGAGCGACACGCCGCTACTTTGCGCCACTTCAACGACCCGTAACAAACGCTGGGGATCATCGCCTAATATGCGGGCCGCCGCGGCGGGGTCGAGCTGCTCTGCGCGCGCGCGCAGCGCGCCTATGCCCTGCTCTGTCAGTATATTTTGCGCATTAGCTCTAGCCTGCGCGCTTGGCTGAGGAACTTTGGCCAGCCCTTGCAAAAGCGCTTTAAAATACAACCCCGTCCCGCCAATGATAATTGGCACGCGCCCGCGCGCCATGATATCAATAATAATTGGCACGGCCTGCTCAAGCCAGCGCCCGGCTGAGTAGCGCTCCCCCCCATCAATATGGCCAAAGAGATGATGCGGAGCCTGCGCCATATCTTCCAGATTGGGCCGCGCGGAAATAATCTGTAAATCTGCATAGACTTGCAACGCATCCGCATTGACAATTTCCCCGCCGAGCTTTTTTGCTAGGCTGAGTGCAAATGCACTCTTGCCGCTCGCCGTCGGGCCTGCAATACAGACCACGCAGGGCATAGACAGCCCATATTTTCCACCCGTTTTCATGAGGATGCTTTAACCGTGACGCCGACCAATATCCAGCCTAATCCTATCGCCAGCTCAACTGTCACAATTGTACTGCCCTCCCATGACCTTGGCGCTATGATGGAGGCCGAAGCCAAAAGCTTTGCCCTAACGCAAAACAAACCGACAGATTACCGCGTTTTATCGCAGGGGCGTGCCTTTGAATTTGACACGAATGAGCCTGAGCCGCGCGCCCTGCAAGAGGCAATCACACATAGCTTCATCACGGCTGGCATCAAAGCTGATATATGTGTGCAACCCACACAAGCGGGCAAGGGAGAGGGCAAAGAAGGCCGCAAAAAATCGCTGCTGATCTGCGATATGGACTCAACGCTAATTGGCCAAGAATGTATTGACGAGCTAGCCGATTTTGCGGGCGTCAAAGATTATGTCTCTGAGATCACAGAACGCGCCATGCGCGGCGAGCTTGATTTTGATAGCGCGCTGAAAGAACGCGTAGGACTCTTAAAGGACTTACCGCTCTCTAATCTGCAAAAATGCTTTGATGAGCGTATTCACCTCAATAAAGGCGCTGATATTCTCGCCAAAACCATGAGCGCCCACGGCGCGCGCACCGTCATTGTCTCTGGCGGGTTCACATTTTTCACCAGCCGCATTGTCGCCAAGGCGGGCTTTGACATGCATCAAGCCAATGTGTTGTTAGAAAATGGCGATAAATTATCGGGCACAGTCGGCATGCCCATATTGGGCCGCCAAGCCAAAAAAGACGCCTTACTCGCCCATAGCTCTGATCTGGGCGGGCCGCAAAATGCCATTTCTATCGGAGACGGGGCCAATGATTTGGCCATGATCGAAGCGTCAGGTTTGGGCATAGCCTTCTACGCTAAACCCGCTGTCGCCGCCGCCGCCCATTGCGCAATCAACCATACAGACTTGACCACAGCGCTCTTTTATCAAGGCTATACGGAAAGCGAATTTGTAGGCTAATGTTTAAAAAGGGCAGCCCCTAATAAAAGGCAGTCTCATAAAAAGGGCAAGCCCCTAAAGAAAAGACGCCCTAGCTCTCGCCTACAATTGAGTAAAACACATAATTGCCACCGCGATTAATTAGCAGCATGATCGGTTCGCCGCTCTCAGACAAGGCGTCTACTTTTTCAGCGAAATCTTCAACATCTTCAACAGCTTCATATTCGACTTCTTCGATGACATCATTAATGCGCAATTTGCCCGACGCATTGCTGCCATTATCAATGCCTGTAACGCGCACCCCTGTAGCATCGGCGTCAATACGGTGCTTGCGGCGTATAGCGGCGGTTAGCTCTTCAACAGAAATGCCCAAAGCGACGCTTTCAGCGGCCTCAACATCGCCGTCCTCACTCACAGTTTTTGGCTCTTTGAGGCGCTCTATTGTGACCTGTTTGGTATATTCACGGCGCTTGCGGATATAAGTCACAGAAACAGCTTTGTCGATCTCAGCCTCTGCCACCATCAAGGATAAATCAGCTGATTTTTCAATGGCTTGACCATCAAACTTAATCAGCAAATCTCCGCGCTCAAGACCCGCCTCATCCGCAGGGCCATCATCGCTCACCGATGTTAATAGCGCGCCATGGGCGCGATCAAGACGATAGCTCTTGGCGGTATCTGCGCTGACTTTTTGCACATTGATGCCCATATAGCCGCGCCGCGTTTCGCCATAGCTGCTCAGCTGCCTAACCACGCTTTCAACAAGGTTAGACGGCGTGGTAAAACTAATGCCCACACTGCCCCCTGTAGGTGAGAGGATGGCCGTATTCATGCCGACAACCTTGCCCTCCATATCAAAGAGCGGGCCGCCGCTATTGCCTTTATTAATGGCCACATCACTTTGAATAAAATCATCATAACGGCCATGGTCAATATTGCGGTTACGCGCCGAGACAATACCTGCCGTCACTGTGCCCGCATAGCCAAAGGGATTACCAATAGCCAGCACCCATTCGCCCACTTCGGCTGTGTCACTATCGGCCCATTCGACAAAGGGTAAATCCTTGCCCGCTTCAATTTTTAAAAGCGCCACATCGGTGGCTGGATCACGGCCCAAAAGTTTGGCGACATAGCTATCGCCATTGGGAAATGTCACTTCGATAATATCGGCATCTTCAATAACATGATTATTGGTCGCGATATGTCCCTCAGCATCAATAACAAAACCAGACCCCAATGAGGAGGCGACTCGGCCTTCGCCATTGCCATAAAAATCATTAAAGCGCTCTA
>JALZUP010000404.1 GCA_023301505.1 Robiginitomaculum sp.
AGTCCCCTTTGGGCACTTACCGGCCGGTCAATCACTATTTGAGGTAATGCGTAGAAATCGATGCCAGTTGAACGGCCGCCACCGGCGGGTTTCGGCCAATACCAGCCATTGGAAATGGTTGTGGTGCTTTTGCGACCCCTATGTATGTAAATCAAATTATGATTTTCTACGCCCGTGACATCTACGTACAATAAGAAGTAAGAAGAGCGCATAAGTTAACCAGACCATGGCACCGCCACCATTAGAATCTGTTGCTTCAGTAACAGTTGAAGGATCATCTTGTGTATCTGGGTTTTCTGCTCCTGTTAAAGTATCAGTAGTCGGCTGTGGGTCTATTGGTTCTTCTGGCTCCACTACTGGAGTCTCTTCCGTACATCCATCTATAGGATTACAATCAGGGTCTAAAGGTTCAGAGTCAGTATGATATTCAAATCCATCAGAAAATCTGTCACCATCTGTGTCTTTCCTACTTGGGTGTGTGCCAAGTCGGGCCTCGAAGTGATTCGTCAGCGTATCATTATCTGAATCTCTATCAAGAGCATCTGCCCTATTTGCATTCAATCCATTGATATCTTCATATGAATCTACTAGTCCATCTTCGTCTGTGTCTTCATCTATTACTGCAAATTGACCAATTCCGTAATCCTGACCATTCTGAACTAATATATACAACAAATTAGTTCTATTTATTTCGCTCTGGGGATTCGCATAACGATTAACAGTAACAATGCCGTTTTGGCTAATATCAACTGAATCAATAGCAGTTAGAACTTGATAAACATTATCATCTGATGAAGAGATGTCTTCCATACTTCCATCTTGCATTTTTTTCTGAATTTGAAGCTGAAGTTCAGAACCGACATCCACAAAGAATTCAGAGCTTCTGGCAGAAATAACTAATCCTCCTTCTTGGCTCATTTCTAATGAAAATAGATTTTCCGCCAATTGATTCATATCAACCATACTGATTACCCGTTTATTATTATTTCCACCGAAAATTCTAAGACCACCACAAAGCGTCTGAGAATTCTCTCTCAGAATTGAAGCTCCTCCAATAATAGAAAGAATCTGTACATCGCTTAATGTACTTCTTGGTAGTTCATCAGCAGTTACCACATCTATAAAACATGACAAAACAGCTTCGCTCAAGAATAAATTATGATTTTTGTCCCATTCTTCGTAATCAGATATTTCAAGCTCATCACTACAATAACTACTAAAACCTGTCACTAGCTCCTTAGCATGTACAACACCCTTTAGTAAGAAACAAGCTGTACTACTAATCATAGAAGGGCAGCCTGTTTCTAAAGATGAAGAAAGTCCGTTGCGATTCTCCATACTATCAAAAAGATGTTTTACAAAACCATTTGACCAATCACTACTACCGCCTCTCTCAAATACAGCGCATGAGGTTTGAGCAATACAAGAAAATTGATGAGCAAAAGCAGCTTCATTGCTGCCGCTTTCTCTTAAAGAAAGATAATTATTTTCTAAAGTCTCCAAATCCCCCCATTTGTTTTGACTCTCCTCAGTGGTAAAAGAAAATACACCGCGCTGCCCATTACTAATTATATACTCTCCAGAAAAAACGCTCTCGTTATCTGAGAAATTTCCTGTAAAGGTATTTACATCACCATGGTCAAATCCACATCCTTCATCAATGTCATTCGACACGAACTCTACATTTATCTCGTCGCCAACCCTGTAGCCAGAAAAATCGCCCATACCGCAGATAATTTGTCCTCCTGGTAAACCATCAGCATCAAGGTACCCTATGACATTATTGCTGTCATCTATTGACATTCTGAACTCACCAACCCAATCCGAATTGAAGGTTAAATTGGTTCCGCCACCAGTAAATGACACTTCCTCATCAACAGGGAATGCAGCCATGCTGAGCTTGATTGGTAGAAGAAAAAACGCAATTACGTAGCGCAAAAATGAGAACCTATGCACAGCAAGACCTCTCTATCCTTGGGGGGTGATTTGTCCACAGTTTATCAAATACTTTCTTCGTCAGCTAGGCTAGTTACTGTAAATATAACGTTTCGCGTCCGTTACGGTGTGCAGTACGGCATTTTGAAAGTTTGTTTACCCGTTGCCACCCGTTAAAACGAATCGTTTAAAAACCTCAACGACGGCAAAGGACACACATTGCCGCCGTTAGAAAGTAGAAAACCTCGTTACTTTCCAGTGACCGCTATGGGCACTTTCCTGCCTTTGACTTACTTTGTAAGATAAATTCTACAAGAGCAAACATCGGATTCTCTGTACACTCGACCTGAACGGAAGCAACCGGCCAACACCGGACTGTTGTGTCTCAGTAATATTATTTGATGGAGTGGGAAAATATATAGATAATTGAGTTTCGCTTAAGATTGGATCTATTATTTTAATAATGTCAATTGACACCGAATATAAATGTTATCGCGATTGCTCCATAATTGGATCAATGCTATGAGTTTGGACCAAAAGACTATCGCTGCCAGAGATATGTTCATGCCTATAGCATTGTTTGAGCACCATCAGCGTTTTGAATCCACCATTAATCATCTCGATATCTGCGACCTGTTGTATGGCATCTGGACGCAGATAACCAACGATGCAAGATCGAGTATTTTCACGTTTGAGGAGGACAGCGTTCTTAGTATTAATCATCGTATTGCCCAAGCATTAAAGGGTGAACCGTCTGTGTTCCGGGATAGAAATGGTTGGTTGAAGTTTCTGGAAGAATTAAAATCGGTCGATACAATCGAACGGCTCATCAAAGAAGATCCGTCTCACACAACTAGTTGGATGTTTTCACAGCTTTATTGGAATCACATCACCACGTTTAGACTTTCAACCGTCTTCATGTTTATTAATGCTATACGCATTCAGTATGGGTTAGAAGAGAATCGACTGGTTATCAACAAACTTGGACCGTTTTTAAATAGCCTTGCTCGTTCAGGACCACCTGGATTCGATGGACAAACCTTCTCTCCTGATGATCGTAACTATTCGTGCTCGTAGTGGTAGGCGCACTGAAGATGCTATCGGGACTGAGCGAAAGTCAGCTTCGGGCACTT
>JALZUP010000405.1 GCA_023301505.1 Robiginitomaculum sp.
CGTAAGCTCGTTATCTTTAGCGGAAGCTTTGAGAGCAAGATTTTCGCCCTTCATCTTCTCTTTTTCGTCTTCATCGGCTTTGTTTTTGTCTTTCGCCGCCTTGAGGTCCGTACTCAATTTGTCGTTTTCAGCTGTGAGCTTGTCAAAAACTGACTGCACATTCGCTGCGTCTTTAGCGGGGATGGATACTGTGACCCCGTCCAAGACTAGATTGGTATGATCGCTCATATCCGTCTCCTTTGGTTTATCGTCACCTATGTTAAGTTTAGAACCTCCCCTTGCTTTGGTGACTATCGCAAGGTGGTTCATTCGTAGATTTCTTTGAATAGCGTCGTATTTTTCGCCGTCTGGTGTCACGCCCGCCGTGAAGTCGAGGTCGCATGTGTAGCCCATAGAGAGCTCTTTTTTGCCGCCCTTGATGTCTTTGATGACTTTAGCATCCATCGCCAATAAAGAGACGCGGACGAAATCGCCGCTCTCTAATGTTTCGCGCGCAACATCCTCTGCGACCTTTCCCACATTGTACTTTGAGTAGTTTTCAGGCGTTACCATCTCAGGCGGGTGGTCATTGGTTAACGCGCACTTTGCATACGTCTCAATCGTCTTGTCGTTAAAGACCTCATCAGCTGGACGGTAGACAGAATAAATCTTGTCGCCATCCCGCCCAACTTCCTTGGCGGTGTACTTCTGAATACCAGTACGGGACGCGCGAACAGAAGCGGCGATATAACCGTCCTCTGTTACTTTAGTTTCGTTTAAAGGGGATCTGTCAAATAGAAGCATGTGATTATTCCTCAATCCCGCCGTTCACGTCTTCTGGCTCTGGCGCTTTCGCAACAAACTCAAACGCAGGGAAAATGCCGTCGCGCTCTATGCGTGACGCGATACCTTCGCGAAGTTCGGCAGGGTCAATTACGGCTAAGTTAGCGTAAGCTACAGCCGTCTGAGCGTTGCGGTGCGCAATCTCTGACTTCTGCGCTTCGTCCATCTGCCACAAAGGCTTAAATGTATATTCAGGGGCAGGTTTCCCCATGCCCTCTGCGATAGCGTCAAAGAGGATATTCAAGCAGGGCCTAAGCTTGCTTTCTTGCTTTGCTGACAAAGAGTCGTAATAGTTTCGAATATCACTATCACCCGTCGCGTTCATGCCAGAAGGGGACTGACTTAAAAATCGTGTCGCGGGTATGTCAGCTGAACCTGATACAATTTGCAGCAACAGTAACTCAATATCAGTAAGGCCTGCGAAATTGACCTGCTTTTGCTCGTATTCGTCTTTAGTATCTAAGACGACCGAGCCGTTGTTAGACTTCATACGCTGGACTAAAGAGAACCTCTGTAAAAAAGCCTGCTCCTGAATCTTGTTGGCAATCTTCTTCATGAAGCCGTCGATCTTGAACACGTCGACCTTAGCCTCTTGCACAAGAGTTGCTATCCCCTGCTGTGTGCTTGTGGCGTCCTTAATGGATTCAAGTACCGTCTCAAGTACACTGTCGCCTATCTCATAGGCGTATGTATTCACCTTGCTTCGTCGCGGGATTTTTTTGCCGATCACAGGGATTACACGGGAAGGGTCAATATAAAGCCCGCCCGTCCCTATTGCTGCGGTGTAAGCGCTCGGCTCGCCGTAGCGGGGCGATGATAAATCCAACTCAAGAGACAGCGGGTGCAGCTCATAGCACGTCATAGCTTTGATAAACGCAATAGGACCACTTAAAGGAAGGGATACATCTTCCGAACCGTCACTCATGTATATGTAGGCCCCACCATAAAGACGGGCGTTGATTAACGTATCCTTGACGCACTCTTCAACATTCAACCGCTTCACTTCAGCCTCAAATGCCTGACAGTCTTCGTCAGCGTCATCAAAGGCCCAACCCTCACGCATCATGTCATCGGCGGGAATGTCAACAACCTTAGCGGCCCAAGGGTTAGAGCGATAAGCGTATTCGAGTTGTTCAGGGCTAGTGCAATCGAAGTGCCAGCTACCGACGCGGGCCTTGTCCTTTGACGTACCTAAGCCCGTCACACGGTTAACTAAGCCAGAAGGCTCAAGATGGTTCGCGAAAGTGGAGAGGCCGTCTGTGACGCTTTGTTCAGCCATTACTCAAACTTTACATGAAAACGGAACGGAACGATCATTAATGATATGGCGCAAAACACCGCAGTAAGAGCGTTAGGCCGAGCGTAAAAAAGCCTAGCTGGACTAAATCTCCTGAACTTTATCGCTATTGGTTTTATATTAGCCATTAGATAGCATCCACCCAATCATATCCCGCGTATTCGCGAGGCGCGCAACCAGCAATAAAAGCGTCAGCAATGTTAGGAGATTTGACGTCACGCTTGGCGAGGTTTTTCTTACTCTCAACCTTACTCTTGCCGTTTAATGCAAAATCCTTGCGAGGCGTTGAAAGCTCATCAACCAGCTTATTCAAGTGAGGGATTTTTGATGAAATAAACAGCATATCTTCCTCCTTGAATTTGTAATCTTTGGTAACTGCGTTGTAAGTGTTGCGGAAACGACGAGCGGCTTCCCACCAGGCTTGCGCCTTGAGATTGGCGTAAAAGTCTTTGTTCAGCGCGCTTTCGTCATTAGACGGGTCTATGTTGGCGTCAGGATTAAATACCGCCCCTGCCGCGTTGAACTTATAATGATCTACAGTCGGACCGTCTTCTGGCTCATTTAGCGCGTTGAACTGAGAGCCTGCAAACGCGCCCACCCCGATAGAGTCGTAATCAATATCAGCGTTAGCCGTGGTGGCATGTGACCATACCCTAGTGGCGCTCGTAACAAGCTCATCCTCACCCGCATCCCATTCTTCCGCGTGAACAGCGAGTGAACCTTTAAACTCGACAAATGCGTTCTTGTCGTCACCATCATCCGCAACGTCAAAGCCGATACGAGACTTCCCTGTTGGCTCAATGCCTAGCTTGACGTGCGCATCAACAGCAGCAAGTATCCATGAGCGCTTAATGATAACCGCGTCATCGTCTTGATTAGGCTCGCCTAAGTAAACGTGCCGGTAATCGCCTTCGTCTTCCGCCTTAGCCGCTTCGATAATCCTAAGCATGGTCTGAGACAGAAACGGGTTTTCGTCATAGTTGATCTGGCGAACGATTGTGTTCGGAGGCGGGTTTAGGACAAATCGCTTATAAGCAAAGTCAGTGACAAGGCGCGGGTTGAATATAACCCAAACCTGTGAGCCCTCCTTACGGATAGTCGGCTCCAATATCTTCCACTGCTCTTCTGTGAGACTGTGCGCCTCTTCAATCCAGAGTATATCAACGCCCTCAGTCGATTTAATCTCTTCGATGTGTCGCCACAAGCCGTAGAAGATGAACTGTGAACCGTTAGTCCCTTTAATCGTGTTGCGCTGAACGTCAAAAAGGCCGTTCATGCCGAAATGGTCAATGCGGCTCTTCAGTAAGGTGTAAACACTATCATCAATGCGCGCCTGTAGCTGGCGTACACACATAATCTTAAGGGGCTTGGCCTGCGCCCCGAATAAAGCAACGCCAGCCGCATCCCATGACTTAGAGCTAGCCCTTCCACCGTATAGAACCCTATTACGTGCGGGCGTCTGCCAGAAGTCCCGTAAAGCGGGGTTAAGTGTCGCTGTCACTCTTTGGCGTCTCGCCGTACATAGCTTCCCAAGGCAATCTCTGAGGTGTCATAGATCCATCGCTAGAAGAATGGTCCACCTCTTTCGGTATAATACCCGCAACCATCTTAGCGAAATCAGCAGGCTTTTCTGTAGCCATTGTTTTGAGTGCGGTTTTACCGTTCTCTTCCCATGCGTCTAAGCAGTCCTGAAGAAAGTCGTTAGCGAGCTTATTACGTGCGCCTTTAGGCCGTCCTGCGGGGTTTCCAGACTGGCCCTTTTTGAATTGGTGCTCTACAGGGGGTTTGCCCTGTTTAGACCCTGTATTATCAGCGTTGGCGGCTTTCTTATCAGTCATACGCAAAAGCCTCCTTATCAGTTATAATTGCCCGCCTGGACGGGAGAGGATGATCCAGACGGGCTGCACAGTGGGGGTGCATTCTGTTGTGAAAATAAAGTGCAGTTATATGCAAATTAGGTGTTGCAATATGTAAGCTCTTGCCCTACAT
>JALZUP010000406.1 GCA_023301505.1 Robiginitomaculum sp.
AGAAAAGACGTTGAAACTTGGCGAAATTTGCCATCGCCAAAACAATGGTCTGTAACACCAACAACTGAAAAACTTTTAAAGTATTGGCGCTCACTTGACCCTATGCAGGGTATTCGTCCCTTTTTCTGTCAAATGGAAGCTGTTGAGACTGCGATATGGCTTTATGAAGTTGCTAGAACAGACAAAAAATATGCCTACGCAATCGCAGGCGTTAGAGACGGTAATCGCGATGCAAACCCAGAGATACTAAGGTTAGCTTTTAAACTTGCTACGGGGGCTGGTAAAACAACAGTCATGGCGATGCTTATGGCATGGCAAACGCTTAATGCTGTGCGCAATCCTGGTTCTAAACTCTTCACAAGGGCGTTCTTGGTTATCGCGCCGGGCATCACAATTAAAGACCGCCTGAGAGTATTAGAGCCAGAAGGAGCTGATAGCTACTATACGGGCCGCAATATTGTTCCACAGGACATGATGGCAGATATGCAGCGCGCCAAGATCGCGATCACAAATTATCATGCCTTCCAAAGAAGGAATAAGATCAAACTTTCCAAAGGTAACAAAGCCGCAATTGCAGGGTGGCGAGAGGAAGAGATTGACACGCTTGAAACAGAAGGCGAGATGCTACGGCGCGCTATGCCTGAATTAGTTGGGATGACGCAGATTCTCGTGATTAACGACGAGGCGCATCATTGTTATAGGGAGAATCCAAAATCAAAAGAAAAGAAGGACGCGGAAGGCCGAGAGAATAACGATGCCGCGCGAGTGTGGATTAAAGGCATTGCTGCGGTTCAAAGACACATGGGACTCTTAGGCCAGCCAGCAAAAGCGAAGATAACATCTAAATCTATTCCGGGCGTTATTGACCTTTCAGCCACTCCATATTTTCTCAAAGGTTCCGGCTATCCAGAGGGTTTCCTATTCCCGTGGGCTGTGTGTGACTTTCCGCTTATCGAAGCGATTGAATGCGGCATTGTTAAGCTGCCACGCGTTCCTGTGTTGGACAAGCATCCGACGATGGATGGTAAACCAATTCTCGGAAACCTATGGGAGCACGTAGGGAAGCAAATGCCAAAGAAGGGTCGCAAAGCTGGCGGCGGCGGCGCTGATCCTGCGAGCCTGCCTGCGCTTGTTCAAACAGGTTTGAAGGCACTCTATGCTCATTATGTTGATACCTTTGATCTCTGGGATCGCGCTGGCCTAGATGTCCCGCCAGTTTTTATTGTGGTTTGCAATAATACGGCCAGCTCACAAATGGTGCATGACTGGATTGCGGGTTGGGAGCGCGAGGAAACTCCTGAACTTCGCGGTGAAGCATTCCCTGCAAATTTACCGATGTTTTCTAATTTTGACGAATATGACAATCGCCTATCGCGCCCTAAAACATTCCTGATTGATAGCGCGCAATTCGATAACCCTGATGCTATCAAACCGAACTTCCGAAAAGAGATGGAGGGTGAAATTGAGCAGTTCCGGCGTGAATTCCCGAATAAATCAATCGATGATGAAACACTCTTGAGGGAGGTGATGAACACGGTTGGCCAAAAAGGCCGACTAGGCGAAAGCATACGCTGTGTTGTCAGTGTCTCGATGCTGACGGAAGGCTGGGATGCAAATACAGTGACACATGTCTTTGGTTTGCGTGCATTCGGTTCACAGCTCATCAGTGAACAAGTCATGGGTCGAGGTCTGCGCCGAGTCAGTTATGATCTTAATGAAGATGGAAAATTCAATCCGGAATATGCGGATATTCTGGGCATTCCTTTTGATTTCATTGGAGAGCCTACGGCGTCAACGATTTCTCCGCCCAAGAAACCTATTCAAGTCAAAACAATGCGCGAGCGTGAGGCCTGTGAGATTACATTCCCACGGGTTGTTGGTTATAGGACTGAGCTTCCGCCTACGCGGGTTCAGGCTGACTTTGTCGAAGACTCCCGCCTCACTATAACCCGCGAAATGGTCGGCCCTACTGAAACGGTATTGGCTGGCGTTATTGGCGAGACAACAGTTATTCGCCCAAATGAACGCGACTACACTTTGACAAGGCCTTCATCCCTTATTTTAAAACTTGCGGGGGAACTCGTTCGTGCCAAATATCCAAATGACGATGGCAGTTTCGACATGCGGTTGTTCAATCGCGTTCGCCCCGTTGTGCGGCAATGGCTGGACGATTACCTAACTTGCGGTGACGGCACGTTTTCAGGCATGTTAGAAATTCAATCCCTAGCCAATCGGGCAATTGAAAAAATCCACGCCGCGATTGAGCGTGCCAATCAGAGACGGTCAGAGGACGGCGAAGTCACGCCTATTGTCCGGGCTGTCGTTGACCCCATTAACCGCACAGGCTCAACGCGCTTCGTCGGTTTTCCTACCACCAAACCTGTTGTGACCACCGATATGGGACTCGGAACCCCTAAATGTCAGGTCAATAATATAGTGCTGGATAGCGGCTGGGAAAAGACAATGGGTATGACGCTACAAAAGCACCCCAAAGTTATATCTTATGTTAAAAACCAAGGCGTTGGTTTCACCATCCCCTATAAAAAAGGCACGGCCTCACACGACTACATTCCTGACTTCCTCGTACGCTTGGATATCGGCGCTGAAGAGCCGTTGAACCTGATTGTTGAGGTTAAAGGCAAACGTGATGATGACGCCGCCATCAAAGCCGAAACCGCGCAAACCCTTTGGGTGCCATCCGTCAACGCCGATGGCCGCTTTGGACGCTGGGCCTATCATGAGTTCAAAGACGTGTGGATGATGGAAACTGAGTTGGAAGCGATGGTGAATGACATGATTGAAGAAATTGCTAGAGGTAAACCATAATGAGAGCAGTCAGCTATTTTTCGCCCTACAAACAAAGTGAAAACACAGTCACAAACGCTGTGCTTTTATTGCTTTCCCACATCCATAGGACTGCACCTGATATCTTCGAGTCGTTTTTAAAGGATATCGCGGGAGAGGATATTTCTGTTGGGCCCATCTTTGCCAATCAGGACGCAAAGCCTGGCAGCAAGAGCATTGTCGATGCGATCATTCGGCAGACGCCAATTGAAATTAATATCGAAACCAAAATTACTCATGGTGACAGCTTGGATATCGATCAACTCAGACGCCATGCAGAAGGCATGAACCGGGAAGACAAATCAGCGCGCCGTGTTCTGCTTGGGCTGACACCGAGCCCCATGTCTCCTCAATTAAAAAGTGAAGCGACGGTCATTTGCGAAACCGTAGATGTAGCATTTATCGACCGAACATTTGAACAAATCGCTTCATATTTCGAGAATGCAGTCCCGGATTTTCATGAAGACCTAAATGCGATTTTGGCCGACTTCCGAGTTTACCTTTCGGATAATGGGCAGCTTCCTCTCTCTCAAAACCGAATGTTGATTAATCCTTGCGGGCAGAGCCTTCAATCAAATCATGACTCTGGTATTTATCATGATCAACCTTACAGGTCTAAAGTCATGTCAAAATATTTGGGATGCTATGATAATAAAGCTGTGCGTTTGGTAGGTGAGGTCTATGCCGTTATCACAGCTGAATTACAGGATAAGAAGCTCGTAATTCATGAACAGTTTGATTTGCCTTGGCAGAACCAACGTCATGATATCACAAAGAAGGATGAGCAGAGCATAATGAGTTTAATCGAAGCTTCACCCTATTCAGACTTGGGGGATAGGCCTAGTCGATATTATTTGACCTATGGTTTTGAAAAGACGGAATACAAAAAGAGATCTCCGGGAGGTATTCAGGGGCATCGTTATTTTGCCTTCGACGGCAAAGGTGACGTGCTAGAAGCGCTTTTCGAGAAATCATCTGGTCAACCCAGCCTCTCTGAGATTGCTGTAGCCCTTAAAGAGGAAGAGTGGACATGAGAATGCACGGACGTCAATTTGAGGCAGCGCAGTAATGGCGAAAAAACCTAAATCACCAAAAGCCATTGACGCTTATGACCACGAGAATTCTCGACTGAATACGCCGACGGCGGAGCTGTCGGGTATTGCGGAGGCTATGGAGGCGACTGCGCCTATGAAGCCTGCAAGCTATAAGCGGGCTTATCCTTTGGCGGAAGGGGTGAAGCGGGAACGAGAAAAAGATTTTGACCCACAGATTATTTGGGATGGGGCCGAATTAAAACTTACTGATGAACAAATTCAGCAGCTTATTAAAACGGGCCGTGTGGAGCTGGGTCATGCGCAGCTGACATGGCGCGGGAAAGATACGCAGGATTGGTCAGACCTCATCGTCAATATTCCGCCGATTTATGTACAAGAGAAAATCCATCCGCAGGCCATTATCGCCGAGCTAAAACGCGCGACATTGGAGCGTAAGGATGCCAAAGCCGTGAACGTAGGCGAAGCCCCGCCAGATTTATTTGCCGAGAGTTTTGCGCCGCTGGACCCCGAAGCGACGACGGAATTTTACCAACATGATGTGGATTGGGCGAACCGCCTTATCCTTGGTGATAGCCTGCAAGTCATGGCGAGCCTTGCGGAGCGCGAACGTCTGCGCGGTAAAGTGCAATGTATCTATTTCGATCCGCCTTACGGGATTAAATTTAATTCCAATTGGCAGGTCAGTACGATGTCTCGGAATGTTAAAGATGGCAAACTAGACAGCGCCACGCGTGAACCCGAACAGATGAAAGCCTTTCGCGATACATGGAAAGACGGCATCCATTCTTACCTTACCTATTTACGCGATAGGATGACTTTGGCTAGAGATTTACTGACAGAAAGTGGAAGTATTTTTATACAAATTGGCGACGAGAATGTACATCGTGTTCGCGCCTTAATGGACGAAGTCTTTGGTGAAGAGAATTTTATAAGTCAGATATCATTCATTAAAACTACAAGTGCAACCGCACGCTATTTGCCTACAACCTCTGACTTTATATTATGGTTCTCCAAAAGTCACAGCAGTCTGAAATTCAGAAATATTCTTAAAGACAAAGTCTTGGGGCAAGCCGGGACTACGCAGTACGTTTTTGCTTTAACAAACCAAATGGACGACATTAGAATTGCAACGAGAGAAGTGCCCAAGGGTGCATCAGTATTTGCTGCATCAGACATGAAGGGTCAATCTGGAAGCCAAAGCACTCAGTTCCTTCAATCTCTGGAGGGTAAGAGTTTCCATTTTGGAAAAGGTGGTTGGAAAACCGGTGTTAGCGGGATGCAAAAAGCAAAGCGAGCGCACCGCCTAAAAGGTATAGGTAAAAGCCTAATGTATCGCAGACATTTGTCTGATTTTGGAGTATATCCAATTACAAATAATTGGGACGATGTATTATCGACAGGATTTTCGGATCAACGTTTTTATGTTGTTCAAACTGGTGCTAAAGTTGTCGAGAGGTGCCTTTTAATGGCGACCGACCCCGGCGACCTAGTACTCGACCCGACTTGCGGGTCAGGCACCACCGCGACAGTGGCCGAGCAATGGGGGCGACGTTGGGTGACGATTGATACGTCGCGTGTGGCGCTGGCATTAGCGCGGACGCGGATTATGAGCGCGCGCTATCCTTATTATCATTTGGCCGATAGTCCCGAGGGCCGCGCGGCGGAAATGAAGATCACGGGCAAGCCTTTGCCCGAGATTAAAACCCATGGCGATATTCGCCAAGGTTTTGTCTATGAACGCGCACCACATATCACTCTAAAATCTATAGCGAATAACGCCGAAATTGATATTATCTGGGAGAGCGCCGAAGAAACGCTCAACCCCTTGCGCGAAACGATGACGGCCAAGCTTCCTGCGGGCTGGCTTGAAGCCTATCGCGAAGAGCAAAGCTATGATGTTGAGGTGGGCTCGGAGATTGAAGAATGGGAAATCCCGCGTGAGTGTCCTGAGGGCTGGCCTGCGGATTTACACAAAGAGTTTTGGGAACAGCGCATTGCGCGTCAAACCAAGATTGACGAGAGCATTGCCCGCGCCGCCAATGTGGAAATGCTCTATGATCGCCCGATAGAGGATAAAACCAAAGTCCGCGTCGCGGGGCCGTTCACAGTCGAGAGCCTTTCCCCGCACCGTATTGTCCCCATGGATGATCAAGAAGATGAAATCCTCGAAGGTCTAAACCCAACACAGCGCGCCCGCCGCGAAAGCCCGCTGGTCGATGATGTGGACTACGTCAATGTCATCCTAGAGAATCTGCGCACCCACGGCGCGCAACAAGGCAATAAGGATGAACGCATTGATTTTGTCGATGTCGTCAATTGGAATGGCACAAACCTTCATGCCGAAGGTGTCTTTGTTGAGGTCAGCGAGAGCGGCGAAGAAGTACAGCGCCGCGTCGGCATTCAAATCGGCCCTGAATATGGGGCCTTGCGCCGCGCCGACATCGCCGCCGCGGCACGCGAAGCGCATGAGGCTGGCTATGATATGCTGCTATCCTGCGCCTTTGCCTTTGATGCCCATGCGTCGGATTTGAATAAGCTCGGTCCGCTGCGGATTTTGAAAGCAAAGATGAACCCCGATTTGCACATGGCGGAGGATTTGAAAAATACAGGGACAGGCAATTTGTTCCTCATCATTGGCGAACCTGATATTGCAGACCCCGTTGTTGGGCCTGATGGCCGCCTGACAGTGGAGCTGCGCGGTATGGATGTCTTCGTTCCGCGCACAGGCGAAATCCGCTCCAATGAGCTAAAGGATATTGCCGCGTGGTTTATCGACACGGATTACGATGAGGAGAGCTTCTTCGTCCGCCACGCCTATTTCCTCGGCGGCGGGAGTAGCGATCCCTATAAGAGCCTAAAAACCGCCCTAAAGGCCGAAATCGATCAAGAGGCGTGGAGCACACTCTATCGCAACGTAAGCCGACCTTTCGATAAGCCTAAAAACGGGCGCATCGCGATCAAAGTTATCAATCACTTCGGCGACGAAGTGATGCGGGTTATGAGTGTATAGGGGAGTGAGATAATGGCTAAACGAGATGAGAGTTTTGAAAATGAATGGATATGGGTGAAACGTCAAAGCTTGGCGACAGCAGCTCGAGAGGCAGGTTTTGATCTTGCTCTTTTCGAAAAATACTCCACTGAAACTCAAACGGAATTACGGAAGAAGAGTGTAAAATATGTACTCCGTAACATCGCTGATGCTTACGAAGAAGAGTGCGAAGAAGAATTGTTTGAAGTTAAATATGGTGTCTATGTAATTCGATTGTCGGCACCCTTTGAAATTGATTATTCGACTTACGATGAAGATTCTGACGGTGGATTTTACGGTGGAACTTCCCAAATAATTTACATTGGCCGTGGTGACGTGTTGGACAGGCTAAGGGACCATTTTGAAAATAAACTTTTCGATTTTATGCAGAGTTTATCCGGTGCGGAATTTGATATTCAAATACTTAATCCTTCGTCGGATCATCACAGTAAGGTGGACCTTCATAAACAAATTGAACATGATCTTTTAGAGGCGTTTACAGAGCGAGTTACGGATGAAGATGATGGTTTCCCACTTCTCAATAAAAAAAGAGGAGATGACGTAAATAAAAAGAACTGCGGAACTAAATGGGATCATCCGCTCCGGAAGCGTGATAAAAGAAAAATAGAATGGATTCTAAAGCCAACGGAGTTTTGGCGTCAGTTGAAGCTGGATAAATAAGAATGAATACCTATCTCGCCGATACCTTCCAGGCCGCACTCGCTAAGCTAGATAATCAATCGCAAAAGGCTGCAAAGCTAACAGCGTTTGAATTACAGATGAATCCAACGGGCAAAGGGAAATCATTTCACAGAATTACGACCTCACGAGAGAAAGACTTTTGGTCTATTCGGGCCAATCGGGATATCCGAATTATTATTCATAAGACAGCTGACCGTCTAACACTTTGCTATGTCGGTCATCATGATGATGCTTATGATTGGGCCTCACGCCGTGTGTTTGAACGTCACCCTAGAACCGGCGCGCTTCAAATTGTTGTACTCGTTGAAAGCGTCCGTGAGGTCATGGTGGGGGCTGAGACTTCTCTTCAGATGGATTTGCTTGTCGAACCCGCGTCAATGCCTAAACCCGCCGCGCCTATCGTTTTCCCGTTAGCGAGTGTTGGGGCTGACCTCTTACAGAATTACGGTGTCCCGCAAGATTGGGCGGAATTGCTCGCAGAAAGTACGATGGCAGATGCACTGGAAGCAGCTGACCATCTTCCAGGAGAGGCTGCAGAGGCAGTCAAAATTTTCCTTGCTGGAGGACAACCAGAGGCACCCGCGCCTGCTGAAGCTGTCGAGGCTCAACGTTTTCGTATGGTGGAGCACCGCGACGAATTGGAAGCTGCGTTGGAATTCCCATGGGACCGCTGGACCGTGTTCTTGCATCCATCGCAACGTCAGTTCTGTGAAGCAGATTATAAGGGCCCGGCACGCGTTGCAGGTTCCGCGGGGACAGGGAAAACTGTCGTTGCGTTACATCGCGCGCTTCGATTGTCCCGTGATGAGGGCGCCAATGTTTTGCTCACAACATTTTCAGATCCCTTGTCTGGAGCGCTTAAAGAAAAGCTAGGTATATTAAATGGCGGAGAAGCTATTGTGCCCCGCGTTAAGGTTTCTAGCTTTCTGAGCCTGGCTAAAGAGTTATTTGAATTAGAGACTGGAAACCGACCACGTATGGTTGGTCGTGATGCTATTATACGTCGTCTGACTAAGATCGCACCGGATGATAATCCAACATTCCTAACCAACGAATTTGAAGATGTTATCGACCCTTGGCGCGTAGAGAGTCTGGAAGACTATCGTGATTTAAAACGTACTGGTCGCCGCTCGCGGATTGGACAGCGTCGTCGCGAGCTGATTTGGCCTTGGTTCCAAACTTTACGTGAAGGTATGAAAGCGCGCCATGAATTGACAGAGGCGCAACTTTTTGCATGGGTTGAGGATTTATATAAAAACCGTGAAAGAAAACCATTCAGTCATATTGTTGTCGATGAAGCGCAAGACCTTGGCGTACCTGAGCTTCGTTTTCTTTCTGCCCTTGCGCCGGAGGGACTCAATCGTCTCTTCTTCGCTGGGGATTTGGGCCAGCGTATTTTTAAACTCCCTTTTTCTTGGAAATCTCTCGGAATTGATGTGCGCGGACGATCAGGCACGCTCAAAGTAAATTACCGAACCTCACATCAAATTAGGGAATGTTTAGATAGGCTGTTACCTGAAAAATTATCAGACCTAGATGGGCTTGTTGAAGACAGACGTGGAACCATAAGCGTCTTCAACGGACCTATCCCAGAAGCTATCACATGCAAGGACCAATCTGAGGAAACCGAAAAGGTTTCGGTGTGGGTTCAGGCTCGTTTGGATGAAGGTATAGCGCCCGAAGAAATCGGAATTATTGTCAGGTCGCAGGGGCAACTTACCCGGGCACAGGCGGTGGCTGATAAACTCGGTTTGTCAGTACAGGCCTTGCTTGGGCAGGCGCGGCCGCAGGTTGGTTTGCTTTCTGTAGGCGTCATGCAATTGGCAAAAGGATTAGAATTCCGCGCTGTTGCTGTAATGGCGTGCGATGCTCAAATCGTACCTCTTGAAAGCCGCGTTGAGGGTGCTGAGACGCAAGATGACTTGGATGAAATATGGCAGACCGAACGCCAACTGCTTTATGTGGCTGCTACCCGATCCCGCGAAAATTTACTGCTTTCAGGTGTATCTCCCGTCAGTGAGTATTTTGATGACCTCTTGGGGGAGGCTTGAGAAATTGGTTTTGCATTGTGTCCCAACTACCATAGAAAAAAGCACTTTAGTTCGTGGTAAAGTTTAAGACGATTATCACGCTGAGAGGTCGCTAATGTACTATATCGAAGGTGAATTGACTTTCTCTCCATCCGACCTGATTACCTACATGGAGTCAGAATACGCCTCTGCGATGGAGCGGTTGAAGCTTGAAGACCGCTCTATCGCTGAGCTGATGGATGCCCAAGATGTGGTTCTCGCGAGCCTGCAAAAAAAAGGCTATGCGCACGAGAATGCGTTTACTGAGCGTCTTAAGATGCTGGGTAAGGAAGTCTTGGAGACTAAGCGGGCAACGCCGCAGCAAACCTTTGACGCGACTTTGGAGGCGATGAAAGCTGGGAATGATATTAATATTGTTGGCTCACGTGTTGAGGCCTTGTCAGAAGGTAGCCTCACTTACGCCTTTGCCGGCGGAGATATTAATCTTGAGACAATCGCGGTTGAATTGGAAAGTGTTTACAAAAATAAAGGCTTCTTTACAGGCGGCGCGCTTTTCTCAAGCACAACACGCCGTTCAAATGATTTTGAGGTTGAGACGGCTGAAGTAACAGGATTTGATGTTACGCTTATTGCTGAAGGTAATATTACTTCCGAAGGCGGCATTATTAATGCAGAAAACAATCTGATACTAGATGTCGGCGGGGATATTACTTTTAATGATCTCCAGTTGGATTATTATTTTGAAGAGGAAACTTTTAGTATTAGTGTTTCCTTTCCAGGCGATGGTTTCATCGACGTTGCCTTGAGTGGTGTTTTAGGGGCTTTAGGACAGGTACTGGCCAATCAAAACCCGCTTACTCAGTCTGTCTTAGCATTGTCAACGAGTAGTACGGGCTTTGAGGTGGGGGCAAACTTACTCAATTCCGGTACACG
>JALZUP010000407.1 GCA_023301505.1 Robiginitomaculum sp.
GTAGATGATGCGGTGGCCCGGTCCTGAAAGATACCTCTCCAGTGACCCCACGTTTCTGTTGTTGGCGACCCAGTAGCCCTGACAGTCCCAATCGAACAGTGCTGTAACGATTTCGGAAGGTATCTTTCCGACAACCTCAAGCGCTTTTTTACAGGGTCTCGTCAACCGTCATTTCCGACGACCCCGTGTTGACATGATACTCCAGCGGTCGATGACAATCTTGCTCATAGACCCCGGGTGATGATCCGGTGGCTAAGTTTCAAGAGCTAAAATTGAAAGCCCTTGTCAAAATCGTCGTCGAATTTTACCGTAGGCCGCTCGTCGGTGTCGACGCGCACCACAGCCGCCGTGTGCGTGCTGCTCGTGGTCTGTGGGCGTGCAGCTCCTTGCGCATAGCATTCCGTGTCGGAGTGTGTCGTTGTCTTGTGTACCGAGCACCACTTTTGCCCAGCTCCATCTCCAGCCTTCTTGTTGTTTGGTCCTGCAGCAGGCTTCTTGCCCTTTCCGTACAGCTTTCCCGGCACACTGCAACCGCTCTTGTAGTGTCCGTCCTTTCCACAGTTGTGGCAGATTACGACGGAGCTAGAATCCGATGATGATGCTGCTACTGCTGTCATGATGGTTCCACGCCCAGCAATTTTCCCTGTCATTCTCCTCGATAGCCCGTCCAGGTACAAATGCCTCATCGTAGTCTGGATCTTTGACAGGTCGAAATCCGGGTCCTTGTAGGTGGTCAGTTTGATGTCACGGTAGCTCTCTGGCAGCCCTTGGACTATGATGTCGGTGAAGTGACGATCGGTGACAGGTTCCTTGACCGCGGCCAGTCGGCTGCGGAGGCGTGTAGCCTGCATAATGTAGTGATCGGGATCTTGGTCCGGCTCCATGGTCGTAGCTGCAAGTGCTGCCTGCAAGGCACGGATTGTCTCGTTCGTCACCCGGAGGTACTTTGCTTCCAGCTCCTTTATCGCCTTCTGCCCGTCGCCTCGGGTCCCACGCTCGTCGTATGCATGAATAGCCACAAGGAGAGCCGCTGCCTTGTCGGTGACCAAGTACAGGATTGCATACAGGTCTTGGTTGGCGCGGTCGAACTCAGCTTGGCGTTGCAGTAGGGTCCCGCCAGCAGTGTAAAGCAGACCCGGAGTCAGCAGCGGTGCAGTATCTTCGGCTTGGTCCGCTTCTTCCGTAGGCCTAGATTGACCTTCCATGACCGCAAATATGTCAGGGCGCTGCATGCTGATGATGAAGCCAGCCTTCCTGTGCCAGTCGGCGAAGTCTTCTGGCTTCTCTCCAGCGTAGGACGTGATCCCTCGTACCGCGTTCATCAGATTGCTGTTGGTGTTGTTCCTCGTCATGTTGTCCATTTTCGCAGCAGTCTACCGACGATGTACTCGTACGATGTTGTAGTCGCTCGTCGACCACAGCAGCTTGACGACGACGGTCGATCCTGGCAGCTCTCTCGTGAAGCTCGTAGCGGAAGCAGCAGCTCGGGGTCCCCTGGCGTAGTCTTGTACTAGACGTACCTCGAGGCCCGCAGCTCTGCTGTTGTCGTGCTTAAACGTCGAGGGTCAAAACTTCATAAAATGAAGCCAGTCGTTGTAGACGGGGCGGTGATGTCTTGATCCCCAATGTCCCCGTCGCTACCGCGTTCACGCGTTTACTCGAGGCTCATAACCTAATAGCGATGTGGTATAGCGTGCATACCAGCGCGTAGCTGGTGTGCACGCAATCAGACCCACTTGCCGATGACCGGTCAAGATATAGCCTGAATTTGAGGGTGAACGCTTAAGTCGCTGTGAGGCAAACTTGTATGAACGCTTCAATAGAAGAGAAGATAGTGTTGGCGACTCCAGCCAATGTTGATTAATGTATGTGCTCAAAAGCGAGGCTGATGATGAGCAAAAGAAGAGGAGTGACAGAGTGCGCGTGCAGACGCTCTTGTTCCTTTGACGATCTTGATGATCGCGAACAGCAACATGCACTACGATCTTGAATCTCAAAACAGCAACATGCCCTTCCTACGATACCCTATGTCAGACAACGCAACAAAAATCAATCGTGACCGATCTTGTACGCAGTCTATATACGGTAATATATAATGTACCACACAGAACAACCAAACCACATATATACGACAGCCTATCTATTATTCCGCATCATATGTGTTTACTTGGTGGAATGTTGTTCCACACGTGGATACTGAGCAACTAAACCACTTACGATACCAGGTATAGTAGACCCCAGGTACGACAATGTATTAATTGTCCTGCAACCTTTACTGGCTTGGTAATGAACTCTGATTGGCCACTACTGGATATTCCGAGGATCCAATTCTTGAACATAAGCTATGCATACTGCAGATAATCTCTCCGTGTTATTCAGTGACGACAAATAATGATGACTACCAGCAAGAAGCTATATGCTACCAGAGAGTTCTTGGTATGTGTACGCGTGCATACAAGAACATAAGATCTGCTGTTACATACTGCTACTGGTATCACATGAAGACCGTAATACGGAACACTTACTCTTAGATGGATAATACTTACTGATGTAGTACGAGCTACGTTGTAGCAGATAACCCTGTGTTATCCAGCAGCGACTCTATGATACCGACTACTGTTATAATAGGTGTCATATCTAACACGACCCCTCGATGCGTTAACACATCGAATTGAATTGAATTTTGAAATTCAACTCTGCAACAATGTACTCGTTACTTCTGCGTTACATGCCATACTTCCAAAAATGCACACAACAACGATACTAGTCGTTGCGGGGAAAGTATTCAACATGCGTTACTGAGAGTTGACTCATTCTGCTACGATACCCGGGGGGTTACACAAAACAAGCACATGTAAAACATCCTTCTCTGCTACTGTACGAGTTTCTGCATGACATATGTGTTATGCAAGTTTAGCTATCAGTCCATAATAATACTAGAATCATCAGCCGTGAACTATACTCCAGTCAGTTAAAGCGACAGTGGAGTAGAAAATGTTAGTAATAGTCTAAAACAATGAATCATTTCATCATTCCGCAACAAGCATAAGAGTGAACAGCCCAACAACGTTCCTGCCGCCCATAAAACAAACAAAGGAACACTTGGACACTGCCAGCTGTTTAAAGCTGCAATAAGACATACTGTTTTCAGAGAGACATCACCCCTCGTGTATACTCATTCGACTTGGTTACAGTCTATCCTTACTTGGTATTTAATGACTACGAACATCGCAATCTTGCACAACACCGGTCTTTTCTGCACTACAGGGATGATGGATGGGATACGCTACCAAACAACGTAAGAACAAAAAATTCCAGTGATCAGTTCGTTGACCAAGGAATTGAATATCTGCCCGCCCCGTACAAAGATAACATGCAACACTCTACAGCTTCGATAAGGGAAATAATTTATTTCTC
>JALZUP010000408.1 GCA_023301505.1 Robiginitomaculum sp.
CAATTATTGGTGGCCGAGTTATGAAGACATTATTGAGTCTGGTTGTATTGGTTCTGCTTTCGGGTTGCGGCGGAGGCGGGAGTGATAGCGGTGGCAGTGTTGGTGTTAGTGTTGGTGATGGTGATGGTGATGGAGGTTTGGTGGGGGTTGTGAGCCAGTCTAATGTGATCGGTGACCCTAATTTCTTCTTTGCAAATGTGTTTAATAATCCTGGGGGCGTAACGAACGAATGGCATTTGCATGAGTTTAATTGGACTGTTGACTATCCATTTAGATCGTACGATGAATTTGAAGACATCACGACAGTGGTTCAAGCGGAGCTTGAACAATTTAAACAAATCGTCTTTCAGAGGATGGATGAGAGATTTTTGTTTCTTGAGAGCAATGAGGCTCCTGTAGTGAGCCAACGAAGATCGTTCGTCGAGAGAAATTTTGTAGAGCAATACGAAAGAGCTGACATCACTAGAGATGCGGCTGGTGTTATCACCGATATTGAGCCAGTTGGTGGAGAGGGTACGATAATATTCTATTACGATGTGCCGGGTGGTGGTGAAATCGAGGTGACATTAGTACGGGATGTGGGTTTGACGGTAGGCTGGGTATTGAGTGGCTATGGGGTTGAGTGGGACGCTCGAAATAGATTCAATTCAGAGTTCAATTCGTTTTGTATTCGCTACGAGAGGTGGGGTCTGCCGGCTGTGGGTGACAGCTGTATCGGAGGGCCTGTGGATGTTTCTTATAATAGAGCTTATGCAATACAGGTCGCTTACTTGACGATGTTGAGACAGATTCGTACGGGTGTAGTAGCAGAGTAGATACCTATCGAATGTACCGATATAGAGGTTTAAACAGCGTGTTTTTTTTCGAGAAATGAGATATTTCGTGCGTGGTACAAATGTACATTTTTCAACGGAAAATATGTGGCTCCAAGTGTTTACCATTTTTTTGAAAATCACCAGAAAGTATATCTTTTGTGCCCTGCGCTGTCATAGCAAACACGTCATCACAGAAGCGGTGGAGGATAGTATCCAGATGCAAAAAAGTACACTCATCAGCTATTTGCTCGCCAAAATCAAGGCCGGCGTCTGCGGCTGATCTTTTGAATTCAACGAGCTGTGCCATGTATTCATCGATACTTCCCGCTAAATGAAAGTACTCAATTCTTACTTGTTGCCGTTGAGACGGTCTTAAGGTTCTCGCAATCGCTTGCTCCTCAATTGAGCTAGACCATGCCCTGTTGTAAAGCAGAACGGTAGAGGCTTTTGGAAGATTGAGCCCTCGTTGTCCAACCCAGCTCGACAGCAAAAGATCGATAGGACCGTTTTTAAACTGCTCTAGTTCATCGGTACGTTTCTTTATATTTTGCTTTCCAGTAAACAGTAACGATGGGCAATTGACCATATGTTGTATGCGTTCTAGCAACAAGGGAGAGCTTGAATAGACAATGGTTTTGCGTTTTTTGCCGACATGATGATGAATGCAATCGACAAGCGCTCGCTGCTTACTCGTATAGGGCTCGTATGTGTAGCGTGTGTTTTTACCTGAAGCATGAGGAACGCTGGCAGCACGTATCACCGCTCCAATTCTCTGCAGAACAGTGACAAGACTCAAAGATTTGCCATCTAACCCGGACGCCTTTTTGTACCATTGAGCGAATTCCAGAGCGACCAGTAAATAGTAGTTTAGATGATCATTGTCCCAATCAATAACATTGGTCTTTCGGGTCGGAGTAGGGTAACGATGAAACTTAGCGAGTTCGGGTTCGGTGGATACACGTCTTTGTATATGGGGTGATATCCATTCACGGTATTGTGAAAGATTCTTTATCTTCGGGATCTCGCGCCTGGCGCCACCCGTATCCGAACTAAGCGTATCCTTGAACTCATTAGTGACCCATTCCAGAGTGATGTGTTTTTCCATAAAAACCGCTTCACCTCTCTGCGCATAGGAGGTTGAATGAATAAGAGTCTTTGTGATGTAGCTCCTGCCTTTTGTCCCGTATTGCTGATGAGCTAGACCATTACCGGCAGTCGCTACTAGAAGGTGCAATAGGTCTCGTGGGTAACTTCGCAGTGGCGTGCCATCCATAATAACGACTTTACGTGCGGCTAAAGATTTTATGGCTTTCGACTGTTGTGTGTTTATATTGGCCAGTAAACCGCCCTCATCACAGATTAACAGATTTATTCGACGCTTCCATTGAGTGGCGTTTGTCCGAACGATTTTCGTGACCTTAATTGTCTCGGATTCACCCCGTCGAAAGATAGTTTTATCCACCGTGATACGAGTTCCTTTTTTGAGCGTTTGATACGACACAAGATTGATTTTTGCGCTCGGCATATCACCGGTCTTAAGGTGTTTCCACACCGTATCTGCTAACCCTAACGTTCGGAACTCCGCGATCATTTCAGGGATCAGCCCGGATTCAACGACTAGCATGTTGGTGCCACTGTGCATAAGACACAACGCGACTGAAATACGGGATTTCCCTGCGCCCATCGCCAGACCTGCAATATACCCATAGGGGTTGATACACCCCTCAATCATGGTGTTCTTTTGAAATTTGGCGAGCCACTCCAGTCCGAGTGATTTCCATTTTTGTTCATAGTGAACGGCTAACGCGGGGAACGCACTACAAAGCCCTGGATGAATCACACTCCAATCGGCCGATGGTTGTTCCTTGGTCAGGGTAAATCTCTGATCAAAAACAGATTTGTCGATTGTGACCTCTGCCGCTCCCGAACGCACTTGATAACCAGTTTCTGTGTTTCTGGCAGTGAAGGTTTGACCTGTTTTAACAACCGGGCTTTTGGTGTCGCCGGGTATCATAAAACCACGACTTTTCGCAGTCACCTCAAATTCAACATTGCCCGTAGTTTTAGCGATACGACGTAGAGGGACAGTAGCGCGTAGATGCCTATTCACTAATTTTCTGTAATAGCCTGCCAGAGTGGAACTGATGATTGGCTGACCCCCATGCGTTCTTATTTCATGGCATAGGCGATCTAGCTGTTGATGCGGTTCGTCTTGCAGGAGTAGAACGTCCAATAAGAGCTTGCCGTCGCCTTTGTATTTTAGGTTTGTGGGTAATTTTTCACCCTCTGCTTCTGATACCCGAATACCGTTCTCAACACTGGATTGTGTGTAGGCGCATTGGTACGACAGGATTATTTTACGGTTGTGGTGATTAAGGGTGACTGTGTTATCGCCGGTAAACGGGGTTGTGATGATATCTCGATGCGTATTGATACCCGTGTAGCTATGTGAAGATCTCTTATTTTTCCAGAGAGGGGTAGTGCAAGGCAAAGCGGGCCACAGTTGTGCAGCACATACGGAGTGGGTATGTACTTGGTGCTGTGGTGAGTGTGATTTCCAAAAAAAGTACACCGACGTATTAACAATGGCATTCTCGTCTTTGAAGGTGTCTTTTGGAAGACGATATATCGCTCTCAGTGTTCTGACAGATCGACAATAGTCCTCCATCGAGTCCGGCAATATCGCCACGGTGACTGAGGCCGAATCCAACGCTAATTCTAGCGCGTAGTGATGGCTGATCGCGGAGGTATTTGGTCCATATTTGCCGTAACTGGTGAACTCGTATGGCTGTAGATTCGGGCTGGATAAATGGAGGCTAAACGGTGGATTGAGGAGCGAGAGATGAAAATCCCGAGCTTTCAGATTTTCCATGCCGGACACTGCGAATTCATGATCCAGATTGGCAGCCTGAGCGTCCAAATTCAGTGCCTCGATACATCGGGCGTCAGGATCACACCCCACGGCGTGAACCGCTGCAGGTGCCCCGTGCAACATCATTCCAGATCCAACACAGGGATCAAGAACATCAGGGGTAACATGTGCCGGCAACGTATCGAGCAAGGGGGTCAGCACATGCCATATGTTGTTAGATACGTGTGCTGGCGTAAAATACTGTGATTGAGTTTCTTTTCGCTGTCGGTGCAGATCGCCGAGAGAAGACGCTTTTTTAACCACGCTTCCTTTGGATCGTATGCGCAGTGATTTGTCGAGCCACGTATCGGCCATCACGGATTAGCCCTTTGCAGGTTGATCAAAATGGTAGTAATGGCTCCGGTTGGTCTCCAGGTTTGGTATTCCAGTTCGGGTATATCGCGATGGATTTTAGAACGTAGGTGTATCGAGATAATATGGTCCGACACATCATCGCGCTCTACCGTGATGACATTGGCGATTATCGGTGTTTTTTTCCCTGACCGAATTGTCGCTATTTTTTCGTCAGGACTTAGCGTGACCTGATAGTTGATAGTGACGGTGCTCATATGATCAACTCTCTCGTGCTGTACTCGACGACAAAAGACTGCAGAGCTTCATAGAGTATGGGATCAATAAAAAGCTTCAGTGAACTATTGAACACCGTCGCGTTAACATGCCGGTGTCCGTCGATTTTTGTTCTGGATGGTATCTCTTTGCCTTTATACTGTTCGGATAGCTCGATGAACTCGCCGAATACTGACGCTAATCCGTGCACCTGGGATTCTGCAGAGAACGTTTGAGCAGCGATTTTGTAGGTGTGCATTTTTTGTTCTTCCTGGTACCTTGAGTGCCATTCGCTTTGATATCGTTCAATGGTGACTATCTGCCTACCTTTTTGAGTTCCTTCGAGTTTATTTCTAAAACATTTGATGAGATTTAGAAAAGAAGCGATTGTATCGGCGGCATCCGAAAACCCCTGCTTCTCAGTAGTTATCAACGCCTTTTTGACATTCGATACGAGTACATCAAGATCAGTGCTGTTGAGAAAATCACCTGCAGCGTCGTCATAATTGGTTCCATAGGGTCCATGGTGTAGTTCCTTGTAGATATCGGACGGAACTATCTTTTTATGTGATCTGTTTGACAGCGACTTATTAGCGACTGAAGATACATCGATTAGATATTGTTGAAAGAGTGTTTTTAAGCATCCTCGATATTCGTGGCATGTAGCCGTATTAGGTATGAGTGAGTTAACACGTTGCACGGCATCTTCGTAAACACTTAAAGCAATACCGAGTTCTTCAATTCTTTTTACTAGCGCCGTTTTAAGATATTCTTTATCGACGATATGTGCCTTATCTTCTATTTTCGAAGAAACACTGATGTCAGGAGTGGTGAGAATATGGAGAGCATTATTCATGGTTATTCCTTGATGAGCCAATTCGGAATAACACGGGTAATCGTATCTGATGCAGTGTCAGCACTGCGTAGCGAGCCTGTGAGTGTTAAGCGCACTCGCGAAGGTGTTGACGCCAATCAGGGGAGATTAAACTGTCTACACCGAATTGGCGTAAGGGATCAACCATAAAGGTAGGGACAACGATTAATGAATCGCTGCGGAACTCGTCAATACTTCTAAAGTAATTGCGCGGATTTCAATTATTTCACGCGAATCAATTTTTCGAGTCCGCATAGATCCTCGTACTTTGATTCTGTCATCGACATGTAAAATCATCGAATTAATCACGTCATTTGGAATAATTATCTTGTGCCAGATTGTATTTTTTCCCGACTTCAATTCGATAGTGGTTGATACGGATAGTAGTGTCACACTGGTTTGACGGATAGGTTTTGAACGGATGGTGCCTTCTATTGAGGCTAGGGCTTGATCAGGCATATTGCACGTCACTGTGGTGTAAAATCTCATATATAATACCATAATCGGGTGATGCAACGGGGTAAGTAGGACAGAGGATGCATTATTCATATTACGAAAAACGATGCGATCAGGGTAACGTTCTTAGATACTATTCAGTTCGGATAGATGAGGATCTCTTTGGGTGCTATATCGTTGTCAGGCAGTGGGGCCGTGTGAATCAAAAATCCAGCCCAATATCGAAATGTTGCGATACATTAGAATCCGCACTACAAGAACTAACGCTGATTGCTCAGTCGAGAAGAAAGCACGGATTCGAGTTAGTAATGTCTACGCAAGCAACTGATTGTATTCATCAAGCGTAATAGTAACGTCAAGCGGTAGAAGATCTGAATTTGAATGAATTTCATCTGTCATTTCATCGGATGCACCGATTATTTCAATGCCATCTTTACGTTTAGTGATACAAACAAACGATGAGATATCCACTTTAAATCTATTTTCATAGTGGGGTTGGTGTTTCCGTCGCCCGGTGGGTTTATTGATCTGTCGATACTGGTCTGATTCTACCGTGCGCGTGGTGTACGCATTGTCTCTTGTACTCCAAGCAGAGTAGTGACGATCTGATTCAGCGATATCATCCTTATCTTCTTGAATATCATATCCATTAGTCACGTCTTGCGATTTGCGGGTCTCGTCATCGTGAACGATTGGCGTGTTTGGATAGTAGGTCCGTTTTTTGGGGGGATTAAGGTATTTGTTTATGTCGTACATATTTATCTCCGTTGATTATGTGGCTGATAAATATTAACTGCATGATTTAAGAAACAGATGCATACCCCCGAGCTTGCGAGCCATCGGGCAGGGGTTGCTTCTGGGGCTGATCATGGAATCCTAAACAACATATCGCCACAAACCAAACGAGATACGATGATCGGAAAAACAGCATTGATTAATCAAAAATTATGAGGACACTGACACTATTTACCTAGAAATAAATTGGCGATGCTTAGATTCGTCGAATAGGGGTAACATATGTGATCGATACCTCAGCTGTGGATATCGGTGTAGAACGAGCTAGTTGCCTCTGAACTTTGTGTACGGCTGCACTGACAAGCAAATCAGCGCCGGCATATATTCCCCACGGGGCAGGGTCAACAACGACATGCGCGATTCCGGTTGAAAGCGGGGTTATGTAATGGACTTCGTACTCTCGGGGGATTGTCATATTAATTCCCATGGTTTAGTCATACAATAAAATACTACATTCTTCAGTTAGGTAGTAGTAGTGTTGAATCGAACTCCCGCACTTTCAATCGTTTTTATCTCTTCGGCAGCTGTACTTGTAATTGAAATATTAGCGAGCCGTATGATGGCCCCGTTTGTGGGAATGTCACATGAGATATTTACTTCAATAATTGGAGTCATTCTGGCAGGAATAGCACTTGGTTCATTTTTGGGTGGATATATTGCAGACCGATACAATTCGAAATACTTAATTGGTCTTTTGTTTATTGTCGCTGGGCTATCTACAGTGCTGTCAATACCGATAGTCGCCAGTGTCGGTACTAAAGTAGCGGCAGATACGCTTGGGATCTCTCTACTGACATTCAGCGGTTTCTTTGTTCCGGCAGTCGCTCTAACGTCAATTGGTCCTATGGTCGCTAAAATGAGGCTGGCGTCACTCGAAAATACTGGAGAGGTAGTTGGGACGCTTTCAGCGTTCGGTACGCTTGGAGCGCTTATAGCAACGTTTGGTACTGGATTCGTCCTGATATCCTATTTTTCGGTTAATACGATAATTCTTGGAGTAGGCGCCATTTTGATGGTGATTGGTTTCTACTACGCCACTAGAGAAAAGCCGATGGGGGTTGTACCGATCGTCGGGATTGCTCTATTTTCGGTTCTTCCAATTTTCTACAATGAACCATGTCAATATAAGTCGGCGTACGCTTGTATACATATAGATGAAAATGAAGGTGGCGGAGTAAAGCTGTTAGTACTAGATCGTAGAGTCCATGGCGCTGTTAAAATAGATGATCCGATTTATCAGCACCTTCAATACACTAAAGTTATCACGCAAGTGATTGATGCAATCAAAAAAGAATCCTTAAATGCAATTCACATTGGGGGAGGGGCGTTCGTGGTTCCTCGTTATATTTCTGCTATATCATCAGCGTCAAAAAATGTGACCTATGAAATAGATCCCATATTAGTTGAAGTGGGAGAAAAAGAATTCGGCTTAATCGTCGATGCGAATAATGTGATTGAAGTAGGTGATGCCAGGGTTTCATTGAGTAAAGAAAAAGACAACACAGCGGATCTCGTCGTGGGAGATGCCTTTTCGTCTAAAGCGGTTCCGTGGCATTTAACAACGTCAGAATTTATCTCCGACATAAAACGAGTCTTAACGGATGATGGTGTCTACGTTATGAATATGATTGATGTGGAGGGCGGGGAATTTATCAGCGCTGAGTTGAACACATTATCTGAACATTTTAATAATATTAAATTAGTTTTACCCTCGATAAGTAGAACGGGAACTATGAATCAAATAGTTGTGGCAACGAACTATAATTTTGATTTCTCTGTTAGTGATGATGCTGGTCTTATCACAAATCCGACAATCGATTATGAGTATGTTTTAACAGACGCATTTGCGCCTGTCGAGTTACTAACGAAACTAAAGTAATCCAGCTATTTCACAGGGAGTTGAACCAGGGAGGTAATAAATTGTGCAATGTTCTGGAATTTATAGTGTGCTGTGATCACTCCCGAGTCATTCGACAACACAATGAAGCCGCCTTCGTCTCTTCCGTCTATATCATCGACAAGATTATGGTCAATAAGTAGGCGACCGTCTTTACTGAGTGTGCCACCGTGACCAGATAGTATGACATTTGATCCGGGTACTATATCAATGCTCACTATTAGTGATTTCAGCTCTTTTGCAAACTGGTCGTGTTGAGAATATTTTATGGCAGTTCGGTGTAGAAGTGAGTTGGCAATCGTCCCTTCGGTTCCGAATGCAATCGTTGACGTTTGTCTCGCCCGGCAGCTCGGGCTTGTATAAACATCTGATACAGCTATATTTTGAAGTGTAAATATGGAGGCAATAAGTTTAGCCGTTTCCTTTCCTCTTTCAGTCAAGCAAGTTGCCTTGCTAAAGCTGGAGTGAGCTTCATCGATACCGGAAGATAGTGCATAAGCATCAAACCCAGTCACGTCAACCCATTTTTCTCTTTCGGTGTGTCTGAAGTGGAGAATGTAGCCGCCTTCCTTAACTTTCGCCGCCCATTGTTCACTTATCTGAGAGAGATCTTTGGTTAGTTTTTGAGTGTGTTCCTGCTTAGTTTTCTCATACCCATGTATTATATTTTCTTTGAATACGAATACTCCGACCACTATGGATAGACAGCTCAACCCAAGGATTTTTGTAAAACTCATCTGATAACACATCCTTTTTTAGAATTTCTAAATCTAACTACTATTACCTACGAAATATCCTAACATTTTTACCTTTCGGTAAATCTGTGACGCCGTCTAAAATCTGGGCATTGAAGAGGATATATTAGTAATAATTGCATTTGGAAAAATCAATAGGAACGTCCGTGCCGCTGCGCTCTCGGCTGATAGATCAGTGGACGCTCGGACATACAACGGATAGTGATATCGGCGCTTATCTCTATTACGCCCCGTTTTCTTATGTCGGTACGTAATAGTGCAATCGTACGGAAATGTTGTAGTTCTATTCATCATTATCGCCTGTAGTACTCTTAGTTTTATCTTTCTGCCATTTTTGTATGTAGGTTTCGAATAGAGGGAAATACCCTGCAAAATACATCGACAGCATTAGAGAATGGGTTCCTGCTAGTGGCTTATTTAGAAGATCTGAAGCTGTTATTACTTTCAACAGTGATTGATGGAGAGCAGCCTGGAGCTTGTTCAGCGAACTAAACTCGATTGTCGGATGCTCCATCACGTAGATCACAATTAGCATTCCGCTTCAATGAGAGGATTCTTTTTCATTGCTGCGTTGTTTAGAATTGTTACTGCTGCATCGTGAGTGATAACACGTAATGTATCGCCATCGTAATATTGTATTACCCCTTTTGGAAATGACTGCATAGAGAATAGTGATGCTACATTGTTCATGATCAATCGTGGAGTGGAGTATCCGAATAGATGTTTACAAGAAATATCGAGATTCTCAGCATGTATAAACCACATATGTGTATTTGTAGGGTTTGCAACATGTATGAAGGGCTGAATGGATTTACCGTCTAGATAATTACGACGAAGAATATCTCTATCTATCCGCCAATCTGTTCTAAAATCACGGACTACACCTTTCGAGTTGCAACGAAGTTTTTTATATAATTTGATTAATGTCATGGTCATCATTTCTCTGTCTCCGAAAAATGAAAAACCTCACACTTGCAGACTTGACAGCAATGCCGCGCAGCGCCTCCGGCCTGCATTGCTGTAGGCAAAAGTGTGGGACGGTCTATTGAATTCGGGGAGAGGGGTGACGATGGAGTGCGAATATACTAATACTAACTAATATAGGGCTCACATTATCAATGCAGGGCAGGGTAGCTACAGGAACGTATAGCGTACTGTAGGCATTTTAAGTAATTCAACGAGTCAAGTAGTGACTGTGAATTTATTCATTTGGTCGAAAAAAACAACCACTCCAGGCCAGTTGCTGGTAACCTCGTCAGCGTCAATGGCGCTACGTAGGAGTTGTTCGTCGATATATAGATCGTATTGTTCGTGCGGATTAATGATAATTCGATCCGGCGAACCATATTCTAAATCATGAGGTTCACCATTGAGCAAGCGTGAGACTTCTCTAGCAGCGTAGTAATAGACGTTAGCGTAAAAATAGACAGCGTGGTTGGTTTGAATTGATACTGATCCGTCGAGATGAAAAACGAGAAGGTCAAACGCCTCTTTTGAAGAGTCGCTTGTTTCAGGTTTTTGACATGGTTCGATTGCTATTTCTAATTGCTTATTCATTACATATCACTCCTTAGCGAATTGTGACTTTAAATAGCTTAAAATACATTGCTACAATTCACTTATTGACGGGGAAATATGCGGCGTATATATACGGCTTGTGTACTTGGTGGTGGTTACAACGACAAGCAATATCCAAATACGGTAATTGCTCGTCGTTGCTATTTGAATTGTAAAACTACATTTCACCTCGTTCTGCTAACGACACTACGTATCCTGCACCAACGATCAGATGATCCAGGACTCTTACGTCAATCATAGCTAAAACTTTTTGTAATTTCTTTGTAATATCAATGTCGGCTCGGCTCGGCTCCGCAACTCCCGAAGGATGACCGTGAGCTAGTGCCACAGCCGCACAGTTGTGTTTTATAGCAGATCGAATTATTTCACGTGGGTAGACGTGGGCTGAATCGATTGTGCCTTGACTGGCTTCTTCTATAGCTATTAAACGGTGCCTGTTGTCTAAGTATAAAACCGTAAACACCTCTTTTACTCTATCAAATTCCCGTAACAGTAAAAGTTGCTTAAACGCCTCTGGAGATTCCATGAAGTCACCTTTAGGGTTATATTTAAGTCGGTGCTCCATTATCTGTATTGCTTTCTTAATGGTTTTATCTTGATTTACTTCTGACATTCTAAGTTTCATATTTATTCCCACATTGTGTTTGCGAGTAAAAAATACAAAAACTAGAGGAGAAAAAAGCAATGTGCCCCTGCCCTCGCTTGCGAGGTTGCATTGCTTTTTTTGATCGAGTTTTTATTCTAAAGCGAGTCATAAACAATGCTCGGATAGATAGTGACTAGGGTAGATGAAACCCCTGTATGGCTGAAAGCAGATGACGAGTTACTAAAAAATATCGATACTGTGAACTTCGGTATTGATAGTAGCGCTGGTTTTGCGCAAATTCGTTCTACCTAGCTCTGTCGAACATAAAGGTAAAGAGGCTTAAACAGCAATTCCATTTTAAGTTTATCTGACCGTGGACTCCTTCTATCTTTTTCGTCGTAGACAGGTAACGCCCCGATCTCGATGGTTCTC
Organism: Robiginitomaculum sp.; assembly: GCA_023301505.1. Classification (GTDB taxonomy): domain Bacteria; phylum Pseudomonadota; class Alphaproteobacteria; order Caulobacterales; family Maricaulaceae; genus Robiginitomaculum. Next base: position 11,667 of record JALZUP010000408.1, read on the forward strand.
GCATCGGATGCTGGTCCCAGTATCAGCGGTACACTCATCGGAACCGTTTTAGGTTTTTCACCTGAACGGTAGACGGTTGCAGTGGGGTAGGGTGCCCGGCGTTTTCTGATCGCGTATTTTGTACTGCTCTTATTGGAACTCACACTTTCCATCGCCATTGTTAGTGCTTTGTGTCGCTGTGCGTCGGTGTGATCAATACCGGATTGGTTTCGTTTGTTAAGCATCTCCAACACTTGCGTCTGTGTCAGATACTTGTTCGATTCAGTGAATGGATTCCACGCTAATCGAATCGTATCGATGGGATCATTGTTGAAGTTTATTTTTCTGTATACCTGCAGCATTACACGCCCAGGGAACTCGGTTCGTACAAATTGATTTCTCGAACGGCTATTCGGGTACTTATCGAAAATGGATTTTTTAAGCTGCAGTTTTACTTTATTGATCGAGTCCACCACACCGGAGAGATCCTTGTCGGCGAACACCACTCCTGCGGACCGCTGCACGGTCCCAGGGAGCTGATCCTTTGGACGGGAGAGCCCTCTAAACGCTGTGACTGCTTCTAACACCGCTGCGTCACCATTGATGCACTCAGGTACGATTCTGGTCGGCACAACACGCTGTGAGTCCGGGTCCGATGGCACCCCTGTGACACCATCGTAGCGCGGGATTTTGTAGACAGTGGCCGAGGTGGCGCACTCCTGTAGCAGTGAAATGAATAGATCTAACTGCGCACGAAGTGACGCCATGTGCGTGTGTGGGTTCTCAGTATCAGCCATTGTGTCGTCTCGTTATCTAATCCCTACACAGAGTCTAAGCCCCCGGCGCGGCCAGTCAACATTTTTTTGC
>JALZUP010000409.1 GCA_023301505.1 Robiginitomaculum sp.
GACCTAGAAATAGGCTGCAGAAGTGGTTTCTGGTTGACTACAAAAGCGGTTGAGAGAAGAAGTTCTTTTTATTTGTTTGTGTTTTTTTAGGTACGAGCGCCTCGACGCACGATGTCGACGATTCCGCCCGGGGACGTCGGTCCCGAGGCGAGTAGAAGCGGATCGGCACGCGTGTCGAGGATCCCGAGAGGTCCTCGCACGCGGAGCCAGGCCAATACGGCCCCTGATCCAGGAGAACAAGGATCCCCGTTGGGGATCGTCGCCGAGAAGAATAGCCTCGACGAAAAGTTCGAGAAGATGGGCAGCGAAATTCGCCAAGAGATTAAGAAAAATCTCGAGGACGAATTAGCCCTGATACGAAAGCAACTGGAGTTGCAATCCGCCGAGTTCCACACCGTGTTGGGAGAGCTGACAGCTCGCGTGGACCTCGTCGAGAAGGAGCGAGGTGAGACAGCCGAAGGCTTAGAGCCGGAGGTCCTGGCCTCGTTGAAATTATCTGTCAAGGACGCAAGGCGCGACGCGAATCAAGCTTTGGAGTCCCTTGGTAAATTTAGAACCAGCATAGATGATCGGTTCGACCGCGCCGCGCAACGTCTCAAGGACCTTGAGCAGGGCGCCGGCCCAGAGCCACAAGATTTGGACCAAGAGCCGCTCCCTTCGGGTAGAGAAGGCGACCTTCGATCGAAGAAGGACAAGGCCGCAAAGCAGCGGAGTTCCAAGTCGAAGGCCTCGAAGAAGGACCGCCGACGTCGGAGCAAGAGTCACTGTAGTGACGATCCGGAGGACCGCGACTCACGTTCGGAGTCGCATGGTCCCTCCGAAGATGGTGGCGACGACTCGTCGAACCATTCAGGCGATTCCGAACACCGTTCAGAAGAAGGAAACGGAATATCGTCGAGCAAGAAAATTTCCTCCAGACGAGGCGGAGTCACTTCGTCCGCCTCGCGGAGAGACAAGGACGCGGAACCCGAGGATGTCGCAACGCGGCGCGGGCCGCGATGGGAGGAGTTGGAGGAGCTGAATCCGACCAACTACCTCTTCAAGAAATTGCTTTCGTACCGAACGTACCGCTTGCGGAACCCGCAGACATATTTGTCAAGTTCCCGGCGGACGGCCGTGCGGAAAATCAGGAGAGACATTCCACCTAAGGTGAAGAAGGATAACACGTTCACAGGAGAGGACGGTGTCCTTGTGTTGGATTTTTTAGCGAAGCTAGTTCAAGAGTTCGACACGCAAGAAATGAATGAGGGGCAAGCGATCCGCTTGTTGCCCGAATTTCTAAGTGGCATCGCCTTGAGACAGTACACTTCTGTGTCACAGACCGCCGGGTCCCATCACGGGAAGGTATCAGTCTGGCCAGAGGCCGTACAGTGGCTATTGAGGAGCTTCGCCACCGACGAGTCAATTCGTCAAGCCGTACTCGCGTTACGCGACGTTCAGCAACGACCGTCGGAAGACGAGATGGAATTTTACATCCGTCTGACAGACGCAGGAAATCGGTGCGGAAACGTCCACTCGATGGAGGAGCAGATGACCATGTTCATCGAAGGGCTAGATGCTAGCATCAAGCCCATGGTCTCGCAGTATCGACAAGACAACCGAGGCGTCTCATTTTTGAGATTGGTAAATTACGCGAAAGCGCAGGGCTCGGCGAGCCGCGCTAAGGAGAAGAGGACCAAGAAGGTCACGATTCACACGCCGCCGACGTTCAAGGCGGGAAACAAGCAGAAGACTTCCTATCCTATGCGCAAAACTCATGGCGCCGTCCACTTGGCCGAGTCAATTTCCGGTTCGGACGAGCGCAGCGCGCAGAGAAGTCAAGAAAATCAATACGAAGGCGCGTTCGTAGCCGAAGGCGATTTTATTGAGCCATCGGAGGGCTACGGACACGAGGATTACGGAGCCAGTGGGACGTCAACTCTACCGACGCCCACGTATACGACAGAGTCGTTTTCGGAACCCACGGATCCCGTGATGATGTTCCGGGGGCGCGGCCACACGCCAGCGCCGCGCCTCCCGATGGAAGACAGAGGTACGACATTTCGAAGGCCAGGCTGGATGGGAAGGCCGCAAAATCAAGGTAGGCCGCCGGCCCGTGGAGGACCAAGGCCGCAGTACCCCGTCAAGAAGCACGGACTCGTGTGCTATCATTGCTACGAAAAGGGGCACGCCGCGCCCACATGCATTCTTTCCCTTCGGGAGATGCATCAAGTTTTGGGAAATTACGAGGCGTTGTCTCCGATGGAGAGATTGGGAATACCATCGACAAGTTACCTAAAGGTCAAGAATTGGTTCGATTCGCAGACGGCTAGCACGCCGAGTGGCTCAGGACCGGAATCGAACCGACCCTTCAGAGGGCCCGCCGCGGGGCCCGCGTCGTCGGACGTGAGGAGGAACCCGCAGCAGTCGGGAAACTAGAGAGGGGAATCTCGAAGGAGTCGCGAGAGGTGCAGGTTCGTACTGTACCCGGGACTCAGTCCCGTTCCCCGTCTCTAGCGGAGAAGCAAGGCCTCGAGGAGGAAGTTATTGGATTGGTCGATAGGCCGAAGGGGCCCACGCAGGTGAAGAAAATTCTAAGTCGACATAAGGATCGTCCGTTGGAACAAATTCGGAGGCCCTGGTACAGGGTGAAGCGACGAGAATGCCCTGAGAAAATATTGGTCCTTGCGCGAAAAAACTACAAAGTTTATGCGGACATCGGACCTACGGTCGGATTGATGAGTCGAGTGTTGTCTGTATTAGACACAGGCGCCGGACCAAATTTGGTTCGAAAGTCGGAACTCCCGGCAGGAATGGAAACGTTGGTGTCCTACGGACCGACACAAGACATCGGAGACGCGAACAATAGGCCGCTTCGAACTCTCGGCACAATTAAAATGCCGGTGAGACTTGGACGTTTTGTAGCTGCAGCCGAATTCATCGTGTGCGAGAAGCTCGCGGTACCGCTCATTCTAGGCGCAGACTACTGTGATCGATTCGTGGAAGCAATCTACCCGCGTAAGAAGACGGTAGAGTTGGCGGATTTCTCGGAGATTCCGATCGTAAGACGGTTCTCGGCGAGAAAAGGGAAGAAAAAACTCGTCCCAGGTGAGGGCGAGATCGAAGACAGAGGGGAGAGAATTTCCCCCAGAGTGAAGGTGGCGAGAGCCACGACCATCGAGCCAGGGACGCAGCGCGTCGTTGAGTGTACCTCGAAGAGGGCAGGCTTAGTCGTGGTTCAGCCGTATTCGCGTTTATATGAGAAGCACGGGTTGGTGTGCACCAATGGTGTCGTTCAGGTCGAGCCTGACAAGCCATTTCGTTTACTAGTTGCGAACTTTAGGAAGTACCCGATACGGGTGCAGAAGGGCCAGGTGGTCGCGGAACTGTTGCCGCATCCACGGGCCGTGTTTGAGAGCAAGACCACCATTGGTGAAGTTCTCGGAATCCAAGAGCGGACCGAGGAAAAATTTCCTAAGTCCACTACAGCGCCTACGGGCGAGTCAAGAAATTTCCCGTCGGAACAAGCGCGCGAGGACCAGCCAGAAGAACGGTCGGGAGAGCTCTCCGCGACGGCATCTACAAAGCCGGAGCAGCGGATCGAGCCCCCACCGCCGGACGTGGAGGACCTCGACCTGAGCCACGTACCGGACCGGCTGCGCGAGCGGTTCCGTCGGATGTTGAAGAAATATTCCAAGATGTGGGATGGGACCCTTGGTGAAATTAACACCACGGTCCATCGGATTGAATTAATCCCGGAGACCAGGCCCATCGCACAAGCGCCCTACAGGGCTGGGCCCAAGGCCCGAGAAGTAGAAGACGCAGAAGTACAGAAGATGTTAGAAGCAGGAGTCATCGAACCGGCGCAGTCAGAATGGGCGTCGCCCGTGTTGCTGGTACCCAAGCCGGACGGATCAATGCGCTTTTGCGTTGATTACCGCAGATTAAATGCGGTAACCGTCAAGGACACCTACCCATTGCCACGCATGGATGAGTGTCTAGACTCGCTTGGTGACACCAAGGTCTTCTCTGCGCTGGACGCAATCTCAGGATATTGGCAAATGCCAATCCCGGAAAGCGACCGCGACAAGACAGCGTTTTCCTGTCATTCAGGTCTCTAC
>JALZUP010000410.1 GCA_023301505.1 Robiginitomaculum sp.
GTCAATCAACGCTACGCGAGCTATCCAGCTCCATAGCGCTATCATACCGTTGCATGATGTTGGTGGGAAATCAGGATGTGAGTGATGAGTCGCTTACTGATGTTAAGTTGCTGCTTGAGATAGCTAATGTCGCGAAGTCGAAACGTATTCGGAGCAAAGAATTTTCCAGAGTGCTTGAAATAGCCAAACTGCAACAGAAAGCCAACCTTATTTGTTGCCGTGCGTAATGCACCTAGGGTTCTACGAATATCCTCGGTGATCGCAAAGTAGGCGGGGCGCTGAGCTTTGGTAAAGACAGGTGGCGAGTCAAATTGTCGCTTTTCGGAAGAAGACAAAAAGACAAGTTGTGTCATAAAAGTGCCTCAGGGGTGGAGATGGAATTAGGAGGGTAAACCCTTTATACTGTGATTACTCATATAACCACTGTATCATGATAAACCCGTAAGACATGCCAAATTTGCCTAAATTAGCTAGCATGCGCCGAGCGCCACTCGCGTGCTTTGACACGGTCAAGCAGATCGACATCGTTGTCGCACCGACATACCTAACACGCGCTCAGCGCAATGACTTCGACATGGCTAGAAGCTTCCTGCAGGCCTATACCGGCAGTTTGGGCACCTTCAACAGCTATCGACGTGATGTCGAGCGTCTGCTGCATTGGGCATGGCATATTGCAGGTAAAGCGCTTGAGGATCTAAAACGCGAAGACATCGAAGCGTTCATTGGCTTTTGTCAAAAACCACCAGCAGCATGGATCGGTACCAAGAAGGCCCCTCGATTTAAAGTCATCGACGGCGTTCGGCAGTCAAATCTAGAATGGCGGCCGTTTGTGGCCACCGTTACTAAATCAGCCTTCAAGAAAGGACATCTGCCGGACAAGGCCGATTACGCACCGTCCAATGGCTCTGTGAAAGAGCTTCTGGCCATTATTGGCAGTTTCTTTCAATACTTGCAGATGGAGGAATACACGGTATCAAATCCTGTGGCGCTGATTCGTCAGAAAAGTAAGTTTGTACAGAAGCGTCAAGGCCATACTACCGTGCGACGACTCAGTAACCAACAATGGCAGACGCTGATTGACACCGCTGAGCAGCTGGCTGAAGAAAATCCGGGTAGCCACGAACGTACGTTGTTCATGATCTGTGCGTTGTATGGTATGTACCTGCGAATATCTGAGCTTGCCGCCAGTGATCGGTGGACACCGACGATGAACGATTTCTACAAAGATCACGAAGATCGATGGTGGTTTACCACGGTCGGCAAAGGCAACAAGGAACGGCAAATTGCCGTCAGTGACACTATGCTCGCAGCACTGAGACGCTGGCGACGATTCCAGGGCTTGAGCGCGTTACCCACTCCCGGAGACAGTACCCCCCTCTTCCCAGTTCATCGAGGCAAAGGCCCGCTGTCGAACACCACTCATGTTCGTAATATCGTACAGAGCTGCTTTGATCGGGCCATCGAGAGCATGGCCGAGCAAGGACTCAAAGAGGATAGTGATGCCATGATGGATGCCACGGTGCACTGGCTTCGACACACGGGAATTTCTGATGATGTGAAACGTAGGCCCAGGGAGCACGTCAGGGATGACGCCGGACACAGCTCTAGCGCGATCACTGACCGGTATGTGGACATTGAGCTTAAAGAGCGACATAAGTCGGCGAAGCGGAAGAAGATTCGGACTGATTAAATTTAGCGCTGTCCACGTATGTGTTTTCAACCAGCTAATTTCGCTGGTCGAAAAATCCTAACATTTTACATACAGAATGATTCGGCCCATTTGAGGTTCGTAGTCCATCTCTTGCAAACCACATCAATTAATGGGTAACGTACGTAAATTAAGATCATCTTCAGCTTATCTTCAGATTGGATGTTTAGTGCCTGATAACCAGTCCGCACTGAAGGTACTAAGCCAATATGTTGAATTCAAAAACGCGACAATTCGTTGTCGCTTGTACAATCGCTTCTATAAGCAGCTATCTTCCATCGGCCTCAGCAGATGAAGAACGATATGAAGTCGGTTTCCGCGCTGAGACCAATTTGGGGCCAGGAGTACCTGCCAACGACATGATCGGTTTTTCATTGACAGGGCGCTACCGAATCAATGAAAAATGGTGGTTGGGTCTTGCACTAGAACAATCACCCGAGTTCGATGTAGAGGATCCGTATCGACGGTTCAATATTGATGCTGAATCCAACGATGCGGAGGCTAATTCCACCATGTTCAGTATTTGGGGAGAACGACGATATTGGCGTACGCCTATGAAGCGGTATCTTTTCTGGACAGGCGGGCTGGGTTTTAATCAAGTTGATGTTGATGATCTTGCAGACACAGACAACGCAGGCACGCCCTACGATTTATCAACCACGGTGGACAACGAAATCGCACTGACTGGAACCTTTGGTCAACGTCACAGGTTCGGCTCAGCTGTTTCAGTCGGGTATGGTGCGCGGGTTGAATACCGCCTTACTGAATGGACTTTTGTAAACCGAGAAACCGATGAAACGGCATTTGTAGATGACTATTTCGTCCATGGCGCCTTTGTTGACATTAACTACGCGTTCTAAGCCAGCAACTATTCGATTGATCTACAAACTATAAGCCACCGCAAAGGGCAGCGGGTTGTGCTAATCGAATCGCAGCCACTGCCCTCCTCCTAATAGAGGATTCAGAATTATTGTACGCCAAGGTTATTTATTGAGTCATGGACTTTACCTGACTGGAACTTCGCTTCTCCAATCAATGTTGGGTTTCGCAGTGCCCATGATCAGCCAGTGACGCCAGCACATAGCAATTGCTAACCACCCCGGCCCCTTTGCATCCGTCAAACATTCTGACGAGTTCTGTTTCAAGCCTGACAAGACTGGCAATGCGTTCCCTCACATCGGTGAGCTGCTCGTGTGTAATCCGCGTCGCCTCTGCGCAGCTTCTATCTGGCTGGTTATTGAGCTCAATCAGGGCCGATATGCTGTCGATGGAAAAACCCAGTTCACGCGCGTGTTTGATGAATCCTAGTCGCTGCAGAGCCTCTTTGCGATACCGACTTTGGTTACCTTGTGTGCGATCTGGAGGATCGATAAGACCTATCTGCTCGTAGTAGCGGATTGTGGGCACTCGTCAAAAAAAGGTACTGTTATTCAGTAAGACTTCAGTAACCACTCAGGGCAACCTAAGGTTCGCAGCCGATAGTCTATGGTATGCAGAATTACTCTCATCTCATCCTTGACCTGTTCGCTCTACCCATGGTTATAGTTGTTGCTGGTGCTCTGTTGTTTTCAGCAAGAGCGAACGCAGAGCGCTGCGAAACATTTGATTCCCACCAACCAAAGGACAGCGAACTGGCTTGGTAGTAGGTCAGGTGACCGTTCGCACGGGTGACTTGTTTAATCTGGAGGATCCGAAGCAGGGTCAGTTCGTTCACTCGGCAGCGAATGCCTTGCATTGGGTCACACGTGAGAGAACAATTTCTGACGCTTTACCGTTTCGTCGTGGTGATGAATTTAATGTGGAATTGTTAGCTGAGGGTGAGCGTGTACTACGCAGCAAACGCTATCTTCGAGATGCTTCAGTCGTGGCTTTTCGAGTCTGCGACGAACGTGTTGATATTGAAGTGCGCACAATTGATAACTGGACGCTGACGCCTTCACTGTCCTTTGGCAGCTCAGGTGGACAGAGCCGATACACCTTTGAGATCCAGGATCTGAATGTTCTTGGATTGGGAAAAGAGCTAAAACCACGCCAACGTCATAGCGGCGATGAAACAGCATCTACCTTCGTATACGGCGATGACAACGTGTTTGGAAGTCGCTACCGCTTGCGACTTGAGCTCGGCGATACCAATGAGGGGGAACAATACTCGTTGCAGGGAGGACTCCCATTTTACGCCAATGATGCTCAACGATCCTGGTGGACCTCAATCGACAGTGCGACCGACGCATTCGATGCGCCGAGTGTTACCGGAACCAGAATTCCAGTCAAAACTGAACAAGCCACCATCGCCAAGGCGAAGGCAATACCCAACTCTACATTGCCTTTTGCCAGGGTCGGTATGGGACTGCGCTTTGAGCGACAAGTTACTGATTTGGCGCTTGCGGATACTGACACTGACTTGGAATCTACCTTTGATTTTGCAGAGCTGTATCCCTTTGTTACCGCGCAGTGGAGTCGAAGTGATTGGATAAAGCGTCAGAACTATCAAAGTATCAGAGCAAATGAGGATATTAATTTGGGTCTCAGCGTTGATCTGGAATTGGGGCTTGTTCTGGCCGCACTGGGTAACGATGGCGATGCGGTGAGGCTGGTTATTGATTTAACCAACGGCTGGTACGGTGGAGAAGACGCACTACATACCCTTAGGTTTCAGCAAACTCACTATTACAGTGTAAGTGATGAGGCGAAGTACGCTCTCAGTGCTCGTTATCAGTACTTCCGTTGGATCGGACACAACAACCAGCTGGATCTGCGCCTGACGGGTGAAACACGCTATGGCTACTCCCCACTATACGACTTCGCTGTCGGTGGTGACCAGGGACTACGCGCCTACCCAACAGAGTATCAAAGCGGTGAGCAGCATTTTCTAGGGATGGCGGAATATCGTCATATCACAGCATGGTCTCCCTGGTCTCTGTTTCATGCAGCCCTCACAAGCTTTGTGGAGGTTGGCCGGGCCTGATCCGATGGTGAGGATCCAGACACGCTAGCCGATGCTGGAATCGGGTTACTGCTATCGCCTACGCGTAGTTCGCGCGCTGCGACCAACCGCTTCGACATCTCGGTACCGTTGGTGCACGGTGAAGGCGTTGCTGATTACCAAATTTTCGTCGGCTCGACTATTCATTTCTGACGCCAAAGTGCACCTCCTTCATCAAACACAACACGTAGTAAACGCACTATGAATACACCGGTTGCTCCTCGCACGATCTACAAAAGTACAGGGCTTGACCGCATCGTCAAGGCTGGCGGATATTCAGTGCACGGACTCCGTGCTGCCTGGACTAGTGAGGCTGCCTATCGGCAAGAATGTGTGCTGGCACTCACCGCTTTGGCAGTCATTCTGATCACAGATCTCAGTGCTATCGAGCGTATTCTGTTGGTCTTGGCAACAGTGTTAGTGCTGATTGTCGAGCTGCGCAATAGTGCGATTGAATCGGTGATTGATCGCATTGGGCTTGAGCATCATGTGTTGTCTGGTCAGGCAAAGGATATGGGCTCAGCGGCTGTAGCGCTAACCCTCATCTTGTGGATCTATATCTGGTGTGAGGTGCTGATCAATGCTTAGTCAGAAACTTGCACGGCATCGAATCACTATCTCACGAGGGTTTTTTCTTGGTGTCGTGAGCATTGTGTTGATCGCGCAGCCCATTCTAGCGCGCGAACCTCTGGTCCTGCAGAGCATGAAAGCTATTGGCTTTATGGCCGTGGTTATTGCCAGTCTTGGAAGGTTGTGGTGCTCATTGTATCTGTGCGGTTACAAGAATCAGTCCATCATTGACACAGGGCCATTCAGCGTAGTCAGAAATCCACTGTATTTGTTCAGCCTCATTGGCGCGACAGGTATCGGTTTATCAACCGGTACGCTATTGGTCCCCGCGTTAATGGTGATCTTTTTCGCTTTGCTGTATCCGGCCGTCGTGCACGACGAAGAAACCAATCTGGGCCGTCTACTGGGTGATTCATATCTTACATACTGCAGCACCACACCCAGGCTGGTACCACGCTTTGATCGTTTTATCTACGAGCCATAGTACACCATTCACATGAAAAGTGTGCATGCAGCGTTCAAGGACGTCATCTGGTTTTATGTGGCATGGGCATTGGCTCAATGGGTGCCGACACTGCATATCTCGGGTTCGTTGCCACAGCTGATCTCAATTTACTAGCAACAGACTTACCCGTTGCAAACCATTGTCACTAGAGCTTTTCATACGCCTCGCCTTAATCACCAAATGACATAAAACACTATGAATTATCCATTGTATGCAGTACGCACCATCGCTCTCACATCGATATTCATAGTAGCGGGCTGCCAAGGTGCTGGACAACCACTTTTCAAACACAAGGATGAACAATTAAATGTCGGCGGCCCGTTACAGGATTCAAAAGCGTTGTCGGTGCAAGTACGTGCAGCATTACGTGCGTCGCCCAAGACGATGTTATTGAGAATATCAGTAAGCACCTTGAGTGAGGACTCTGTGCGTCTTTCAGGATACGTTGATAATAAACGTATACTTCACGAAGCAGAACGCATTGCCTCACAGGTGGATGGCGTGCGCTTTGTCTTCAACGCATTGAACATACGCTAGTGGTGAAATTAGAAATGTTTTATCAGGCATCCCTTCAGCGTAACTTCAGATTGCCTATCTATGCTCGTGCCATGCTCACTCATTTCTCGCAATACACGTTGGTAGGCGCAATAGGCACCGTTGTCCACTATGCCACGATGGCTAAGCTCATTGAGATGATGTCTATGCCTGTGCTATCGACAACAATTGGTGCACTCCTTGGTGCGCTAGTCAATTTCATTCTGTGTCGGCAGTGGGTCTTTAAAGATAGCGCCTCTCCGGCCCGAAACGGGCTCTTTCGATTTAGTTTAGTGGCGCTTATATGTGCTCTGGCCAACGCCTATGTCGTGGGGATACTGTATCGATTGATCGGTATTTGGCCAGCTCAGTTGGTGGCAACAACAGCTACGTTGATCGTAGGTTACATGCTTAACCGGTTTTGGACGTTTCGACTTACAACTAAAGTAATTTCGTCATGAATAGGACCAAACCCCAAGTAGACCGTTTGCATGTATCTCTCATTATTCCAGTACACAACGAGGCAGACGCCCTGCCCTTACTGGTTGATACACTTCAAACAGTCACAGCAAGTATAAATGCCTGTGACTGGACGTATCTGTTTATTAACGATGGCAGTACTGACGACAGCCTTGCGATTCTCCAAGCTCTTCAGGGTAAACACCCTCGCATTGGCATCATCAACCTGAGTCGTTGCTTTGGAAAAGAGTATGCGGTTAGTGCGGGTCTGGCCCACAGTGATGCCGATGCGGTGGTCCTGATGGATGCTGATCTTCAGGATCCTCCACAATGTCTCGCACCGATGGTAGAAGCGTGGCAATCCGGTTCTGATGTTGTCGCCATGCGGCGTATTGATCGGCAAGTGGATTCGTGGTTTAAACGCTGTAGCGCGGCTGTGTTCTACGGTGTCGCTGGAAGATTGACTGGGGAGGTGCAAATTCCCTCGCAAGTCGGTGACTTTCGGCTGATGTCCCGGCGTGTTGTTGACGTGGTCAATGCCCTGCCAGAGGCAAATCGATGCTTGAAAGGGCTATTCGCTTGGGTTGGCTTTGAGACCGCCATCATCGACTACAAACGTGAATCACGCTGTGTTGGACAGTCTCAGTGGTCGATTCTGAAACTGATCAAACTGGCCGTGGACGGATTTACCAGCTTCAGTATCATCCCGCTTCGAATGGCTACCTTTGCTGGGATAGCTGCAGCACTATTCGCAGTGCTGTTCGGTCTTTTTACGTTGTTAAAAACGGTATTCATGGGTGAGCCGGTCGCTGGCTATACCACTTTGTTGACCGTCATCACGTTTCTAGGAGGTATTCAACTTCTCGCTATTGGCGTGCTCGGCGAGTATGTGGGTCGAACGTTCATGGAAGTGAAAGGTCGACCATTGTTTGTCGTGGAGAGTGTTGCTCCACCAATAGTGCAGCGCTACCGGCCACAGCTGGTTGACGAGCTAGAGAGCTGCGCGTCATGAGACGTCGATACCACTGGTGGCTAGGCGCGATTCTATTCGTGCTAGTGGTTCGTGCCGTCAGCCTACCTACCTACCCGCTCACCGATACCACGGAGGCCCGCTATGGTGAAGTGGCAAGAGTTATGGCCGTAAGTGGTAACTGGATAACACCGCAGCTTGTTCCTGGTGAGCCGTTCTGGGCAAAACCCCCGTTGTCCTTCTGGCAGGGCTCTATCTCTATCACCCTCTTTGGCGTCTCAGAGCTATCCCTGCGATTACCGGCATTTGTCAATATGCTACTTGTGATGTTAAGTGTCTATGGTTTTACGCTGCGTGTAGTGGGACGAGAGCAGGCCGCTATCAGTACCTTCGTACTCGCCACAACAGTAGTGGGATTTGTAACGGCAGGCTCGGTGATGACCGATTCGGCAATGCTGATATCTACCACACTGGCTATGGTGAGTTTCTGGTTCGCCATGACATCAGATCAACAGCGTTGGGGATATTTTTTCTTCATTGCGTTGGCACTGGGTTTTCTAGCTAAGGGCCCTGTCGCGCTCGTTATGTCGGGCGTGCCTCTCGTGCTGTGGATTCTTGTTGAGAGGCAGTGGGCGACAGTGGTTAAACGATTGCCTATTGTTGAAGGCACAGCAGTTTTTGCGCTAATCGCATTTCCCTGGTTTTTGCTGGCAGAAATCAGAACACCCGGATTCCTAGAGTATTTTTTTATTGGAGAGCATCTGCAGCGTTATCTTGATAGCGGCTGGAAAGGCGATCTCTACGGCACGGCACACGAAGAACCACGCGGTACGATCTGGTTATTCGCAGTGACCGCTTTTTTTCCATGGTCCATCATTATTGTAGGCTGGATACTTCGTCAGGTGGTTAAGATGCCGCTGGGTTTTGTAAGCAGCGTTAGGTCGCTTTCTTCCTTGACACGCTATTTGCTATTGTGGTGTCTGTGGCCAATGATATTCTTCAGCTTTGCAGGCAACATTCTGCCTAGCTATGTTCTCAGTGGTCTACCTGCTCTGGCTATACTTGTCGCAATGGCATGCCATCAGAGTGTAAAACCGCTTTGGTTGATCCTGCCGGGCCTGATCATTCCCGTCATCGTCTGCCTAGCCTCACCACTGGGGTTGTTGAACACACTCAATGAACGGTCACAATCTGCACTGATCACTGACATACGTCAGCAGTATCCAGATACACCGATCGTGTATCTGCGCAAGGTACCCCACTCTGCACGCTTCTATACACAGGGTAATGTGATGGTAATTCCCGATCTTCAACGTCTGCGTTCCTCCTCTGCACCACTGAACAGAGCAGTGATTGTCTCTAAAGGCAGCACTCTAAGTACGCCGAATAAGGCTCCCTACCTCTTGACACTGATAGCGCAGGACACGAAGCACTTTGCCTATTACTATGATGACACTGCCGATATGACAGTGAACGCACCTCAGACAATTCGTCCTGAGCTACAGTAAAAAAGAACGCGGAAGTTAGCTGGTATGGCTCGTAAAAAGCTCTGTCGGACACGCTTAATGGCTTCTCGGCCATCAAGGTTACGACTCCACTGGAGGTTGTTAATCGATGTAGTACCCGAAACCGCGTCGCGTCCTAATAAGTTCTTGACCCGCGGCGCGCAGTTTACGCCGTAGAGCACTGACATGCGCTTCAATGGCATTGCGTGTCACGCATTGATCAGCCCGGTACAGCCTGTCAATCAACTGATCGTGCGAATAGGTCTGTTTTCGCCGAGTAGCGAGTAGCTCGATGATTCGGTATTCGGTAGGTGTCAGCTCTAAAGCTGTATCGTTGACGCTTACGGTGCGATTTAGTGTGTCAATGCTCACCTGCTCCACCACCATGACCGGATCTAGTGACGGGCCGCTGTTACCCATACGACGCTTTAAGGCTCGTAGACGTGAGATCAGCTCATCGAACGAAAAGGGTTTGATCAAATAATCGTCAGCTCCTAGATCCAGGCCTCGCGTTCTGTCCTCTATTTCGTCTTTAGCTGACAGTATCAGCACAAACGTTTTATTACCTCGGTGCCGCATTCGCTTCAATACATCAAGACCACTGAGTTTGGGCAACATCAGGTCAAGAATTATCACATCGTACGTCTCCGATTGCAGGTAAAGCTCTGCTTCTTCGCCGTCGAATGCCTGGTCGACTGTAATAGCATGCTTTGAAAGCCCAGTCGATAATGAACGTTGCAGGACCGGCGAATCTTCGACAAGTAGCACTTTCATGCACAACTCACCATCTTCAGATCAGATGCGAATGTGTAACGGTAGTCGGTTGTAGTGAGCAGGTATCTCATAACGCCCCGCCACTGACAAGGACTCGAGAGTGCACCAAAGCGTGGCACAACCGCATTAAGCTAATACCAATCACCTGTTGCACTGGACCCGCACAGTTGCTCAGCACCCAGTCGATCAATCCCGATACTACCCCATGAACCGCTCTCACCTTGATCAACCCAACGACCTCTTGCCTTGTCAGTTCGAGAAAACATATGGCCATCACGGCTATTGTGAACAACATACCATCATTGCGGGCATTCTCATGTTCGCCTACTTCTGATCTTGAAAAATGACTGGTAACCGTGATGCTGAAATGTTCGAGCGTTGAGCATAATGGATTCCGAGTAGATACCCGCACTATGCAGCTACAACCTGAAGATTGGCTTAAGAGTGACTCTTCTTACGTAATTACTGGTTGGCAATTCTTGTGGCGTGAGAATGCCATCACTAATCCACAACATGCTGTGACGTTGAGCTAGATGGAAGATAAAGACGGTCCTCTATGCCTGACAGGTTGAGTTCACCAGCAAATACGAACAATGCAATAACTTCAGTCAATCTTCAGATTGATCATGGGCAGGACCGAACAGACACATATCGTCTGCCTATCTTCGATTCATCTGGAGTCACCTTCACGTGCATAAAAACAAGAGTTTTCAACACACGCTATTTGGCGCTTTGACCTTCTCACTACTGGCTAGCTGCAGTAGCAGCGATGATCCAGCACCGACGATTGATTCAGGTACACCCAGTACAATCATTGCCGGAACTGTAGAAACAGCACTAATTGATTTCCCCAACGCACTGCTACCTCGCTATGCGTTGACTAATGACGAGGTCACAGCAGGCGAAATATTTCGGCGGGTTGATTACTCTGCCACTGGCAATTCCACGACATCGTGGGGAGTTGAAGGCGCATCAGAGGATGAGCTTCTCGAATTGGAAGCGCGTTACTCGAACACGGGCGAACTGTTGGAAAGTGTGCGCAACGATCGGTTGACTGAACTTCCCGAAACTATCAATACAGCATTGCTGGGTCGGTATCCGGATGCGACCATTAACGATATAGAGCGCTCGACAACAGCTGGTCGTGTTGACTACGCTATTTTGTTTGATTCAATGGGTGAAGAATTTGAAGCAAATTATGACCAGAATGCTCAATTCCTCTTTCTCGAGGATGTGGAAGATCGAGCGGATATTCCTGCGAACATCCTGGCCATGGCCGATGCACAGGGCATCACACTGCCCGATTCAGAATTCGAAATAACCACGTACGCAGATCAGTCCGTTGAGTACGCGGTTGAATACGAGAATGACATAGGTCAAAGTATCACTGTTGCCATGGATACCAATGGCGCTATCATTCGAATCGAGCACGAAGACGCGTTAGAACGCCTGTCTACCAGTGATACTGTCGCGCAAGCACTTGCTGATTTTCCAGCGGGGGTAGAGGCAGATTTTGGCACGATGTTTTCTGAAGTCACAGCTGCTGAAATATTCCGTCGGACCGAATTATCCGACGCATCAACAACAACACTTAGCTACGGTATTGAAGGTCTCTCGGAAGACGAATCACTGGAAATCGAGGCAATTTATAGTTCCGATGTTGTGCTTCTGGACCAAGAACGTGGTGTGCTTATCGATACTCTACCTGAGATCGTAAATACAGCGTTTACAACTCGCTACCCAGGTGTACAGATTGAGGAGATAGCCGAGACCACGAATGTCGATGGGACAGCATACGCGGTGCTTTTCATCGATGTAGCTGACGAGGAGCTGGAAGCCAATTTTAACGCCGCTGGTGATTTCCTTAACCTGGAAGATATCTTGGACGAAGAAGAGATTCCAGCAGCGATACTGACTGCCGTGGGCAATGAGCGCGTTTTGCTTCCGATTGTTGAATTTGAACAAGTGACCGCCGCTGATGGCTCGGTCTCTTATGCGGCTGAGTACGAGAACACCACCGGAGACAGTATTAGCTATACACTCAGTGCTGACGGTACGGTATTGCAGATCGATCACGAAGCGGCCTTGTAAACTTAGCAGCCGTCAAAATAGGAGGCCCGAGGTGTACTTCATCTCGGGCTTACTCCCTTGTCAAGACTCAAGCTCATAGTGTTCGTTGACTCGGTACTAAATGATTCGTATAACTAACCATAAGAAACAAATGATCAGAGCGGCATGATTACCTTTTTTCAGTATCTGTCACGCTCACTACTTCCCGGATTTCTTATCGCATTGATTGTCAGTGGTCTGCTGATTCGGCTGTTAATGGGCCAAAGTCTGACGAATGGATTTGATCAAGGCTTGATATCGCGAGCTCAGTCGCTCATGGCCATCACCGAACAGGATGAAGACGGTGTTGAACTGGAAGTGTATCCCGAGGCGTTGAATAGCTACTTTCTGGAATCTGATCCAGATTATTTCGAAATTCGAAATCAATCCGGATTGCGTCTTTTTTATTCTGAATCTTTGGATGCAGAGACCATATTAGAAGATGAACGCACTGAGTCCCTAGATGGAATCTAAAATGCGTACTTACCAGACGGTCGATCGGGACGAATCATCAGGCAGACCTACTACCCCAAAATTGACATTGATGACGATGAGGACCTGGCACGCAGCGAAGGACAACGGACTCGAAAAGTGGAGCGACAGGCCTTTTCTGCATCGGGAACACCGGTTGAAGTCAACGGCATAATTATTACTCCCGATCAAGTGACTGTCACAGTGGCCACATCACGTGAATCGCTTGACGATACACTCACCCAATTAAATCTGATTTTGCTACTTACCGCTGTACTAACCACATCGGTTATCATCTTGCTACAACGGCGTGCCCTAAGACGCGCCGTAAGACCTCTGCAGGAGATGAGCGATCAGATCGGCCAACTCGATGTAGAGCGAATTGATCAAAGTCTATCTCTCAGTTATCCCATACAAGAGCTAGATGTTCTGAAAACACGTTTCAACGATATGTTAAGTCGTCTGAATGAGGGTTTCCAGCGTGAGCGGCGGTTTTCATCCGACCTTGCCCATGAGATGCGGACCCCCTTGGCAGAGCTCAGAACATTAGCAGAGGTCATGCAACGATGGCCAGATGAGCCAAGCCTGAAAGCATCGTTTAATGATGATCTACTGACTTCTGTGGGGCGGATGGAGCGTTTGATTCAGAGTTTGCTCGCTTTAAGTCGCGGTGAATTAGGACTGACCAGTAAGGAGAGTTCGGTTGATTTATGCAAGCTTGTGCCTCATATGATATAGCTCCACGACGCTGATTTTAAAGCAAGAAACCTGGATATCAATATCGTGTTACCGAGCGAACCAACACTAGTGATAGGCAATGATACTTGGCCACTCTTGTTAGAAAACCTAATCAGTAATGCGGCGACCTACAGTACACCTTCCTCAATAGTTGATATCAGCATGTCTCGTGACGAGTTGGCTGGCGAGATAAAACTGGCTGTAAGCAACGATGCTTTTGATATTGAACAGAATGACCTTCCGCAGCTATTTGATCGCCTGTGGCGAAAAGATCAATCACGCACGAGCGGATATCACAGTGGGCTTGGCTTGTCGCTGGTCAAGATGTATGCCGCCAAGGTTGGTGCAATCGTGTCTGCTGAGCTGAAGTCACCCGGTCGGCTCAGCTTGATCGTGTCTGGTCGAATTGAGAACAAGGAATAAGCTGGCTTTCGTAAAGCGGAACCCTAACACTCGTAGCAACACAAGGCCGCGCACCAGTTCGGTCTTAGATACATTAAGTGAAATATCGGTCCGTTTGAAAGTGAGCTTATTTTCTCACCAAAATACGATCAGTTAAGCGCGCTGAACGGACAATCACACCCGCATATGTATTAGGAGCCTACGTCGAAGGTGGCTGCCCGATGGCAGGCAGCGCTTGCAATGTCTGGGCTTGCCAATTGGTCGCGTGCTGTGTGTTGATTATCCAGACACTCGGTGCCCGGCCCTTCATAGGTGCATAGAAGACGCAGCGGTA
>JALZUP010000411.1 GCA_023301505.1 Robiginitomaculum sp.
GCCTCGTTGACAAACGACAGGTGATCACCAGCCGGTCCGTGGCGAGTGTACACTGAATACCCTCCGGTCATGCAATGTGGCCCTTGTGGTAGTGAAGGGCGTTGGCAAGGTGGTGTAGGTGTTCACTACGGATTGTCACCACAACGCCTGGATACAGTCCAGCGCCTCCCCGTGTCTAAAATGCTGTATAGCGCTTAGTCGTCTAACACGCCATCCATGAACGGCGCAATCCTCCCCTTCGGCTCGCGTCGCTCGGGTTGGCGTTAATGTTCTGTGCCGTGTTGCCTTATTCGCTTCCTATACAACATTGTGATGAGGAATGACCTGCATGTCTTATGTTTTCAATGGCTGCTTACAACACATTGGCGATACCGAACAAAAATCAGCACGATTCACGGCAAGAGAGTTTGTCGTCAACTCCATCGATGATACCTATCCGCAAACGATTAAATTTCAACTAACACAGCATCGATGCGAATTGATTGAGCAGTTTGCGTGTGGTGAAACCCTTGCCATTACTTTTGACCTTTCCGGCAGAGAATGGAACGGTCGCGTGTTCGTTAATCTCAACGTACTGGACATTAATGCGATAGATGCGAAAGCGCCCGCGGTGAACAACCCCCCGATCATCACCTCCACCTTTGACGTCGATGAACTGGATGACATTCCGTTTTAAAGGGTATTGGTAGGTGGATTACCCGGTGTCCCAATGCCCCCATTAACGTTTGCAGTGATGGGTGGAGATTACCCCATGTCCCTACTTAATAAATACGACCGTGAAACGCTGGGGTCTTTAGACGATGTTGGGCGCACGGACCTTGAGTCCCCTGTCATTAAGTGCGTAATGGCTGCACCCGAAAAAATAATCTGGTTAGGACGTTGTTAAGGTTATCCGGCTATAACGTTGATTCGGGGACCAACGCGCCTTAAGGCCTGGTCTACCGGACTCGATAAAAACTGGTGGACACGCCTTACCTGCTGCAGACCGTGTTGTTATGGCGATCGGCTGATCGAGATTGAGCAGCAGAATACGCAGGAGAAAAAGTACAGGGCGCGCTTTAATCCTTGATCCTTCAAAGTAATGCGATCAATGTCTACCCCGTTCTTTATCAGCTCTATTGCCAGCCTTTATACCGCATCAAACACGAGCGCTAGACCAAGCACGTGCTTCGCAGTCTTGCGCTTCGTGTTCTAGATGCTGTCTCTCGTTAGGGCAATGTCGCACCGATAAAAAGACTGAATAACCGTATGAATATTGACACCAGAGACACACAAGACATTCCACTGTCATTATTATCGCTATCGAAAAGCAATATGCGAAGTGCTAAAGGAATCGATGAGGCGTTCGTCAACTCGATAAAACACAATGGTGTCGTCCAAGCACTATTAGTGACTAAAGTCGGTGAGAAATATGAGGTCGTTGCCGGAAGACGTCGATTACATGCGCTGCATGCACTGGTGAAGCATAAATCCATCAATAACACCTTTCCAGTACCGTGCACACTTTGTAGTCCTGAAACCGCGGCTAGATTGTCCATCGTCGAAAACATGCACCGCAAAAAGCCACATCCCACCGAATATTATACGTCGATCAATCGGCTGAAAGAGGAGGGCGGTCAGCGTGATTCTATCTGTGATACCTTGCAGCTCACCCCCCTGCAGTATGACAAGATCATTCGTCTGGCGACTCTGCACCCACGAATATTCAGCGCCTACCAGAAAGATGAATTAAACGAAGATCAGGTCAAGGCGTTTGGTGCCACCGATGACATCAAAAAACAACTTGCCGTGTGGAAGCAATCGGATTACTCCCCACACATACAAGTGTGGGCGATTAGATCAGCCATGCAAAGCGGTTTGACCAACAAAGATCGTCTCGTTAAATTTGTCGGTATGGAGTGTTACACCAACGCCGGTGGCACCAGTACCCCGGATCTGTTTACTGACATCATAGTGATACACGATGCGCATCTACTCATGGATCTCGCGACTCAACAACTCGATGCCGCGTTAGTGCAGTGTCAGTCCGATGAACCCGGTTGGAAATGGTACAACGCGACGTTACCTGATCAAGAGGAGAACACGGTAGAGATAAAGGCGAGGTTCACCGCTAAAACCCGAAAGATGACCGACGATCAGAAAGCCCGGATTAAGCTCATCGACTCTGAGATAAAATCGATTATCGCCATTGATGAAGCGGACTGGACCAAAGCGCAAGCCGCCCGCTATGACGAGCTGGACGAACAACACGACGACCTATTGGTGGTCATTCAACAAGAGAACGAATACTTTCTAAAAAAAGAAATGGCCTGTTCAGGTCTGGTGATATCGATCAGTACGAATGGGACGTTGTATTACACTCGTGGAATTCAGACCCGTGATGATATCGCCAGCACCAAAAAGAAAAACACCACTATCACCGATTCAGGCGATGACGAGTCTAACGGGGTAGACGACGAGGAGTCGGAAAAAAACTACAGCCAGGCATTGATGTCTGATATCAATTTGTATCTCAGAGCAATGACCAAGGCGCAAATGGTTAAATTTCCTGACATGGCGATTGAGCTTTTACACTACTCGCTGATCGTTGATTGCTTTGACTCCTGGCCGCCCATGATTCATTCACTAAGCACGCAGCACACCCCCACCGAGACCACCAGAAATGATCACGAACAGAGCGTTATGTTCAACGCATTAACGGACGCTCGTCGTAAACTCGATTTGGACTGGCTTGATCTAGAAGTTCAACAGGAGCGGATTGAGGCGTATATATCACTGCCCGCGTCGTCGAAAAAAGCATTACTGGCGTTTGTATCGGCTTCTTGCTTTGAGAATGATCTTGATGATTACATCAGAACCGAGACCGCGCTAGACGTCACTGACTATTGGTCGCCGACTAAAGAGAATTATTTTTCCAGAATTGCCAAACCCTTGTTGCTGAGCCAGGTGACGGAAATCGTCGGTGATAAGGCTGTCGCTCCTTACCGGCAATCGACAAAAAAGGGGGTGGCGGATTATATTTCCGGGCTTTTTGAGGAAAAACCGACGGCACTGAAATCGGTGCTTGAGCAATGGGTGCCGCCACTGTTCAGATAGCGAAGACTCCCCGGTAGTGATTGCATCCGTGTTACATCGCTACCGGGCACTGTCTTCCCCAATGGTGGAACTGCCCTGAGCGGGGAGGTCGTGCGCGAGTCGCTCGTTGTTGCCGGTATTTTTTCGGTTGCCTGACAAACCGTGCTTGACTGGTTCTAGGCATGCAACATATCGCGGGGATGCAAAGCATCCAAAGGCGCTGCGCGACCTTGCATCCCCGCTTCTTTATGTTGCCTTGTTTTTATTTCCAGTCAAACAACGGAAATAACCATGCGTAAAAAAAGACCCGAACAACTTGT
>JALZUP010000412.1 GCA_023301505.1 Robiginitomaculum sp.
CCTATGTAACAGATGGAATTCAAGATATAAAACCGTTAGAAGATCATCTAAAACATACGCTACATCATAGTTTTACATATTGTGCACCTACGATCCTAACACCTGAATTATAAGGTATGCCGGTCATAAAAAAACAGACTGTCTTTCACATAAATCACCAGCCGAGACCCACCACACAGCAGTATGCACTCCATGCGTACAGAGAGCCCTACGGTACTCCAACAACAGACTCACAGGATGAGTCAGCAGTATCGGAACCACCCTGGCCATCGCAAACATCTCCAACCGAGGCTCCACCACTTAATGCGTCATCACCAGGACCACCACTGATAACATCACTTCCACCACCTCCATCTAGTGTGTCATTTCCTGCACCACCAAGAATGGTATCAGCGCCATCGCCACCATTGACTACATCATTACCATCACCACCAAAGATGGCGTCTATCCCGCTACCTCCTTCTATTATATCAGGCGAACCCTGACCACTAATATCATCATTACCAATGCCGCCGTCGATGGCATCTCTGCCGTTACCGCCTGTTATAACGTCATCACCACCAGCACCACTCAGTGTATCGAGGCCTGCTGCACCTCTTATATCATCTGCATCGGCTCCCCCAACAACAGTATCATTGCCACCACCACCCGAGACAAAAATACCCGAACCAACGGTCGCTCCTGCACCGGTTAGAATCATGTCGTTACCACTGCCACCCTTTAAATCATCAACGCCTGGGCCGCCACCAAGAAAATCATTACCACCTTGTCCGAATAATCTATCATCACCTTCTTCTCCCTCTAAATGATCATCATCAACACCACCACGGATAAAGTCGTTACCTAACCCACCAAAGATAGTATCTGTTCCTGCATTCCCCTGAATATCATCATCACCTGCACCCGAATCGATCCAATCATTACCACCACCAGCATTGATAACATCATTCCCTCCCAATGAGCAAATAGTGTCGTTCCCTCCCAATGCATTTATGATGTCAGCACCACTGGTACCCAAAATAACATCATCACCAGAAGTCGGAGAATCTCCACTGGCTAGGTCTACATTGACTGCCAATCCATTACAGAAATTGCCAGACGCCGTTACTGTAAATAAAGTTCGTTCAGGCCATGACTCAGAATTAAAAAAGTTCTGATTTCCATCATTATCAATTGCAATTGCAAATACGGTGTACACACCAGCTGGCAGGTTTATCGGATCTCCAGCATCACCGGGATCTCCGCTGACACCAGCACGCCACTCCAGGTAGTTGGTCGATTGCTGAACCTTATAAGCATCTATTGAATCAAAGCTTCCGAACTGCTCCGAAGTAAAGTCCCACCACGTACATCCGCTACAATTGGCAGGAAAATCGTCTCGCTTCCCATCCAGAATCGCAAGCCGAACTCTGTCGAAACCTGCCCCCCCTGTATCCGTTGCCCGGCCCGAAAATGTTACCGGACCACTTACCACCTCACCGGTGACTGGCGAAAGAATGTTGGTAAGCGGAAATGAGCTATCGGAGTTCGTCGGTGGAACACAATCACCTTCTACCTCCAATGCTGCTGCAAAGGCTACCGCGATGTGATGCTCGCCAGAGTCACTTCGTGGATCGTTGTCATCGTCTTGGCTTGGATGGATGCCATCCGGAAACATGTCTGTAGGCCTGAACCCGGTTCGAACATCTACTAAATGGATATAGGGTTCGTTGGCGAAAGTCGCGGTGATCTGAGCAGATAGAGCTTCCGCATTTGCGTTAGGAATATCCAGGATACCGTCGGCATTCGAATCGACATCATACCAAGGGACAACATTGGCAAGGTAGACGGCTCTGGTTGGGCTTGGATTAATTATGGAAATTACGTCATTAAGTTCAACGAGTGTGCCGGCTACCGACTGAGATTGCAGCATATCGTTGGTACCTAGATGAACCAGAACCACTTCCGCTTCACTGTTATCCGCCATTATCGTTGCAATACCGGGATTAGAGCCCAAACCGAGTTGAAAGTGATCTACCCTGTGCCCAGAGTAGCCCTCATGGGAGGAAAGATGCCCGGGGGAACTATTATTTTGCGATCCGAGCATTGTTTGTAAACATCCAGAGGCATCAAGTCTGGACTCGAATTCCTTCCTGTAGCTGATACGACCTTCACCCTGCAGGCCGTTAATCCCTCGGGTAATTGAATCACCCACAGGCAGAATTTTCAGATCCGCTTCAACAGCAGAAGTGAAAGTTGCTATTGCGGCGAGGGCCGACAAAAAGATGCTGCGAGGCAATCGACCTAAACTGTAAGTTTTTCTTTGCATTATTATTCTAAATAAACTTGTGATTACTATTCAAAATGCGGGCTTAAACCCCATTTCTTCATCTTAAGTACGCTACACGCGCCCGACTATAACACAGTATAATGTAATGACAAATTGAATGATTTCGCACAACAGTCAATCATTATGCTAGGTAGCCTCAACCCAGAAAGTAGATGTAAAGTCATTGCGTGCCCGAGTGGGCCAGAGTAGCGCTTGTTTCTGGATGGGGTCAGCTCGCCGCTCTATCAGTACAAAGCTGATTCACGATAGAGAACAGCCTTAAGTTCGGCATAATCAAGGATTTAGTAGGTTGTTGACTTGTGTCAAGGTTAGGATGTATTCGCTGTCAATTACTACGCTGTTACTAGCTCCAAGATACCTGAAAACCAACGGACCTTTCTGTTGGAATAGCTAATAAAACCAATCCAATCACATAGATTGGGGTTGTTACTGGCCTGACCACTTATGGCTACCTCACTGACCGCTAACAGCGCCTTGCCTCGGGGATTCATGAATATAACAGGATCATCGCCAGCGCATTATCAACGGTGACCAACGTATGTGTACGAATTCAGCATTGATCCGACGATCAACCGAGAGATAGAACCAAAATTTGGATAGAGAGCTACATGGTTAGCAGCAGCGGTGCCTGAACGCAGTAGTATTTAAAGGAAGTTACACTACTACAATCAACACCGGCCCGAGAGCCACCACTGGCAGCGGTCTATGGGTCAAAGGTGGCGAAGGCGACGATACCATCAAGGGTGGTAGCGGCAATGATGCGCTAGACGGCGGGCCGGGGATCGATTTCTGTAACGGCCAATCCGGAAACGATACCGCAGCAAATAGCTGTAAAACGAATTTATAAATTTAACGGTTTCAAGGATGCCGTAGCCTTAGAACGCAAACACCGCCTAAGCAACTCAGCGCAACGACTTATCTAACTCAGATAAATCATTAGCAGACAGCTCGCCGGAAAAAGCACTTAACGTAAGCGTACTGAATAAAAAATCGTAACGCGCACTAGATAGCTCAAGCTGAGCACGCGTGTAACGGCTGGTGACTTCTAGCAGATCAACAATGGTCCGAACCTGCTCTTTAACACCTTCTTCAGTCAATTTTAAGCTTTCTAAATTAGAAACCACTGCCTGTTCAAGCGCCCGCGAACGCTCATACGATGTTTGCACATTGGCGTAGGCGTTTTTAATTTGCTGCTCGACACTTCTTTGCGCCAGTACCAATTGCTGCTCGGCGAAAGACTGCCTCAGTATCGCTTGCGCTTTACGAGCCTCAACCCGCCTACCCTGGTACAACGGCAAATTAAACTGAAGCGACACCTCGCCACTGCCGACTCTGTCTCTGGTCGTGTTGGCGCTTCCGTTAAAGGTATAAGACGACAGCAGCCCCACGGTTGGGTAGTGGTCTGATTTTGCCAGCTCAAACTCCAAACCACTACGAATAAGCTGCAATCGCGCCAACTGCAAAGACGGGTTATTACTCAGGCCCATCTCAACCCAAAAATCCACATCAGCTGGCTGCGGTAGCGTAAGCGTAACGTCATCAACAATGCGTGCGAGCTCTGGCGGGTATTGGTTAATAGCAACCCGAAGCGCCTCGCTAGCACCCGCCAAACTATTTTGTGCTTCTATTAACGTTGCATTAGCCAAGTCAAAACTTGCCTGCGCCTCTTTTTCATCAAAGACAGCCACCAGCTGCTCTTCAAGCAATTGCTTTGCAAGTGCTACCTGACTCTCAATGGACTCACGGGCAGCGGTGGCAATTCGCACACCATCATCTGCCCTTAGCACGGCAAAATAAAGCTCTGCAGTGCGCACAAACAACGAGAGCTCTTGTTGCCGGAAGTTAAGCTCTGCTTCTTCGGCGACTGACTCAGCCAAATTAATATTGACATTGCTGCGTCGGTTATAAATGGGAATATCTAACGTGAGGCCGGGCTCTGCTCGAAGTTCATCATCATCGTCGGTAAAGGAGTCGATATCCTGATCTATATCAAGCTGTGCACTTAACGTGGGCCGACGGGCCGCACGCGCAATGGGAATATCAAACTGTGCGGCCTGATTCTCAAAATCTGCGGCCAGTATGCGCGGGTCGTTTGCCAGTGCCAGGTCATAGATTTCACGCAGGCCGACAGGCGCGGTTACCGCCGCTTCACTCACGACTAATAAACCAGTGACAATGACCAGACACCCGCGCTTGCTTGCCTTTGATGTCACGGTTTTAACTCTCTCTAAAAGCGCGTTCAAAGCTCCGTCCTATTGGCGTTATAAAATATTCAAAAGGTGTTTTCTCGCCCGTCACTATCAACACCTCTGCCGGCATTCCCGGAGTTATTGCCTGTTGCAGTTCATTTATTGAATCTTCGGTAAGTGATACCAACGCCAGAAAATAACTTGCCCCCGTTCTCTCGTCGGTAAAGTGGTCAGCAGAAACATTTACCACTGTTGCGTTTGACGGCTGAGTAGCGCGCTGGTTAAAAGATACAAAACGAACTTTAGCCTTTAAGCCTGGATAAACAACATCAATGTCTACCGGGTCAACACGCGCTTCAATGATCAGTTCGCCTTGATCGGGAACGATATCCATCAATGGTGCACCCGGCGCAATCACGCCACCCCTGGTGAAGACTTTTAGATCAACGATAACGCCGTCAATTGGCGCCACCAGGTTTGTTCGCTCCATTACATCGGTTAATGCAGCAACACGTTCAGTCAATTCACGAACTCCCGCTTGGGACTCTCGCAATTGTTCAAGCACCTCGTTTAAACGAGTAGCTTCCAGATCAGATATCTGTAGTTGCGCTTCAGAAACACTTTGTTCAATACGACTAATAGTGGAGTTGCTTTGACTAAGGGACCCGTCAACTTCTACCACCTGGCGCTGCAACTCTAACAGCCGTGTTTTTCCAGTAAACCCTTTGTTAAACAAGCGTTGCATACTGGTGAGTTCTTCTTCTAATAAGTCTCGCTGCTGACGCTGCGACTCAATTTGATGACGAATGCCATGCTGCTCTTCGCGAAACTGTTTAATGCGACGGTTAAGAATTCCCATTTGGCCGTCTAACGATTGCTTTCGTGCCTCAAACACATTGACCTGAGCACTTTTTATTTTGCTAACGAAGCTGGCCTCGCCAGCACCATCCAGTTCATCAACCCATTGAATGGCATCAAGGGTGTCACGCTCAGCCACTAAACGGCTGGCACGGGCGTATTCACCAGCCAACCGGTTGCTAGTGATTTCAAGGTCAGCAAAAGCGCGAGTGGTATCTAAAGTGATCAGCACATCACCGGCTTTGACGGTACTGCCCTCAGAGACCTTTATTTCACTGATAATGCCGCCTTCGAGATGCTGAATTGTTTTTCTTTTAGAGCTCACATTAACAATGCCCGGCGCAATAGCCGCACTTTCCAAAGGAGCAAGCGCCGCCCACACTCCGAAGGTGCCAACAAACAGAAGCAGCACCAACAGACCGAATAACACAGGCCCTTTTAATTTTAGCTCTGGCTCAGAAGGCCCCTGACCAGGTTGTGGAAATTGCATTTGCACAGATTCAAGTCCCTTTTGTAGATAATACAGCGAGCGAAGTTGCCCCAATAACAGCCACAGCAGCACGCACATCAGTAGATACTGCGAAACAACCAGACCTAAACCCGATGAACGCATTAACAAAAGCACTACAGGCAGTTATCGCGTTACAGCTTACTCTTGGTAACGACGGCGCATCCACTAAATTAATTTTGGTCTGCTGGTTTTGCGGCGTTGAGTTTTCCATCAGTTTTAACTTGCGGGCTGACCCAGCTCTTTTCGCACTTCTTCAACGGTGCCGAAGGCCCGGGTATTACCGTTGTCTATGACCAACACCTTGTCAACAAGATCAAGCGTTGAAGATCGGTGCCCGATTATTATTACGGTTGCCTGCTGCTCTTTAAGTACTTTTAAAGCCCCTTTAAGCGCTGCTTCTCCCTGACCATCCAGGTTGGAATTTGGCTCATCAAGCACAACATAACTAGGCGTCCCGTACATTGCCCGAGCAAGCCCAACGCGCTGACGTGTGCCACCTGAAAGCGACATACCACGCTCACCAACCTGCGTGTCATATCCGCCAGGTAAAGATAAAATCAGCTCATGGCAACCAGCGTTCTGAGCCGCGACAATCACATGCTCTGCAACGGGCTCACCCATGCGTGCAATATTGTCTTTCACAGTCCCTGCAAACAATTCGATTTCCTGCGGCAGATAACCACAGTGCGGCCCCAGCTGATCAGGCGACCACGCAGATACATCCATACCATCAAGCCGAACATGACCGGTTTTCGGCGCAATATTGCCCAGCAGCAGTCTGGCCAGAGTGCTTTTACCAGAACCAGACGGCCCGACCAGACCCAGTATTTCACCGGGCTCCAGAGAGAATGATATGTTGCGGAGAATTGGCTCACGATGCCCTTCGATCATGAAAGAAACTCCCGACACACCCAGCTTCCCCTGTGGTGGTGGCAGTTCCATTGACTCAGGGACAACCGGTTGTTCAATCAGTTGACCCCGAACCCGGTGATAAGCCTGACGTGCACCAATCATCATCCGCCAGCCACCAATGGCCTGCTCTACCGGCGCCAACGCCCTGGACAACAGAATCGAACCAGCAATCATAGCTCCGGGCGTAAGCTCACCAGCCAGCGCCAGCCACGCGCCCACACCAAGTATCATCATTTGCAACACCATGCGCACAAATTTAGACGCCGCTACCAATGAAGAAGTACGTCGCTCCGCCACCATCTGATTTGCGCGCGCCCGCGCCGTGGTTTCCTGCCAGCGATTTCGCAATGCCGGCAACATGCCCATCGCCGTTACAGACTCAGCATTTCTCACCGTGGCGTC
>JALZUP010000413.1 GCA_023301505.1 Robiginitomaculum sp.
AAGTATAATTGTGCAGGGCCTTCTGGCTCTATTTCTAGCTCTGCCTGAATGATCGGACCGTAGTCTGAAATATGTGGCGGCTCTTGAAATACGGCTGTTTTTTTCTTTTTCTTTTTGCTCATAATAATTCGAGTTTACCTTGTGTGCCTCTGGTTTGTATCGGTAGCTTATCGAGCATTTTTCGAAAGTCATCCCATTCGATATTTTGTTTCTGCAGTATGGTGGCCACCTCGATTAATTCTTGGGTTATGGTATAATCTAAATGGGCCTGATATGGTGTCATTTTGCCTTTTTGCATCATCAAATTGTAGACACTAATTTGTTTTTTGTGTTCTCTTTTTCCGTAGTCGATGATTTTTTGCGTGTCAATGCGAATGTCGTTTCTGTTCATGAAAATGGGTTTTGAAGTGTTTTGAAATCAATGTCATTGTTTATCGTTCGGACATCGTTGGCGCGGAATGTATTGTCGCTGATGATGAAATATTCCATCCCATTGGCTCTGATCCGTCCACCCTGCTCAGTGATATTATAATCGAGGTCGGCATACTTAGCGTAGAGCTGAAGCTTCGCTTTTAATTTTCGAGTGCTTACCCATTTACGATCTTCGGAAAAGTCTCGCAGGTATAATTCTAAGAGGTATTTCTTTTCCACTTTTGTATTGAGTAGAATGCCTTTATTGGCATAGACTAAGCTGGCCCAATCGACAAAGTTTTCGCCGATTAATTGGCGGATCTTACGTTTTTCGAGCGACGCATCTGAGGCAGATTCTTGTTGTAGTCCATGCTGCAGATAGGTTTGGATGCAAGTGGCCATCCAATTATAATAGAGGTTCCATTGGTCATGCTCCCATTCGTAAAACATTTGGCCACCATACTCAGTGCCAGGTGTTCGGTACTCGTTGAAGTAATCCGAAAAACTGATCACTTTTTGTCGTCGTCTACTGGATGAGTCATTGGCAGGTAGCGCGTGATTGGTGGTGATGATGAATTTTGGCGGATCGTATTTATTCTGTTTTGTTCCTTTCGGATTGGCCGTAATACCGGTAGTAATTTGTGAGAATAACCACTTGAAATTGAAGTTTGGACGAACATCATCAAATAGAATAATGGCCGTTCGTTCATCTACATCTTGATAGATGTGATTGTCGTCCTCGATGTTTCTTTTCTTACCATCGATGATCTCGGTTGGTGCCATCCATTTAAATTGTTTGGCCCAGATAGATTTTCCGGTACCACCTTCAGATTTTCCAATCTCAGATTCTAGTCCATCCATACAGACAATTGCACGCATATTCCCCCAGTCTTTGTAATCATGCATGACATAGCCGGCACAAATCATTTTATCGATTAATGCATCGCGCCAGATTTGGATATCGTCCTGGTCGGTTGGTTCTACTTCTTCAGGATCTCTCTCAATCCATACTCTTTTTCCGTTTCCGTCGGTCTCTAGTTTTACACTTTTTTTCCAATGAAAATTGGAGGTGGCTGCGTAGAATTGTGCGATCTGTGAAGCCTTCATTTCGTCGGTAATATCAATCTTCCATTTTTCGCCATCTCGCTCGAATGAGCACATCGGTTTTCCGGTATACGTTGGTTCGAAATCAATTAATTGATCTTTCCATACGTGTTTTGGTAGCTCAGAAAGTGGTCGCTGGATGATTTCTTCGCTCGTTATTCTCCAATAGCAATTTTTAAAAAATAGAAATTTTTCATCACTCCCAGATGTACAAAATTCAGGACGCCAATAATGCATCGATGAAAGCTTCTCAGGGCCTAAATATTGCTTCTTACCGCGTATAATCATCTCTAAGACTTCTATCTCGTCGATCTCTCTGGTAAAGTCCTCTACATAGCGCTGAATGGCTTGGTGGCTGGTTTCTTCGATCACTCTACCGTCGATATGTACGATTCGAAATTGGTCTTTTTGATGCTCATATAATCCAAATCCTCGATTACGTAGAAACTCGATCATCCGCACATAGGAAAATTTGTACTGATAGATAGGATCTCCATATTTGGTTTCACCCTTCTGGAATTTAGACCAGAATTGCTCTGAAGGCATGATCTTTTGAGCCAGTTCAAAAGCTTCATCTTCTGCATTGTATCTCCATCGGATCCTTCCCCACTTGAACTCATTTAATTTTTGGAGTTGTTCGGCGTGGTGGTTGAAAAACTTGACGCGACTGTGTAGATGCCAGAACTCTTTTAGTTTCCAGGAATTAAGTTGGGTGATCTTGTGGATATTGACATAGATCCCTTCGCTTTCGCGCGACTCCATGGTGTTTTTAATATCCTTTTCTAGTTCGGATTCTTTGCCTTTTAATTGGCGTACCAGGACATCATCGATACCTTTGTAGACGAGACTCTTTCCATACGCTAGAAATAGCTCTAGTGGCATTCCATCGCGCGCATAAGCTTTGAAATAAGTTTGGAATTTCTCGACTGCAGAGTAAAATGTTTTTGGTCGTTGGTCGACTGATTTACCTTCCTTGAGGCTAAGGTCTTGCCAGTCCGCATCGAGTAGAAATATTACGTTTTGAGTAGCACATCGCTTGATGATCTGCTGGAAGTCATAAGGCATATCTCCCTTTAGTGCGAAGTTGTGGATCCCCATTACTGCGACGGCATAGATCCCTTCCTTACAAAGCTTTTCGGCTTTTTTCTCTCCTTCACAGATGATCAATGTGGTAATTTCTACTCCACCCTTGTAGGCTGCGATCACAGCGTTGGGGATATAAAGATGAGATCCGGATCCGTACGGTGAACTGTACTTCATCGGGTTGCCGTATTTGTCTTTGTGTAGGTTTGGATTTGCCCAACGTAGACGGATCAGGCTACGACGTTTACCTTTTCCTTGATCGTAAGTGATTGGTTTTCCATTGAGTCCGAGGTAATGGATGATCATGTCGTCACCGTTGGTGATGTTCCAAGTTTTATCGATCGTTCCTTTTTGGAATCGGTCGTATTGGACTTGACCACCTTTCTCATCTAGGAAGTAACGAAGATCCTTTATACGGAGTCCAGATTCGCGGAGCTGGGCATCTCGAAAGGATGATTTGCGCGCTTTCTTTTTGGCTTTGACTGGCTTATCTTCTTTGGTTTCGATGGTGTATTTCTGCGCTAAAACATTGAGCGCTTGAGGATATTTAAAGCCTTGTGTAAGCGTCAAAAAACTAATAGCATCTTTACCAGACTCATCACAGACGAAACACTTCCATATCTGTTTGGAAACGCTAACATTAAACTTCTTTTTGGCATTACAACAAGGACAGGTTCCCACTAGATTTGCACCACTCTTCCGGAGGTCTACATAGTCAGCGATCACGTCTTCCATGATTGCTGCTTCTTTTATTTTGTCAACAATCTCAGGGGCGATATAGGTCATATAATTTTAGGCTTTTAAAGGTTTCAAAATGGAATTAATTTGACAGTGCAGCGAGCTGCAGAATACAACCAGGATAAACCTGATTATAACTTCCCATCGATGTATGTTTGAAAAATACCAGCTCCCCTATTTCCCTTCGAGGAGCTGGCGGTTGTTGAATGCTACACTTCTTTGATCACCACCTTTTCAG
>JALZUP010000414.1 GCA_023301505.1 Robiginitomaculum sp.
TGCACTGCGAAACCATCAAGGACGCTTTCTTTAAGGTTTTCAAGTTCTTGCTCTCTTTCTTCCTGTGCTTTTTTCTCCGCTTCCTTGCGTTTGTTAATGCCATCCTGGACAGCTTTATTTTTCGCCTCTTGCGTTTTTTGGATTGCCGTTTGCTCTTCAAGTTGCCCCTCTTTAAAGTCCTCTAGTGCCTCGCCTTCTAATTGAGCACGCAAGGCAGACCCTTCAATTGTATTTTCTCGAATCACTTGAAGGCGCTTTTCATACGTGGTCTTGTAAGTCTCTTCAACTTGCAAAAGGTGGTCAGTGAGCGCAACGAAGTCTGCGTTGTAATCAATGTCATTTACAGGGGTATCACCCGCCCCCGCCCGCCTTACAGGGATATTTTGCCCGTCCGTGTTTATTTGCCCCCCAGAAGGGTCGAAAAAATCAATTCTGCGAGAACCGCCCGCTGTTGAGGAAAGCCCCCTTGCGGTCGTGTCGTCAACTCTGAATTGCTTCCAAACGCCATCAATGAGGGCTTCCACAAACTCGCCCGCCTTAAGATCAATGTCGAGGTCATTTGCTAGTTCTGGGGAGAGTGCAACCGAAACGCCTTCAACTAGAATGTTGTCACGATTGCCGAGGTTCTCGCTAGAACTTCCGTTGACAGTTGCAGCAAAGTTCTGGTGAGGGTCGCCATTAAAGCCAAAGCGTGATGCTTGGGCCAGTACTTGCCCCCCGCTTTCAAGCTCTTTCTGTTTTGCAATGCTACGTGATAAAACTTCAAGCTTTCGCTTTTCCTGGTCTTCAAGCCGTTTTAGTGCCTCTTCACGGGCATTCTCTGCCCTGTTAAGTTGCGCTTCAATGTCGGCTTGTATCTTGTCATCAATTTTCCCGCTCTCGTCCCTGTTGGCTTCACGAAAGGCGTTAATCGCTTCCTCTTGTGCTTTAAAATCTTGTTCAATCCGCTCCGTGGCAGTGCGGAGCCCTTGTTTTACGTCTTGGAAAGCCTCTGTAAGTTCAACGGGTACAGCAATTTTAGGCGTTGCGTCAATGGTTGAAAGCTCTTGTGCCGCCTTTACGATCTTTTGATACTCATTGATCTGGCCACCCAAAGAAATTCTTTGTTGTTCCAGTACATCAAGCCTTTGCTGTTCTGCACTAGTTGCGGTGCGTGTCGTGGTGACTTCTTTGCGCCCCAAACCGAGAATGCCACCCCTAACAGTTTTCGTTTCCGTCAAACTGTTGTTTATGTCTTCAAGCTCTCTGTTTATGCCGTCATACTCCGTTTTGATTTGGAAAAGTTGGCGCTCTTCATCTGAGAGTTGGCCAACCTTGTCTTCAACCACACGCAAAGACTTGATTTGCACGGCCAGGTCTTCACGGGCGAGTTGTAAAAGGCTCTCCTCAGAAGCAAATTGACCTTCTGAAAGGTTTTTTATTGCCTCTTTGATTGAGACGAAACCAAGAGCCGCCCCTTTTGTTTTCTCCTCTCTGTCGGCAATCTCTTCTGTAAGGTCTTTGATCTTTTCAAGGGCGTTTACTTGCTCCGCAAAAATTCCGTTTACACCAGAAACTTTGCTTGCTCGTTCTGCGTCATCCTCTGATAGAACTCTAATTGTATTCGCAACTTTTGTGAGGTCTGCAAGAATACCTTTAACGTCAAAGGCTTCTGCTAGATCGCCCCCAATCTCGCCTGCCGCAACTTTTACCGTGTCTTTAAGCGTTGAAATTCTGCCGTTTAAAGTTTCACTTTGGCGTTGCATCGCCTCAAAGGCAAAACCGCCTTCTGAGCCAAAAGCAATGAAAGCTTGTTTCAGTTGGTCAAACCCAATTTCGCCCCTTGATGCAATCTCGAAAACGTCATTTGTTGTTAGGTTGGCATCCCCTCTAGTTTCACGCAACTGGTCACGTAATTGACGCATGATAGGAATACCCCTTTCAGAAATTTGGTTTAATTCCTCCGCTTGCAATTTGCCTTTGTTGAAGGCTTTGGTGTAGATAGAGGCAAGTTCTTCAATGCCACTGCCAGACGTGGCCGCAATGTCACCCAAAACCCGCAACTCATCGGTCAACCCGTTTGCGTTGCCTTTGGCGGTGATTAGTTGGCGTGCCGCCTGTGCGATTCCCTCAATCTGGAAGGGCGTTGACGTTGAAAATTCAAGCAGTTGGCCAACTTGCGCTTTCGCACTGGCAACGCTTCCTGTGAGTGAGACAAAGCCCGTTTCGAGCGTTTCAAGATCGGCCGCAGCAGTTAGGAAAAAGCGCCCCGCCTCAAAGGCGCTTCTGATTGAAATATAAGAAGCCGCAAGGACAAGAGCGCCTTTAGCCGCTCGCCCCAACCCTGCCGTCATGCCGTCCGTTGCACCCTCTTGGCTCTTCAACTGGCTTTCGTGCTTTTCAGAAGCATCGGTTGCTTTCTGCAAACCTTTTTCCAAGTCTTTGACTTTAGCGACAAGGGCGGTGATTGATTCCTTGTTTCTTTTATTTTGGCGAGTGAGCAAAGAAGACTTTGTTTTTCCTTGGTCTATTTGTTTATTAAGCCTTTCGTGTTTAGACCGAGCATCCGCAAGTTGTTTATTTGTAGAACTAATTTGCCTTTCAGATTTGCGTAAAGCGTCTGTTAGCTCTTTATCTGTGACCGCTAACTTACCGGTTGCACGTTCTGCACCAATTGACTGGCTCTCTAATTTGTCGAGAGCTTTTGCCGCATCAAGTACGCTTTTCGATTCTACTTTAAGAACTAAACTGTTTGTTTCTGCATTCATCTTGGGCGCTTTTTACTTTCTTTAAGGCTCTCAACTCGAAAGCTGAGAGGGTGAAGCCATTCAGCTCTTGCCAAGCCTTGACCTCATTATGAGAAAACTCGCCCCCGCCCAAAATCTCAAAATAATATTCTAAGATATGGACAAGGCGGGGCGGGCATTCTGGCAATTTTAAAAGCAAATCTAAAGATTTGCCTGTTGTTTTTGAAACAATTTCTAGTGATTCCCTGTTAGTTTGTTTTGACTCTTTCCCGATAGGTGAGGCAAGCCAGAACCACCGTGCAAGGAATTTGTCAAACTCCCCTAAGAGGGTTTCATAAAATTTTTACTGTCTGAGCAAAAATGATTTATTTTGCTGAACACCGTTGCATTTTGGGCAATGAGATTCATGGCAAATTCTTCTGAAAACGGCTGTTCAATCCCTTCCCAATCCATCACTAGGGAAGCCAAAGTTTTTGACTTCACAAGGTGTCTGCGTTCAACCTCTTCGGGTGATGCAAATTGTTCTGGGGTAAGTTCTGGCAAGGAAATTTCCGCTTGGTTATCCCTCGCAATGGCAACCTTGAAAGCTGTTGTTTCAGTACCCCGCACTTTCAAGCGGAAGTTTTGCCCGTTAGAACTAAGGTCAAGCCAAGTGCCGTTTTCTGCGTGTTGTTTCGTGAACAGTAGATTTAAATCAACTGCTTTTGGTTTCTCTTCTTTTGTTTTTTCCATG
>JALZUP010000415.1 GCA_023301505.1 Robiginitomaculum sp.
AAACATGCGCGCGATGGTAAGGGGCCAATGATTTTGGAGATGAAAACATACCGCTATCGGGGACATTCTATGTCTGACCCTGCTAAATATCGCACCCGCGATGAGGTCAATGAGGTGCGCGGTGAGCGCGATCCGATTGATGGGGTAAAGGCACGTCTTGAAGATGAAGGCTGGATTGATTTGGACGGGCTTAAGGCCATCGATAAAGAAATCAAAGCCATTGTCA
Source organism: Robiginitomaculum sp. (assembly GCA_023301505.1). Taxonomy (GTDB): domain Bacteria; phylum Pseudomonadota; class Alphaproteobacteria; order Caulobacterales; family Maricaulaceae; genus Robiginitomaculum. Next base: position 227 of record JALZUP010000415.1, read on the forward strand.
GTGATAGTGCAGACTTTGCTCAAACCAGCCCTGAGCCAGACCCATCCGAACTTTATACAGATGTGCTTTTGCCCGTCGATTATGCGGAAGTAGGGGGTTAGGAACATGGCGATTGATATTCAAATGCCGGCGCTCTCTCCGACAATGGAAGAGGGTACATTATCAAAATGGCTAGTCAAAGAAGGCGATAGCGTCGCTTCTGGCGATATTCTGGCTGAAATTGAAACCGATAAAGCGACGATGGAAGTTGAGAGTATTGACGAAGGCGTCGTTGGTAAGATTTTAATCGATGAGGGGACGCAAGGCGTCAAAGTCGGCGTTGTGATTTTGCAATTACTCGAAGATGGTGAAGATGCTAGCGCGCTGGCGGCCCCATCTGCGGCCCCGTCTGCTGCGCCCGCTGCTCAAGTTCAAGAAGCGGCTCCAGAGGTGGCTCAAGAAGCGGCTCCAGAAGCAGCTTCAGCACCGCAAGCTGCCGCTCCTGCTGTAGCGGCCGTGCCGTCTGACCCTGACATTCCCACAAATATAGCTATGAAAGAGACCACTGTGCGTGACGCGCTGCGCGACGCTATGGCGGAGGAAATGCGCCGAGACTCGACCGTATTCGTTATGGGCGAAGAAGTCGCGCAATATCAGGGAGCCTATAAGGTCACCCGCGAATTGCTCGACGAGTTCGGAGCCAAACGCGTTGTTGATACACCGATTACAGAGCATGGTTTTGCGGGGATTGGCGTGGGCGCCGCCATGGGCGGTTTGCGTCCTGTCGTAGAATTTATGACATGGAACTTTGCCATGCAAGCCATTGATCATATTATCAATTCTGCTGCCAAGACGCTCTATATGTCGGGCGGCCAGATGCGTTGTCCTATCGTGTTTCGCGGCCCTAATGGTGCGGCCTCGCGTGTTGGCGCGCAGCACAGCCATGATTATGCGAGCTGGTATGCCAATGTGCCCGGCCTTAAGGTGGTTGCGCCCTATGACGCGGCCGATGCTAAGGGCTTGTTAAAGGCCGCTATTCGCGACCCTAACCCCGTGATTTTCCTTGAACATGAGCTTATGTATGGCGAGAGCTTTGATGTACCTGACATGGATGATTTCATCATTCCAATCGGCAAAGCTAAAATTCGCCGCGCGGGAGCTGATGTGACCATTGTCACCCATAGCCGTATGGTCGGGCGCGCTTTGGAAGCCGCAGAGCAATTAGCGGAGCAGGGCATTGATGCTGAGGTGATTGACCTGCGCACCATTCGCCCGCTCGACACGCAGACAGTGATTGAATCGGTTAAAAAGACCAACCGCATTGTCTGCGCCGAAGAAGGCTGGGGACAGTCTGGTATTGGCGCCGAAATCGCCTCGCGCGTTATGGAACAAGCCTTTGATTATCTCGACGCCCCGCCAGAACGGGTCTTCCAAGTCGACGTGCCGCTCCCATATGCTGCGAACCTAGAAGCGCTCAGCTTGCCAGGAACCGAAGATGTCGTGAGAGCGGCTAAAAAAGTGTGTTATAAGGATTAAGCGTTATGCCAATTGAAATTCTTATGCCCGCCCTGTCTCCAACCATGGAAGAGGGGAGTTTGTCTAAATGGCTCGTCAAAGAAGGCGATCAGGTGAACTCTGGCGATGTCATGGCCGAAATTGAAACCGATAAAGCGACGATGGAAATCGAAGCTGTGGATGAGGGCGTGATTGCCAAAATCTTGGTGGCCGAGGGCAGTGAAGGCGTGAAGGTGAATGTGCCTATCGCTATCTTGCTTGAAGAGGGCGAAGATGAAAGCGCTCTGGAGGGCTTTAAAGCGAGCGGGCCTGCTAAAGCTGCAGCTGCAGCTCCAGCTCCTGCTGCGCCAACACCCGCAGCAACGCCAGCACCTACGCCAGCGCCACAATCAACACCAGCCGCTACGCCAGCCGCTGCGCCCGCGAGTAATGGCTCACGTATAAAAGCCTCACCACTGGCCAAGCGCCTTGCCGCAGAGGCGGGTTATGATCTGGCCGCGATAACGGGGACTGGCCCGCATGGCCGCATCATCAAAAAAGATGTTGAGAACTTTAGCGGCGCCTCGCAAACAGGCGCGCCAATGTCATCTGCCGCGCCATCCGCTGCTCCATCTGCGCAGAGCACGGAAGTTGGGCCGTCACGCGGCGACGGGGCGAGCTATCTTGAAAGTCTGGGCGTTGCCCCCGGCAGCTATGATCTTGTTCCGCTTGATGGCATGCGCAGAGTTATCGCCAAGCGCCTTGTCTCGTCCAATGTGGACGTGCCAGACTTCCCGCTAGTGATTGACTGCGAAATTGATGCTCTGCTTAAAATGCGCAAAGAGCTAAATGCCCAAGCGCCTGAAGGGATAAAAATCTCCGTCAATGATATGCTAATCCGCGCCTCTGCTCTGGCGCTAAAACATTTCCCTGATGCCAATGCTAGCTATACGCCAGATGGCATTGCCTATCATAAACATGCCGATGTCGCCGTTGCCGTTGCCATTGAGGGCGGCCTAATTACGCCGATTGTGCGCGAGGCAGAAAATAAAGGCCTGTCAGGAATTTCATCGGAGATGAAAGATCTGGCCGCGCGCGCGAGAGAGAAAAAGCTCAAGCCTCAAGAATATCAAGGGGGCACATTCTCTATTTCCAATTTGGGCATGTTCGGGATCAAAGAGTTTGGCTCTATCATCAATGAGCCGCATGGCATGATATTATCTGTTGGCGCAGGTGCGCCGCGTCCTGTGGTCAAAGAGGGCGCTTTGGCTGTGGCCACCATTATGACAGTGACGCTGACCTGTGATCACCGCGTGGTGGACGGCGCAATTGGCGCGCAATGGCTGCAAGTCTTTAAGCGTTATATTGAATCGCCGATTACGATGATGTTGTAGTTGGGCGTTTGAGGCGGTTTAACTGACGCAAAATCACTTATAAAAGCGGCTAGCCTTGAATAGGCGGGGCCGCTTTTTTCTCGCCTGATAAGCGAGTTTAGCTCGCGGCTGCATGTGCTAGCCTAGAAGCCTTGCCCTTTTATCACTGTCGATTATGTTAACAACTGAATATTCATAGTTAAAACACGATCATTTGGATGGCGATTATGCTGTTAAAATCAATTTTTGCGACGCTGATTGCTGCCGTTGCGACGGGCGGCGCGGTTTATTTGGCTCAAAACCCTGAGGCGTTAAACGCGCCTGAAAGCACATCTGCAGCTTCGCCCTCAGCCACATCTGCAACCTTGCCTGTAGCTTCATCTGCACCCTCATCTGCAACTTCATCTATTGAGTATGCGCCCGCGCAGGATGAGCCAAAGATGGCCGAGCAGCATGAGGCAATGGCTGATGACATGCAGCTTGCGGAAAAAGCCGCGAAAATGGAAGATGTTGCGCAAGGTATTGCAGAAAGTGTTATTGCAGAAAGTGTTATTGCAGAAAGTGTTATTGCAGAAAGCGATGTAACGATTTCTGAGGAGATAAGGCAGGCCGATCTTGAAATAGACAAGATGAAAGACCTGCCGATGAAAGGGCTGCCTAAATTACCAGATCAGCCCATCCAATTTGAGCAAGCTGAGCCTGCACAAGTTGAGCCTGCACAAGTTGAGCCAGCCCAAATTGAGCCTACCGAGCAAATTGAATTAGCAGAGCAGGGCGAGCAAGCGAGCTTAGGCGAAAATAGGCTAAAAAGCGCAGATGAGCCTAATATGCCTTCTAAGACGCAAGAGCCAGATTCCCTGCGGTTTATAGAGCAAATCCTTGAGCAATCGAGTAGAATATCCAATGTGGATTTGCGCGATCAAGCCTATCTTGACCTAGTCGATTATGCGATTTTGCGGGATCAGTTTGAGGATGCCGTCTTGGCCTTGTCGCAAATTTCTCAGCCCGCCTTGCGTGATACGGCGCGCAACCGTATGGCTATAAAACATGCCCTTAATGGCAATCAATCTTCCGCATTTAATCTGATTGATGAGCTAGAGAACCCAGAGCTGGCCGATTTCGTGCGCCTTCAAGTTGTCCAAGCGCTTATTGTGCCTGACCGCCTACCTGCAGGTGTTATCCCGCGCTAAAGGGGCGTAATTTATCCTGTTTGCTCTCTAAAGGGCTCTTTTGCCTATTATCTTGCCCTTATTTGTCATATGCTCTGTGTGACGAACCCTGTAACTTTGGTGATGATAGGCGCATTCAAAATGGCAAATTCTTACGACGTAATTATTATTGGTTCTGGTCCCGGGGGATATGCAACAGCGATCCGTTCAAGCCAGCTTGGCTTTAAAACGGCTATTGTCGAGAAAGAAGCGCTAGGGGGTGTGTGTTTGAATTGGGGCTGTATTCCGACCAAAGCTTTGCTGCGATCTGCCGAAGTTTATACCAATATGCAACATGCTAAAAATTACGGATTAACGGCAGATGCGGGCTTTGATCTGAGCGCGATTGTAAAACGCTCGCGCGGGATTGCGGAGCAAATGTCAGGCGGCATCAAATATTTGATGAAGAAGAATAAAATCGATGTGATTGACGGATTTGCGACTTTGGAAAAAGGCGCTCAGGCTCCAATCGTTAGCGTTGGCAAAGACAAATATACCGCCAAGCACGTCATCCTTGCCAGCGGGGCGCGTGCGCGAACTATTCCTGCCGCAGGGCTAGAGCCAGATGGGAAATTCATCTGGACATCTAAAGAAGCCATGGTGCCGCAAGATATGCCCAAGAAATTATTGGTCATTGGATCTGGCGCGATTGGGATGGAATTTGCAAGCTTTTACAATGCTTTCGGCGCCGATGTTACGGTTGTTGAAATGATAGATAGAATACTTCCAGCCGAAGATGCAGAGATTTCTACTCTGGCGCAAAAAGCCTTTAAGAAAGCAGGCATCACCATATTAACAGGCGCGGGCGTCAAAGGCGTCAAGCCGGGCGCAAGCTCTGTTACGGCAACAATTGAGGTGGGCGGCAAGGCGGCTGACCATCAATTTGACCGCATCATTCTGGCTATTGGCATTGTTGGCAATGTCGAAGATATGGGCCTTGAAGCGCTCGGCGTGAAGATTGACCGAAGCCATGTCGTGGTCGATGAGTTTTCTCGCACAGGCGTTAAAGGGCTTTATGCTATTGGGGATGTGACAACGCCGCCATGGCTTGCACATAAGGCGACTCATGAGGGCATTATCTGCATTGAGAAAATTGCCGGTCAAAACCCGCATCCTTTGGACGCCAATGCCATTCCTGGCTGTACCTATTGTCATCCGCAAGTGGCGAGCGTTGGCCTGACCGAAGCACAGGCCAAGGAAAAGGGCCATAAAGTGCGTGTGGGCCGTTTCCCGTTCATAGGCAATGGTAAGGCCGTTGCGCTGGGCGAACCAGAAGGGCTTATTAAAACCGTTTTTGATGAGACTAGCGGGGAGCTATTGGGCGCGCATATGATTGGCGCGGAAGTCACCGAATTGATCCAAGGCTATACGATTGCGCGGCAAATGGAGACGACTGAGGCGGAGTTGATGGAAACGGTATTCCCGCATCCAACATTGTCAGAGATGATGCATGAGGCCGTTCTTGATGCCTATGACCGCGTGCTCCATATCTAAGCCTGAAAGAGCGCTTTATTCTGCAGGTAAAATAGCTTTGCTGGATTGGCGCGCCTTACGGCTGAAGCGTTTCTTCAGGCCTAATGCAGGCTTTTCAACAAATATCCAAGATGCATAGGAAAGCGCAACCGTGATAATAAGCGCGATTATGATGCGCATTGCGGGGCTAAGCTCTGGCACCCAAGCGAACATGATTTGCAGCACGACCCAGTGGTAAATATAGATACCATAAGAAATATCCGTAGACTTTTGTAGGCGCTCTAGGGGAGCACATTTGGCATAGGCCAGCCAGAACATAGCGTAAGCTAGCGCGATATTGAATAAAATCTCTATATCGCCAAGCGGATAAAGAAGAGCCGTAATAGCAAATAAGACAGGGATGATTGGCCAGTAAAGCTTGATGCGATCCTGATAGGCATAAATGGCAGCGCCAAGCCCATAAGCCACACCAAAACGCAGCAAACTCACAGCCGTTGCGGGCAGGTTATCTATTATGCCAAGCCGTATTGAGGCGATGTAAGCAATGACGCAGACGACATATTGCGCGGCAATCATCCAAGCTTTTTTCATAAAACCTAAAGCGAATAAGATCGCTGTGCCGATATAGGCCATCACTTCATAACGTAATGTCCAAAGCGTTGCAGAGCTATATTGCTCGGGGTTGTCTTCAAATAGTCCCGGCAAGACCATATCCGTATCAACAAAGCTAAGCACTTTAAACGGCTGTAATAAGACATGAATATCTGTCAGATATTGAGAGGCGGGTAGGCGCGTTAATAATAGGCCAGCCACGAATACGACGAGCATGACGTGAATGAAAAGCGCTGGGAAAATACGTAAAATGCGCGCCGCGGCATATTCCCCTAAATCACCGCGGTAAAGCATACTTTTGGTGACTAAAAAGCCAGAGGCAATGAAGAACATATTCACCGCTATATAGCTGGGTCTGTAATGAAAGAAGAGCGCTGGTTCACCAGATGGATCGCCGTAAGGCAGCATAATGGCGTGGCCGATTAAGACCATGACGGCCATAAATATACGCAGGGGCGTAAAGAAATTATCATGTCCGTCGCGGATTTGTACCGGGGACGCTATCTGGTTGATATATTTCATGACTGTATCTCCCTATACTGAACTCGTTAATATTCTTCCTTTTTCGTTGCAATCCGCTATGAAAGTGAACGCAAACTGACTATATATTTGTTTCATTGACCTAAATCCGAAGATAGCAAAGCCCATGACTGTTTTGATCAATATGAATTCTAAGGAAGACGCCGTGCAAAAACCGCGCCATCCTGAGAAGCAAAACCGTCCAGATAGCCCTATTTTACGCAAGCCGAGCTGGATAAGGGTGAAGGCACCGACAAGTTCTGGATTTAATAAAACGCGCAAATTGGTCAAAGAAAAAGGCCTTGTGACCGTGTGTGAAGAGGCGGCCTGTCCAAATATTGGCGAATGCTGGGAAAAATCTCACGCTACATTTATGATTTTAGGCGATACTTGCACGCGCGCCTGTAGCTTTTGCAATGTCAAAACGGGCTTGCCGGGGGCAGTAGATCATGATGAGCCCGCGCGTGTTGCTGACGCGGTTAAGCAAATGGAGCTAGCCCATGTTGTTATTACCTCCGTTGACCGCGATGATTTAGCCGATGGCGGGGCGCAACATTTTGAAGATGTGATTTTCGCAATTCGTAAGGCGTCACCTCACACAACGATTGAAATTTTAACGCCAGACTTTTTGCGCAAAGACGGCGCATTAGACCAAGTCATTGATGCTAAGGCAGATGTGTTTAATCACAATCTTGAAACCGTGCCGCGCCTCTATTTGTCCATTCGTCCTGGCGCGCGTTATTATCACAGCTTGCGCTTGCTTGACCGCGTGAAACAGCGCGACCCTAATCAATTCACGAAATCGGGTTTAATGGTGGGCCTTGGTGAGACCAAAGAGGAAATCATGCAAGTCATGGATGATATGCGCTCAGCTGATGTGGATTTTCTCACAATTGGGCAATATCTTCAGCCGACACGCAAACATGCCGCCGTTGAACGCTTCGTCACGCCCGAAGAGTTCAAAGCCTATGAGACAATTGCACGGGCCAAAGGCTTTTTGATGGTGTCAGCCACGCCGCTTACGCGCTCTAGCTATCACGCTGATAGTGATTTTGAAAAATTGCGCGCTGCTCGCGCTGCGGGCTAGGCGAGGACGCTGCGCTTATGCCGAGCACCACGCTCACCCAATATTTGCCTTACCGCGCCGAAGAGCTGATGGCGATGGTGGTGGATGTGGAACGCTATCCTGAATTTATCAATATTATTTCAGCTATTCGTGTTTTGGGCGCACGGCAAAAAACAGAAAATGGTGAGCAATTTGAAGCGGATATGCGCATTGCTTATAAGTTTTTGGCAGAGCGTGTGCGCTGCACGGTTAACATGACTTATCCGAGTGAAAGTCAGGCGGGAACAATTGCTGTACGCAAATCTGGACGCGATGGAGCTTTAAGAAAACTCACCAATGACTGGCTTTTTATTTCGCTCTCCAGCGGGGCTACATTTTTAAAATTTGATGTCGATGTTGTCTTAAAGTCCGCGCCGCTCAATTTCTTGGCACGGCAAAATTTTGACATGGTTAGCACGCGCATGATGCAAAAATTCTTAGACCGCGCGGCGCATATCTGTGAAACTGTGGAGTGCGATGAGGCAGCGGATAGGGCGGAGCTAGCGCAAAGGCTCTCTGAGATGGGGCTTGGTGGAATGGGCCTTAGCGAGATGAGCCTTAGCTAGTCAGGCTTTAGCTATTATTTGGGCCCGCTCAAGCTTTCAATAAGCCATTCTAATGCATAGATTACGGCCTGCTCACGTATGCTATCTCGTCCTTTATTGCCGAAATCTTGCCGAATAGTTTGGGGCGATGCGCCTCGTTTGGCGAGACCGAAGCAAACTGTGCCAATGGGTTTGCTGTCGCTGCCTCCTGAGGGGCCAGCAATGCCTGTCACCGATATGGCAAGATCTACGTCAAAACGCTCTAACGCGCCTTGGGCCATAGATTTAGCAACAGTCTCGCTCACAGCGCCATCGCTAAAATTATCCTCTGGAACGCCTAAAAGGTTGGTTTTTGCTTGATTGCTATAGGCGATGATACCGCCTTTAAAAACCGCAGAAGAGCCTGCAGGCTCGGTCAGCGTTTTGCCAATCCACCCGCCCGTGCAGCTCTCTGCCGTGGCAATGGTTTGCTGGCGCGCTTTGGCAAGATGTAAGAGCTGATCAGCAAGTTCGCGTCTTTGCGGCATATCCTAGCTTTCCATAGGTAGCAGCAAGGTTGCGCTGGCTTGGCAAGCTATGCCTTCAGCGCGTCCAGTAAAGCCCAGCCCTTCGGTTGTGGTGGCTTTGACGGAAATGCGCGTTAGCGGCAATCCTGTTAGCTCTGAAAGGCGCTGGCGCATGGCTTCGCGATGGGGCTTGACCTTTGGGCGCTCGCAAATCAGCGTTATGTCAATATGGGCGAGCTTAGCGCCTTCTTTGGCGGCCAAAGAGATCGCATGTTCTAGGAATATATCAGAGCTTGCGCCGCTCCAGCGCGCATCGGTTGGCGGGAAATGATCCCCAATATCGCCCAGCGCGACTGCGCCTAAAATAGCATCGGTGAGACTGTGCAGGCCTACATCGGCGTCGCTATGGCCTAAAAGGCCAAGCGTGCCTTCAATCTTGACGCCGCAGAGCCACATATGAGGCGCGGAAATTAAGCGGTGAACGTCAAAGCCTTGTCCAGTGATTGAGATCATGTTTTTGTTATCCATTTTATCTATAGCTATTATGCGCTCGGCCAATTCAAAATCTTTTGGGTAGGTCACCTTTATATTATCAGGGTCACCCTCTGTGAAGAGGATTGGAAGGCCCGCCAGACGTGCCATTTCAATATCATCGGCAAAGCTCTCATTTGCGGGCAGAGCCTCATAGGCGGCAAATATGTCAGCAAAGTGAAAGCCTTGCGGGGTTTGGACGCGGCGCAGATTATCGCGGTTCACCGCATCTCCGCCTAATGTTTTTACGGCGTCTACAATGGGCAGGGACGGAACAACGGCTTTGGCTTGCCCTAAGCCCGCTATCACATCATCAATCACTTTTTGAGTGACGCAGGGGCGGGCTCCGTCATGGATAAGCACATAATCGGGCGGGGAGGCGGCTAGAGCGGTGAGTCCAGCGCGCACTGATTCTGTTCTGCTCGCTCCGCCAGCTACAATGGTGTAGTCCTTTGCCCTATCTTTGGTCGCTTCTTTTGTCGCCTCTGTGGTCGCTGTGTCAAAAAATGTGCGATCTGATGGGTTTATGACGACAATAACATCGTCAAAAGCCTCAAATTTGGATAAACAGGTTGAAATGACTGACTTTTCGCCAAGTTGTCGATATTGTTTGGGTAAATCACCGCCAATGCGGGCCCCGCGGCCTGCCGCGACGATGATAATTGCAACCTTCATGACTGGAATATCTCCTAATTTGTCAATATAATGATGAAAAATTATGCAAACTAGCATAAAGTTTCGTCATGACGTAATGATGAACTCTAGATAATTAACATGGCCTCACAAATTCAAATCGGCAAGCATAAGATTAGCTCTAACGTATGGGTTGCCCCCATGTCGGGTGTGACTGATTTGCCGTTTCGCAAATTATTGCATCGATTGGGGGCTGGATTAGTGGTCTCTGAGATGATTGCAAGTGAAGAACTTAGCAAAGGTAATGTTGAAAGCTTGTCGCGCGCGGCAGGGGCGGGACAGCTATCGCCCTTGATTGTGCAGCTTGCGGGGCGCGAAGCTCATTGGATGGCAGAGGGCGCGAAAATGGCGGTGCAGGCAGGGGCTGATATTGTCGACATCAATATGGGATGTCCTGCGCGTAAAGTTACAAAGGGGCTGTCTGGATCGGCTTTAATGCGAGACCCTGATCATGCGCTAGAGCTTATTAGGGCGACGGTGAATGCTGTTGATGTTCCTGTTACGCTGAAAATGCGGCTAGGCTGGGATGATGGGCTGTTAAATGCGCCAGAGATTGCACGGCGCGCAGAGGCGGCGGGCGTACAAATGATCGTTGTGCATGGGCGCACGCGGTGTCAATTTTATACAGGCCAAGCCGATTGGAGCGCTGTGCGTGCCACTGTCGAGGCGGTGGATATTCCCGTCATCGTCAATGGAGATGTTCTTGATGCGCCCAGCGCCGTTGCCGCAATCAATCAATCTGGCGCGGCAGGGGTTATGGTGGGACGCGGCCTTGTGGGCGCGCCTTGGACAATCGCCGATATTCAAGCGGCTTTGGGGGAGCGCGCCGCTCCGCCGCCGCCAAGTCTGGAGCAAATTAGCAAGTTAATCATCGATCACTATGAGGATATGATAGCTTTTTATCCTGAACGCAAAGGCGTGCGCGTGGCCCGCAAACATTTAGCGGCCTATATTGACCGCGCGCCCTTAGGTTTGCCTGAGCCGCAACGCGCCCAAGCGCGCTCACAAATTTGCCAGATGACTGATAGCGCTCAGGTTCGCGATGCTTTGTCTGAACTCTTTGATGATGCCATTCAAAGGCAGGCCGCATAATGGGAGACCTACAAGACATTAATCTTAGCGCGGTTTTAGAGGAAATGCCATTTCCTCTCATTATTTTGGATGAAACGCATCATACAATTCTTTGGGCAAATTCGAATGCTGAAAACTGGTTTGGACGTTCGCGGCGCGCCATGTTTGGGCGTGATTTGTCTTTCATTACGCCCGATATAGAAAGCCTTCAAAGGCCTATTGCGCGTATGGCCGCGACAGGCAATGCAGTGAGCGCTCATGATCTTCAGCTCCGCGCAGATAAAGAACAGACCAAGCCCTGTAATCTAACGATATTTCCATATGATGCGGGCATTGCCATTCTCATTCGGCGTGAGGAGCATAGGCGCGAGCAACCGTCAGAAGGCGATACAGATCCTGTTGAAGCTTTGGGGCGTATGCTCGCACATGAGCTTAAAAACCCGCTCGCTGGGATTAAAGGCGCGGCGCAGCTTTTGGCGACAGATGTTCAATCGGAAGAGTCGCAAGAATTGATCAATTTGATTGCAACGGAGACAGATCGCATTCGCAGGCTCGCAGACCGTATGGAGGCTTTTGGCGATGTTGCGCGGGCCAATAAAACAACCGTCAATGTGCATAGTGTCCTACGCCAAGCCATGCTGCTTGCGCAAAGCAGCGCTAAGGCGAAAATTACCTTCACCGAACATTATGATCCGTCTTTGCCGCTTGTCTATGCAGATCGCGACTCGCTCATGCAAGTGGCGGTAAATTTGCTGGTAAATGCGAGCGAGGCCCTATCCTTATCCAAGACAGGAGATGAGATAAGGCTGGAGACCTCATATCGCGCTGGCGTGCGCCGCCCAGGCGATTCAATTGCTCTGCCAGTAGAAATATGCGTGATTGATAATGGTCCCGGAGTTTCTGAAAATATTCGCGGCAATCTGTTTCAGCCCTTTGTGACCGATAAGCCCGCTGGGCGCGGCTTGGGGCTAACTTTGGTTTCTAAAATTGTCGCGGCGCATGGCGGCGTTATTAATGTGAGTTCGCGCCCCGGCAGAACTGTCTTTTCCATTCTCTTGCCTGCAAGCCAAGACACCCCAACTGATTAGGAATTTTTATGAGCGTTCAAGTTTTATTAGCTGATGATGATGACACAATTCGTCTTGTGCTTAGCAAAACACTGTCACGGGCAGGCTATACGGTGCGTGCGACGGATAATCCAGACACGCTCTTGAAATGGGCACAAGCGGGTGAGGGGGATATTATCCTGTCTGATGTGCTTATGAATAGTACGGAGATATTTAATTATCTGCCAGAGATCCGCCGCGCCCGTCCATCTGTGCCGATCATTATTATTAGCGCTAATAATACAGTGTCTACAGCGCTTAAAACGGGCGAGCATGATGTGTTTGAATATGTGCCAAAGCCGTTTGATTTGGAAGATGTTACCAATGCTGTTGGCCGTGCCGCCAGTTCAATCACCCCGCAGCGCACCCGCGTCTCTAAGGCCAAGACAGACCGCTCGCCCATGATTGGCCGTAGCGCCGCTATGCAACCTGTTTATAGGGCTGTGGCACGTTATGCATCGGGCAATCTGCCAGTTTTAATTTACGGCGATGTTGGCACAGGTAAAGACCTTGTGGCGCGTCTTGTCCATGAAGGCGGCTCGCGCAAGAAACGCCCCTTTATTAGGGAGACAAATTTTGAAAATCTTTCCCTTGTCCTGCAAAAGGTCAATGGCGGTGATATTTATATTGATGAAGTCTCTAGCCTCAGCCCGCAGCAACAAGATTACTTGCTGCAAGTGATGATTGAGAGTGAAAACATTCCGTCCGCCCAGCGCCCCCGCATTATTTCAGCGACGCGCAAAGACTTACGCAAGCTTGCCCAAACAGAGCATTTTCGCGATGATCTGCTCTTTCGTTTAAATGTAGCTGAAATCCGCATACCGCCTTTGGCAGATCGGGATCGCGATACATATGAGTTGGCGGAATCTTTCCTTAGAAATGCGGACTCCACACAGGGCCAGACTCGACGCTTTACCTCAGAAGCTCTGGATATGCTTCACCGTCATATGTGGCGCGGCAATGTTCGCGAACTAGAAAATTTGGTGCGCCGTTTGGCCGTGCTTTATTCTGATGATTTAATCACAGCCGATATGATTGTGCAGGAATTTTCAAATGAAGTGACGAGCAAGGCCAGTTCAGAAGATAATGATAAAATGACAGTTTTGATTCGCGAAGCCGTACAGCATTTACTGCATAGTAATCGGCAGGGGCGCTCAGATGAGACGATTTACCAAGAAGCCCTAACGTGGATTGAAGCGCCATTGATTGAAGAATCCATGCGCATTACGGCAGGCAATCGCGCGCGCGCGGCCGAAATATTGGGTATTCACAGAAATACACTTAGGACGAAGCTTAAGGCCTTAAATCTGGAATAGACGATGGCTTTTATGACGGTGTAGGTTAACTAGAGTTTAGTTGATTTTTTTGCAACACTGCGTTACTAATGTCACAGATAGTGGTGGGTGTAGTGATAATCACTCCGCTGTACATCGTTGGAGCGCATGCAAGAATACGATCAAGAATATTCTAATGACAGTATATCCGACTTAGGGGCTGCCTATAAGTCAGCGGCCTCTGCCCCCGGGCGGATGTCTCGCCCGCAGACAATTATCGGGTCAGCTCTTTTTACCTTTTGCTTTTTCATTGCCGTGCTTGTCACTGGGTTTGGCAGTGCCTTGATCTTGTCCAATAATGAGTCTTTAGCTAGCTCTGCTTTGCCCGTATTATGGGGCAATTTTATATTGATAAGCTTGCTGGCGCTTTATCTGGCTATCCGAATTTGGTCTGTTTTATTTTCAGCGCGCGCAGGCGAAACCGCACCGCAGCTACACCGCCGTTTCGTTGTTATCTTCAGCCTAGCGGCCATATTGCCTGCCATTATTGTGGGAGTGTTTTTCGGTCTATTGGTGAGCCGTGACGTTAATGAATGGTATGATGATAATATTGGTATTGTACTAGATGATGCCAATGAAATCACGACCAGCTATGTGCGCGGCGAAGTGCTTAAAATCCGCCCCGATATTTATGCGATGAGTCAGGATTTAAACCGTCAGTCTGATTTGATTTCCGATAGGATTACTTACAATGCTTATCTGATACAACAGGCGGTCTTTCGTGAAGTCCCAATACTGTATATTGTAAATTCTGAAGGCACTATTTTAGCCAAGGCGGAGCAACCTAGCGCGCCAGCTTATCGCCCGCCCACTGAGCTTATGTATAATAATGCGAGTAGCGGCGCGCTGACCATGGATTTGTGGGAAGCGGCGGACATATTAGTGGTGCTCAATAAGCTGGAAAATTACCAAGATGCTTATCTTTATACTGGCAAATATATGGAGCCAGATATTATTGCGTCAATGAACCGAATTTCACGTGTTGAAAACTCGCTTGGCCGCCTGACAACGGGGCAGGGGCAAATCAATAATATCTTTTTGCTCACCTATGCTCAGGCCGCTATTTTGCTTCTTATGGCCGCAATATGGCTTGGGCTTATACTGGCCAACCGTATTGTGAAGCCGCTGGGCCAAATGGTGCAGGCAGCAGAAAAAGTGCGATCTGGCGATTTGTCGACCCGCGTAAATGTATCGGGTGTTTGGGATGAAATGTCTGATTTGGCGAGCGCCTTTAATAGAATGACTAGTCAGCTTGGTAGTCAGCGCGAGGACTTAATTCGCGAGCATGATATTTCCGAACAGCGCCGCCAATTCTCCGAAGCCGTTCTATCAGGGGTAAGTGCTGGGGTTATTGGTCTGTCGCCTAAGGGGCGAATTACTTTGATCAATAGTTCCGCAGAAATATTGCTAAATTTGAAAGCGTCTGATGTTTTAAACCAGCCGATTGATCAGGTGATTGTCACTTTCGCGCCTGCTTACCTTGCCGCCAAAGAGACGGTTCAAGGCGTCTATGAGGACCAAGTTGAATTTGATGGCCGCGATGGCGGACGTAATTTTGATTTGCGTGTATCGGCTTATCGCGGTGATCGTGAAGATACGGGCTGGGTGATGACATTTGATGACATGACCCGTATCGTTGCTGCGCAGCGCCAATCTGCATGGCGTGATGTTGCTCGCCGAATTGCGCATGAAATCAAAAATCCTCTCACGCCTATTCAGCTCTCGGCTGAGCGCTTGGAGCGTAAATATGGCAAGGAAATTAACTCTGACCCAGAAACCTTCACCCATTTAACCCAGACTATTTTGCGCCAAGTTGATAGCCTCGGTAATATGGTGGATGAGTTTTCAACCTTTGCCCGTATGCCCACGCCCATCATTGAGCGAAATAATTTTCGCGCCATATTGGAAAGCGCCGTTTTTGAACAGCGCGTAGCCTTCCCCGAAATTGCCTTTAAAATCAGCGAAGTCAGTGCCGATTATAGCAATATCTTATGTGACGAGCGCATGATGGGGCAGGCTTTGATGAATTTGCTTAAAAATAGCGGCGAGTCGATCACCACCCGTTTGGACAAAGAAGGCACCGGGCATGGAGGGGGTGAAGTCAATATTTCACTCACCCAAGAGGAACAAGACGGGATGGGTTTGCGCTTGGTCATTTCCGATAATGGGGCGGGGTGGCCGATACCTGATAAAGACCGTCTTTTGGAGCCTTATGTCACAACCCGCGATAAAGGGACGGGACTGGGGCTGCCCATTGTGAAGCGTATCATTGAAGATCATGGCGGCACGTTAGAGCTCTCAGATCAAGATGAGGGCCTAAGCGGAGCCCGCGTGACGATAAGACTACCTGTTTCTAATGTTAATTCCTTGGTTGCGAATGATCGTAACCAAAACGCTGCCTTATCAAATTTGGCAAAATGAGGACCTTATGAAATCTGAAATTCTAATAGTTGAAGATGAAGCCGATATCCGCTCGCTAATTGCGGGCATATTATCTGATGAGGGCTATGCGGTGCGTGAAGCCGATGGCAGCGCGCAGGCGCTGGAGCGCTTTCGTGAGCGCACGCCATCCTTGATTATCCTAGATGTTTGGCTCAAGGGCAGCGATATGGATGGCATCGAACTCTTGGATCATTTTAAGGCCAATAATAGCGATATTCCTGTCATTCTTATTAGTGGCCATGGCACGGTTGAAACGGCTGTCTCTGCTATTCACAAAGGGGCTTATGATTATATCGTCAAGCCGTTTAAGAGCGAAAAATTATTGCTCACAGCCCAGCGCGCCTTGGAGTCCTCACGGCTTAAGCAAGAAAATGCAGAGCTTAAGGGGCGTACAAATAGCAATGATGCCATAATTGGTAGCTCTAATGTGATTGTTCAGTTGCGCCAAAAAATTGCGCGCATTGCCCCTACAAATAGCCGCGTCTTGATTGGCGGGCCATCGGGTTCGGGCAAGGAATTAATTGCGCGTATGATTCATCAAGGCTCTCATCGGGCGGATGGGCCTTTTAAAGCCGTCAATTCCGCCTCTATGGTTCCTGAGCGAGTCGAAGAGGAGCTTTTTGGTGTCGAAGATGGCAAAGGCAATACGGTGAAAATCGGCTTGCTTGAAAAAGCTCACCTTGGGACGCTCTATCTGGACGAAGTGGTTGATATGCCGCTTGAGACACAAAGCAAACTTTTGCGCCTCCTTGTCGAGCAGAGCTTCATTCGGCTTGGCGGGCGCGATAATGTTCAAGTTGATGTGCGTCTTATCACGTCAAGTTCGCGTGATTTAAAGCAAGAATCCGCGATGGGGCGCTTTCGCAATGACCTATATCACCGCCTCAATGTTATGCCGCTTATGGCGCCCGCGCTTATGGAGCGGCGTGAGGATATTCCAGAGCTTGTTGACTATTTTATCGAGCGTCTGGCGGGGTCGACAGGTCTGCCTGCGCGCAAAATTGGTGACGATGCTATGGCCGCCTTGCAAGCCCATGATTGGCCAGGAAATGTACGCCAGCTTCGTAATAATGTTGAAAGACTGCTTATCTTGGCCACGGGTGACCCGACAACGCCGATAACGCTGGAAACACTTCCTCCTGAGGTGTCTGTCGTGCGTGATGGTGCAAATTCAGATGGCGGGGAGCGCGTTATTTCAATGCCGCTACGCGATGCTCGCGAGCATTTTGAACGTGAATATTTACAGGCCCAGATTGAACGCTTTGGGGGGAATATCTCTCGCACCGCTACGTTTGTAGGCATGGAGCGTTCGGCTTTGCACAGAAAATTAAAGTCTTTAGGGGTAAATACCAATGTGCGTAATGAAGCGCGTGGCTCATAAGGATAGCGCGCAAGGGCTAAACGGGCCTAAATAATTAAACAATAGAGCGCTTAGTCGAGACTAGACGCATGAAACGCACTAGCTTAGACTAAGCCTATATTGCTTCTTCATGGGGAGCGTGCGTGAGAGAGTCACAATGGACGTAATTATCTGCGGAGCAGGGCGTGTAGGCTATGGCATTGCCGAGAAGTTATCGCGCGAGAATAACTCAGTCACAGTTATCGATTTGTCTTCTGAGCTGATTAATACAATTACGACAGAGCTTGATGTGCGCGGATTTGTGGGGCACGGGGCACAGCCCGATGTCCTAAAAGAGGCTGGCATTGAAAATGCCGATATGATTGTCGCGGTGACCTATTCTGATGAAGTCAATATGATCGCGTGCCAAGTTGCTCACTCGCTTTTTGATGTGCCAACCAAAGTGGCGCGCGTGCGTAATCAAAGCTATCTCGATGATGCTTGGAATGATCTTTATAGCCGCGAAAACATGCCGATTGACATTATTATTTCGCCAGAAATTGAGGTGGGTAAGGCTATTTTGCGCCGGCTAAACACCCCAGGGACTTTTAATGTTGTGCCTTTTGGCGGCGGTTTGATCAATTTGATTGGGCTTAATATCGAAGAAGATTGTCCCGTTGTGAACATACCTATCCACCAAATTCCCGAATTATTTACGGGGCTTCATGCTGTGATTGTGGGCATAAAACGTGATGGAAATTTGTTTTGCCCAGGGCGTGATGATCATTTATCTGAAGGCGATCAAGCCTATGTTATTACGCGCAAAGAACATACGTCTCGCCTGATAGACATTGTCGGAAGCGAAGGAAAAAAAGCGCGCCATATTGTTATTATTGGCTGCGGGAATGTCGGAGCCTATGTGGCCGAGGAGCTAGAGAACGTGCCGGGTATTCGTGTGCGCGTGATTGAAAAAGATAAGAAAATTGCCGAACGCGCCGCCGAAGCCTTGCGTCGTACGGTTATTTTGCACGGCGATGCTATGGATGCCTCTGTCCAAGAAGAAGCTGGAATGTCGAATGCAGAAAGTGTTTTATGTCTCACCCATGATGATAAAACGAATATTCTTTCTGGTGTTTTGGCTAAAAAAATCGGGGCTAATCAAGCGATTAGCTTGATTAATTCACAAAGCCTTCAGGGGATGCAGTCCGCCCTCGGTCTGGATCTTGTTATCGATCCACGCGCGAGTACGGTTTCATCCATATTACGGCATGTGCGCCGCGGCCGCATTGTCGATTTATACTCTATCGAAGATGGGGTGGCGGAAGTTATGGAGGGCGAAGTCCTTGATACTTCGCCGCTCTCTGGCCGCGCCATTGAAAGCCTTGAGCTGCCGGCAGGCGTTGCTATTGGCGCGATTGTAAGGGCGGGCAGTGTCATGCTGCCGCGTGAGGATTTGGTTGTTCGCACGCAAGACCGCCTCGTTGTACTGGCAGAGCGTAGCGCGGTGAAACATGTCGAAAAGCTGTTCCGCGTCAGCATGAATTACTTGTAAGAGCCGCGCGTGGCCTTCACCCGCATCATTCATTGGCTAGGTGTGTCCTTTCTATTTTGCGCCATAATTAATGCATTGGCCATTTTGTTTGGGCTCGCTTTGGGCGAATATGAGTTGGTGCGCACATTTGTCTTTATGACGCTCATCTTAGCATTGGCGGGCGGTGTTTTATTTGTCAGCACTTTTAATGCCGCCATCAGGGAAAGCGTGGGGGACGCGCTAATTTTCTTGCTTTTGTTCTGGCTATTAACGCCCATTGTTTTGGGAGTGCCCTTTTATATGAGCGGGGTCGCCTCAAGCCTCCCGCAAGCCTATTTCGAAGCCGTATCTGCCCTCACAACAACAGGGGCGAGCACATTAGTGCCAGAAAATATACCTCGCACATTTTTAATCTGGCGAAGCTTGCTACAAGCCTGCGGCGGCATTGTTGTATCAACATTTGCTGTGGTGATTTTAGCGGCGCTGAATTTATCGGGCACAGGCGTTCACCGCTCTAAGCTTTTCACCCTAAAGCGCGGAGAACTCTTTCCGCGCCTGATAGCTATTGGCAAGGTTATTACCGCGATTTATGCCGCGATTTCCTTTATTTGTTTTGCGGGGCTTTTGCTGACAGGGGCGGGGCTAATAGATGCGATTTGCCTCTCGCTTAGCGCCATTTCAACAGGCGGCTTAACGCCTCAAAGCGGTGGCATGTCGTCTTATATATCACGCATAGGGGCGGCCTTATTGGCCTTTACCTGTATATTTGGCGCGGCAAATATAGCTGTTTTATGGGATTTTATTCGCATGAGTAGCGCGCTGCACGTCAAACGATTTTTTACAAATGTTGAGCATCGGGGCATGTTTGTTATGATTGCTGGTCTGCTCTTATGCGGCGTGTTTTATGCGGGCATTACAAACTTTTTCGTTGTAATCGTTGAGGCCATTTATATTGTCACAACAACGGGCTTTGATTATGAAGTCATCGGCATAGATATGGTTCCGCGCGGGCTTTTAATCAGCTTGGCCTTAATTGGAGGCTCAGCGATATCGACAGCGGGCGGCATCAAAATTATAAGGCTCTTACTGCTCATGCGTCATGCCATGACAGACATAGACCGGATGAGCCATCCATCGCGCGTAAAGCTTGTGAAATTTCGGGGACATATTTTACCAGACCGTGAATTTTTATCGATCTGGATGTATTTCTTCGGCTATATATTGATATTTGGCGGCGGGATTATGGCATTAGGGGCGGCTGGCTTGGAGTTTTCTGTCGCAGTCTCAGCCTGCGCGGCGGCGCTCTCTAATTTTGGGCCACTTTTACAGGCAACCTTCCCAGATACGAGCTATGCAGCTATGGGGAAATTACAATTATGTGTTTTATCCATTATCATGCTAATCGGACGCGTTGAGGTTTTAGCCGCTCTTGCTGTCTTTTCGCCTTCGCTCTGGAAACGTTAACTGGAAACGCTAATCGGAAGCGCTAACTAGAAACGCTGACTGGAAGCGTTAACTGAAAACACCAATTGAATTACTGTAAAAACACCAATTCGAGGACTTAAAGCTCTTGCCCTCCTTCATCACAGCCCTTAAACCTCCTATTGGGCGGTGTGTTTACTGTTAAAAACGGAAGTAAAATGTCTAACGATAAAAAACAAAACTTGCAGGATACTTTTTTAAATTCTGTTCGAAAAACAAAAACACCTCTGACTATTTTTCTTGTTAATGGTGTAAAATTACAAGGCGTTGTTACTTGGTTTGATAATTTTTGCGTTCTTCTTCGCCGCGATGGCCAAGTTCAACTTGTTTATAAACATGCCATCTCAACGATTATGCCATCTGCGCCAGTCTCCCTATTTGATCAAGCAGAAAGCGACATTGACTTTGATTAGGAAAAGCCTGCCAAAGGCTAATACTGCTTTCAGTGCCGCATATGGACATCTTTTGCTCCGAAAATTAAACGCTTTGGCGAACTCATATGATTGAATGTGATGTGCCAATATTGCGGGCTGTCGTTATTCATGCGCTCGCGCCTCTGGGGCAATCAAGATATGCTGAGTATGACCTAGAGGAGGCCGTTCGCCTTGCTCAGGCGCTCGAAGTTGAAGTTGTTCACAATCAAATTGTTCCCGTGCGCGATATTCGGGCTGGGGAATATTTTGGACGCGGCAAAATTGATGATATTAAAGCGCTGGTTAAAGCCAATGAGGCTGAACTGGTCATTATAAATACAGCCCTTGCCCCCATTCAGCAACGTAATCTGGAAAAGGTCTGGGGAGCTAAGGTGATTGACCGAACGGGCATGATCTTAGAGATTTTCGCCCTGCGTGCCGCCACAAAAGAGGGTAAATTACAAGTGGAACTGGCGCGCCAAGCCTATGAGCGCTCCCGCCTTGTGCGAACATGGACCCATTTGGAACGCCAGCGCGGAGGGCAAGGCTTTTTGGCAGGGCCCGGCGAGACGCAGATTGAAAGCGATCGGCGTATGCTTGATGGCCGCATTGCTAAATTGCGCCGCGAAATTGATCAGGTGCGCCGTACGCGAGAATTACAGCGCGTGTCTCGGCAACGCGCCCCAGAGCGTATTGTTGCCCTTGTAGGCTATACAAATGCAGGCAAATCAACCCTGTTTAATCGCCTCACTGAAAGCGGTGTTCTGGCTAAAGATATGCTTTTTGCGACGCTGGACACAACGCACCGTATTCTGCCTCTGCCAAGTGGGAAAAATGCCCTTTTGTCCGACACTGTGGGCTTTATTTCTGATTTGCCGACCGATTTGGTGACAAGTTTTCGCGCAACATTGGAAGAAGTCAAAGAGGCTGATTTAATTTTGCATGTGCGCGATGTGTCCGACCCGCTTTCGAAGCGCAGAAATAAAGATGTTTTGGATATTCTTAGCTCTATTGAAGCGGGTCCTGACCATGGGCAGCCTATGCTTGATGTGTTGAATAAATCTGACCAGCTTGGCATAGACGAGGCGGCAATGATGGGGGAGCGCGCTCTGGCTTGGCGCGACACGGATCATCAACGCGATGCTTATTTGATTAGCGCCGCCAGCGGGCAGGGGCTGGATGAGCTACGCCGCGGGATTGAAGAGACACTTGGCGCCTCAGACGAAATTGTCGATTTTGATATTCCGCCCAAAGATTATGCCGTGCGGGCATGGCTGCATCAACATGGCGAGGTTATAGAAGAAGTGACATCGGATAAAGGGAATTGCCAGATTACTGTGCGCTTGCCTGAAATCGAGGCAGGCATTGCGCGCTCGCGGCATTTTAATTTGCTTGTGAGTTAGCTTTTATAGCCCCTTGGCTTTGGCCGCGTCCCAAAGTGCATCAAGTTTTGTCAGTCCTTGGCCTTTAACAGACTCGCCTTTTGCAGCAAGACTTGTCTCTATGTCATTGAAACGGCGTGTGAATTTGCTATTGGCTTTGCGTAAGGCGACCTCAGGGTCAACCTTTAGATGACGCGCCAAATTTGTTACGGCAAAGAGCAAATCACCCACTTCTTCTTCGAGCCTGTCTTGGCTCTCGCCTTGATCACGGGCGTCGACAATTTCGCGCGATTCCTCATTGATTTTATCTAAGACAGGCAAAATGTCTGGCCAGTCAAACCCAACACGCGCCGCGCGTTTTTGCAGCTTTTCCGCGCGCATTAAAGCGGGCAAGCCCAGCGCAATACCCGCCAATATGCTTGTATCTTCGGCCTTGCCTTTTGCCGCGCGCTCGGCTGCTTTTTGCACTTCCCATGCCGCAGTCTGGCTGTTGGCGTCACGCTGTTTTTCATCGCCAAAGACATGAGGGTGGCGGCGCACCATTTTCTCAACAAGGCCATCGGCAACGGCGTTAAAATCAAAGCCAGTCTTATTATTTGCAAGCTGTTTATCCTCAAGCTCACTATCAACAAGTTCACTATCTATAAGCTCTGAGGCGATTTGGGCATGAAAGACGACTTGCAATAATAAGTCTCCAAGCTCCTCTTTCAAATCCACCATGTCTCCGCGCTCAATTGCGTCGGCCACCTCATAGGCTTCTTCGATTGTATAGGGCGCAATGGTGGAAAAATCTTGCTCTATGTCCCACGGGCAACCAGTCTGTTTGTCCCTAAGTCTGGCCATCATGGTCAAAATCCGCTCTGTTGGCGTATCGCCTAATTGAGAGACGGCGTTTTGAATATGCTGATCTTGGGTCATTATCGGTCTTTGCGCTTGATAATATTATGCGCAATCAGGCCGCCCGTAATCAGCAAAGCCGTGCCGTAAGAGGCCCAAATGACAAAGCTATGTTTGCCGAAATCAGGTATGATAGCGATAAGCATTGCCACTATAACTCCTCCAAGCTGATTGAGGCTTGTGGTTTGGATGGCTGCTGCGCGCGGTTTTTTCTAATCTTAGCAAGCTCTGTGACAACGCTATTGATGACAAGCCAGCCAAAAAGCGCGGTAAAGCCCAGCATTAAAAACAGCAATGGCCGCCCCATGCTCCAGTCAAGTCCGGGGCCGTCTAGGCTCGTAATGGTTGCCTTTTGGTGCAATGTGTCATCCCACCAATCCACCGAAAATTTGATAATGGGCAAATTCACTGCGCCGACCATCGCGACAAGCCCCGCTATGCGCGCCGCCTTTTGTGTATGCCCCATGATGGCCCAAATGCTCATATAGCCAATATAGATAAAAAACAGGACAAGAAAGCTCGTCAGGCGTCCATCCCAGACCCAATAGGTCATCCATGTCACGGAACCCCAAAGGCTGCCTGTAATCAGGCCGATGAGGGTAAAGGCGGCCCCAGGAAGGGCGCAGGCCCGCGCGCCAATATCAGCCAATGGATGACGCCATATATAGCTAATGAAGCTAGCGATCGCGATTGTTGCATAAGCCAGCATAGCCAGCCAGACAGCGGGAGCGTGGATATACATGACGCGCACACTATCGCCTTGCTTGAAATCTGCTGGAGAGGCGTAAAAAGCAAAATATAGCCCTATCGGAATTAAAACCACCGCAAGTCCGCCGAAAACCGGGCTAGCATAGCGCGCAAATTTTAAAAACCGGACGGGATTGGCGAGCCAATTTATCATCGTAGTGATTACCTTCTAATCCAAATTTGCTTTAAGCGCGCCGGCAATAGCTGGAATGCCCAGACCTGCCGAAATTAAGTTGATCCCGATAAGCATTTTAAATGCTGGGCTAAGCATAGACTGCTCTGCGAAACTGTCCACGGCTTCGAGCGCAAAAATCAGCACAGGCAGAATGAGAGGGACAGTTAGCACAATAATGATTAAGGCCGCGCCGCGATAGCCAATCATGCAGGCGCTCGCAAAGCCGCCATAAATTATCAGGGCGGGACTGCCGATAAGCGCGGCATTAAATAAGCCCGCCAAGGCTGGGCCAGTGAGGCCAAGGCTATAACCGCCAATTGGCAATAAAATAAGTAAGGGCACCATGATGAGCAGCCAATGGGCAATTAATTTAGCGATGACAATGGTCAGTAAAGGCGCGCCCGATAGGGTGAGCTGCTCTAAGGTTCCATCTTCATAATCGGCCCCAAAAAGACGCTCAAAACTTAGCAGTAATGATAAAATAATGGCGAGCCATATCAGGGCAGGGGCGAGGGGGCGTAATTGTGCCGCTTCCCCGCCAAGCGCAACGGCGCTGAGCATGATAAAGAGGATGAAAAAGAGCAAGCTGTGCAAAAATGCACCGCCAGACCTTAAGGCTAGTTTCACATCGCGTTCTATAAGGCTGCCAATCATGATAGCCCTGTCTGTCTAGTTGCCTGCTCAGCTAATTGCCCCGCTAGATTTGCAGGCTCAACCGCATTGTTTAGCGTTAGCAGGCGCGCTTGATTGCTCAGCGCATGCGGGGCGCTATGGGAGGCCAGCATGACAGCGCCGCCTCGCGCCAATTGTGATTGGATAAGCTCTGTAATAATAGCCTTGCCATGTGCATCCATTGCGGCGGATGGCTCATCCATGAGCCAAATAGGCTTATTGTCGAGGATTAGCTTAGCCAGCGCGACGCGGCGAGATTGCCCCGCCGATAAAGTGCCAGCGCGGCTATCAGCATAGGCGGCCATATTGACGGCGGAGAGGGCGGCGAGAATATCTGCCTCACCTTGCCCGTCAAAGCCGCGCATTTTGAGCCAGAAGTCTAAGTTCTCTTTCGCGCTTAATGTTGGCTTGAGCGGGTCGCGATGAGCTTGATAGCTGATGATTTGCGCCGCAGGGATAGGCTGGCCGTTTTTATACCACTCTACTGTACCCTCATTTGCACCCTCATTTGCGCCTTCATTTTGCGCAAGCAGCCCTGCGCAAAGCCGCAATAAAGAGCTTTTGCCCATGCCATTATCGCCTTTAACCCAGATGAATTCTCCGTCTGATAGGCTAAGGTCAAGCCGCGAGAAGAGCAGGCGCGACCCGCGCGAGACGCTAACGCCGCGCAGAATTACCGAAAATCTATCTTGGCTCGAAGGCATGTAAAGCTCTCATCAGGCTGGGACGGCGAATATAAGCCTGTTTTACCTATTTGTGCGGGCAGGTCTATAGAGGCTTTGAACGTAAGAGGCTTTGAGCGTAATTTCGCTCATTTGGTTTCATGCCGCCATGATGTTTGCCGCGATACCTTGCCGCGTGCAAATCGTTGGAAATTGTTTTATAGGGCTGTCATGGCCCCAAAATATAGAAATCGCCGTTTGGCTATATTTTTTACATGCTCTGTCCTTGTGATTGCAGGCGTATATTTGATGTTGGGGGCTTTACGGTCAAATACGCAATTTTTTCATAGTCCAAGTGGGCTTTTATCAGAAGGCTTTGTGGCTAAATCCAGCAAAGTTCGCGTTGGCGGCCTTGTCGCCGAGGGGAGCTTGCAACGGGGCGAGAATTTATTCGTTAGATTTGTAGTGCGCGATTTTGAAAACCCCGACAAACTTCCTGATAATCTGCCAGTTATTTATACAGGCATATTACCAGATTTGTTTGATGAGGGAGAGGGCGTTGTGCTGATCGGAGCGATGAATAGCCGAGGTGAATTTGCGGCAAGTGAAATATTGGCCAAACATGACAATAATTACATGCCTAAGCTTCCCGAAGCAGGGACTTAAGACGCAGGCACTTATGATGCAGGCAGCTAAGACGCAGACAGATAATTAGGCCTATAATCACTTTAAGGTGAGCAATCTAACCATTACACAATTTGACCACAATTCAGGCTTAACTCACTCAATTATCGCGTGAGATATTCAAATATGTTCGCGATATAGGGCGAGTGGTAAGGTTTTTGTCCAATTCTGCCTGATAATAGGCGAATTTTCTCGAAAAACTGTAATAAAAGACGGGCGGCTTAGCCGATGTGGGGCAACCTTACCACCCGCCTACCAATCTTGCGATTGGCAAAATACTTTTGGGCAATTTTTCAGCTAAATGAAAGTGCTTCATCCGTATTTAACGCTAATTGTTGGGTAATTAGCCATTTAACTTAACTTGCCCAAAATATTCTGCAAGTTATGGGTGTTTAATGAAACCTTTTGGCCATTTTAAATTGCATGTATGTTATAGCATAACATCATTTAAATGAATTCTGTGTCCTTGCGATTCGAATAAAACCCTTTTTAATCAAGCGTTAGAGCCCATAGGGACTATTTTATTCTAAAGCCAGATAATGTGACGCCGTTTAATATTTGTGAACGACATTGAAATGCAAATAGGCTAGGCTTTTCTCAGCATATAAAACTAAAAGAGCATAATTATGAGTAGGGACGACAATAGTTTAACCGCAGATATGGTCATTGTTGGGGCGGGCTTGTCTGGCCTGATGGCCGCGTGGCGCTGTTTGGATATTCACAAGGATTTGACTGTTTGTCTTGTTGATCAGGCGGATGAAATTGGCGGGGATCATACATGGTCTTTTAATCGCTCGGATATTTTACCGCATATGCAAGATTGGCTGGACCCATTTATCGCCTATAGCTGGCCGAAATATGATGTGGCCTTCCCGAAGCGCGTACGCACATTGTCCATAGAATATTGCAGCGGTAATAGTGCGAGCCTGCTGCGCGCGGTGCAGCCCCATATAGATAGTGGACGCCTAAAACTTCATTTAGGCGTGTCCGCTGAGCGCCTGAGCGCAACAGAACTGCACTTAACATCTGGTGAGGTTTTAACGGCCAAAGCTGTCTGTGATGCGCGAGGTCATCAGCCCAATGATAATGTGATATTGGGCCGCCAGAAATTTGTTGGGCACGTCATTGAAACCGCGCAGCCTCATGGCCTCATCCACCCCGTTATAATGGATGCGACAGTGACCCAACTTGATGGCTATAGATTTGTCTATTGTTTGCCATTCACGCCAACGCAAATGTTGGTCGAAGACACTTATTACACGGATGATGCAGAGCTTGATGATCGCGTTGTTTCAAGCCGTATCAATGAATATATTCATAGCAAAGGCTGGTCAGATTATAAAATTATTCGAAAAGAACGCGGAGTTCTGCCAATCACATTGGCGGTAGATCGCGGCTTTGGAACGGATGTCAGTACCGAAGAAGAGGGGCCTGTCCTACTGGGTATGCGCGGCGGTTATTATCATGCCGTGACAGGCTATAGCCTACCCGAGGCGGTTAAAAGCGCGAATGTGCTCTGCGATATGATTGAACAGCACGGGCCAGACTTTGGGCCAGCTATGCGCCATGAAATGGCCTATCACCGTGTTGACCACTACCATGAAGAGACTTTCTTACGATTTTTAAACCGTATGCTGTTTCGCGCGGCGGAGCCTACTCAGCGCTACAAGGTTTTGCAGCGCTTTTACTGCTTATCTGAAGACCTTATCGCGCGCTTTTACCGTAATCGCCTGACAAAGGCGGATAAGATACGCATTTTGGCGGGTAAGCCGCCTGTTCCTATTCGCAAGGCGCTGGCTAATCTCAGCGAATCTGCCTTTCTGACACGTGAGGCAGGCAAGGATATGGGCAAGGATATGGGCAAAAAGACGGGCCAAAAAACGGACAAGGATAACGCATAATGACTTCATCATCTGGCCCGCAAAAACCTAGCGCCATAGTCATTGGCAGTGGGTTTGGGGGGCTCGCCTTAGCCGTGCGCCTGCAAAGCATGGGATTTGCGACCAAATTATTTGATAATCGCGATAAGCCCGGCGGGCGCGCCTATGTTTATGAGGAAAAAGGGTATAAATTTGACGGCGGGCCGACCGTTATAACTGACCCCGATTGCCTCAAAGAGCTATTTTCTTTGTCAGGGCGAAATATGGATGATTATGTCACCTTATTGCCAGTTGATCCTTTTTACCGTTTGCAATGGTCAGATGGTGATGTGTTTGATTACAATAATGATGACGCCTATCTTGAGCAGCAAATCGCCGCGCGCGAGCCATCCGACGTGGCGGGCTATCACAAATTTTTAGCTTATTCCAAAGAGCTTTACCGTGAGGGGTATGAAAAACTTGGCACAACGGCCTTTCTCAAAGTCGGCCAAATGTTTGCCGCCGCTCCGCAGCTTGTGAAATTACGCGCGGATAAATCAGTTTATGGCATGGTGTCAAAATTCGTCAAAAATGAAAAAGTGCGTCAGCTCTTATCCTTTCAGTCGCTTCTTGTCGGAGGTAATCCGTTCAAGACCAGCTCAATATATGCGCTCATCCATGCGCTAGAGCGCAAGGGCGGGGTCTGGTTTGCCAAAGGCGGGACGGGCGCATTAGTGCAAGGCCTTGTCCAGCTCTTTGAAGAGCTAGGCGGGCAGATTTACCTGTCTAGCGAAGTTGAACAAATACACACGCAGGGCAACCGCGTTACAGGGATAAGCCTGCAAGATGGCACGCGCTATGACGCTGATTTGGTTAGCTCAAATGCCGATGTGGTGCATACATATGATAAGCTTTTGTCAGGCCATAAGCGCGGCGAAAAATATGCTAAAGCGCTTAAGCGCAAATCCCATTCTATGTCACTATTTGTGATCTATTTTGGGCTAAAGGTTGAGCATAAGAATATGAAACATCATATTATTTTGCTCGGAAAACGCTATAAAGACCTGATTGCTGAAATCTTTGGCAAAGGCAAAAAACTACCAGATGATTTCTCGCTTTATTTACACGCCCCTTGTGTGACCGATCCGTCTATGGCGCCTAAAGGGTGCAGCTCTTATTATGTGCTCTCACCTGTGCCGCATCTTGGCCATGCTGACCTTGATTGGGATGTGGTCGGCCCGCAATATACGGATAAAATTTTAGACTATTTAGAAGAGCATTCTATCCCCAATCTGCGCCGCGATTTGGACGTGGTCAAAACGCTCACCCCCTTTGGCTTTCGTGATGAGCTTAATGCACATTTAGGCAGCGCCTTTTCAGTCGAACCTATTCTGACGCAAAGCGCGTGGTTTCGCCCGCATAATCGCGATGATGTGCTAGAGAATATGTATATTGTCGGCGCAGGCACGCATCCGGGCGCAGGCGTTCCGGGCGTGGTCGGCGCGGCCAAAGCGACGGCTGGAGTGATTGAGGGTGATTTTTCTGAAAAGCTAACTGGGCAGCTAACTGAGAAGTTAACTGGGCAGCTAAAAAGCTAATTATGGCCGATGCTATCATCTCCCACGCTCATGAGAGCATCGCCAAAGGCTCTAAATCTTTCGCGCTCGCCTCGCATATATTTTCGCCTGCAATGCGCGATGACGCGGCTATGCTCTATGCGTGGTGTCGGTATTGCGATGATGTGATTGACGGCCAAGAAATGGGCCACGGGCAAATCACAGATTACCGTGACGGGCAAAGAGAGCGGCTTGAGCGCTTAACCGCGCAAACTAAAGCGGCGCTAGCTGGGGAGTCTTTAAGAAGTGAAGATAGCGCAGATGAGCTTATCTTTGTAGGGCTAGCGCGCGTTTTTAACAGCCATAATATCCCGCATAAACATGCCTATGAGCTGCTGCGCGGCTTTGAGATGGACACTGATATTCGCCATTATCAGAGCAAAGATGATATTTTAGATTATTGCTATCATGTGGCGGGCGTTGTCGGCGTTATGATGGCCTATATTATGGGCGCGCCTGATGAGAAAACGCTGAGCCGTGCCTCTGATCTAGGACTAGCTTTTCAGCTCACCAATATAGCCCGTGATGTGGTCGATGACGCCAAGGCAGAGCGCATTTATGTGCCCGAAGATATATTGCGCTTAGCAAATGCGCCCACCACAGCCGCCCCGCTCATTAATCCCGATAATTGGCCCGCCGCCCATATTGCGGCGGTAGAGCTGCTCGATATGGCTGAAGATTATTACCAAAGCGCGCGCGTGGGCATTAAAGAGCTGCCCTTTCGCTGCGCATGGGCTATCTGCGCCGCCTTGTCAGTTTATCGCGAAATAGGCGAAACATTGCGCGCTGACGGCCCGCAAGCATGGCATGAACGGGTCGGAGCCAGCAAGGGACGCAAATTATGGCTAGCCCTAATGAGTGTGTTTTCGGCAATAGGCAAAAGCGGGGTGAGCGTTACGCCAAGGGACGGGCTTTATGAGCGGCCCTCGACGTTCTAAACAGCAGTGACTTCCAGAAGCTCTTCTAAAGCTATTTATTCTTCACAAAAAAGCCCTCAATTGATGTGCCCCTAGCTTTGTAGACACCTTGTTTGGTAAAACTGGAAGCAAGGAGAGTGTAGATCGGAAG
>JALZUP010000416.1 GCA_023301505.1 Robiginitomaculum sp.
ATTAAATAAGTATATCTCAGGCCATTTACCTTTTATCTAACGGTTCAACATCAGCAGATATGCCATATTCAGGCTGCTGAAATGTCACCACATCAACGCCTTCTTTAATAAAGGTTCCCAGATAAGCAGGCGGCCTGGAGAGCGCTTCCACATCTTTTTTAAGAGTAGCAGGAATAGCTGAATCTGAAACCAAGTTAATTATATCTTTTGGAATATTCGGGAGTTGCTTTCCAATTTTCTGTACTGCTTCTGGGACATAACGGTCAATGAAAGCATCCTGGCCTTTAAATTTAACTGATCTAAAATTATCGGTGGGGTCGTAATAATCTGTGGTTAATCTTAATGATTGAGCATCAAAAGCCCCAAGAAGCGTCAGAAATTGAAACCCTATCACATCTAAATTGCGTTGGACTTGAGCAAGCGTTAATTCTGCATTCAAAAGCTCCTCTTCCGCGTCCAAAACATCCAACGTTGTTCGCGTTCCCACTTTCTTCTCAAGCTCTACACCCTTCAAAGCGCCCTGCGCGGCTTTAGCTTGAGTTTGACTAGCTACGAGAGATCGTTTGGCTGCATCTAGCTGCCCCCAGAGCTGCGCTACCTCCCGGTCTACGGCCCGTTCTGCGGTACGCGTTTCAAAAGAAAGCCGCGTACGGGCATGCTTGGCTGAACGGAGTTGAGACCCCGTTAAACCGCCCGTCAATAATGGGATGCGAAGCTGTGCTACAATACTCGATGTTTCCGATTCCGTCAGATTAGTAGACGAATCTTCTGATACTCGATAAGATCCATTGAGCGACACTGTTGGCCTATAAGCGGACTTTGCAAGTTTGATCGCAGCGTCACCAGCTTCTTCATTGAACATTGCCGCAATGAGTTGGGGGTTGTTTTCCCGTGCTATTTTTTGGGCCTCTCCCAAAGTTTGCGGAAGGATAAACTTAGGCGCTGGAGATAACTCGCTTGGAGGATGCCCAACGGCTTCGATATAAAGTGCTCGGCTAGAAGCCAATTGAGCATCCGCCTGCGCTAAGCCTATTTCAGCTCCGGCAATACGGGATCGTGATTGCGAAATGTCAGTTTTCGTACCGTCCCCTAACCTAAACCGTTCTAGAGAGGCGACTTCTTGCTTGTCTAGGACGCGGACGTTTTGGCGGCGTAAGCGCGTGACACCCTCATCTCGGATGACATCTACGTAGGCTGTTGCGGTCGAAAGAAAAATATTTTGTTCTATATTACGCAGGTTTTCACGAGCAGACAGAACGCCCGCTTTAGCCTGCTTCTTAAGCGCGGATACACGGCCGCCTTGATAAAGGGGCTGCACAAATTGGATTTGAGCAGAATGTGGTTTCAGTGAAGACGAGGTATTGGAAGGACCAAAAGCTGAAGGTTGAGATATAGTTGAATCTGAAAAACCTGTATCAGCACTTATATCAGATGTCAGCCGTCCTTGAGCTCTGGCTTGCACATAAGTTTCGTCAATCTCTCGCAACCTTGCCCGCTCCGCCAGCAATTGAGGGTGGTTATTATATGCAGATATCAAAGCCTCTTCGAAGGTTTCAGCTTGAGCTATGTTAGTTAGACCAACGGTCAATATTACTAAGCCGCAACAACCATACCGCGCTGTCAATCTTAATTTATCTAAAGTCATAAATTTTGATAATTTTTCAATAAGTATAACAGCCTTCATCTCCATATTATCCCCATTATAAAATCAACTCACTTGAGCTCATCTTACATGTAATACATTTTGCATAACTTACACATCTCTACTTTAAGATTGAAAGTAAATTAAAAGATTACAGTAAGTTATATTTGTATATATGGATTAAAGCTGGTTAAATGCAAAACTAAACTGAGTTTTGTTAAGGGGAGACAGAGTGGTTGACGCGCGTAAGGCATCTGAAAAAACTGAACTTGGGCAGGCTTTAACACGTTGCCGTCGTGCTTTTATTGGCATCGCGGTGTTTAGCGGCGTGATTAATATGCTCATGTTAACGGGCCCCCTATATATGTTACAAGTCTATGACCGCGTCCTTCTGAGCCGAAGCATGTCCACATTGGTTGCGCTGACCATACTCATGGGTGGGCTTTATATGTTCATGGGACTTTTGGAACTCATTCGATCACGCATACTTATTCGCATTGGTAACCAGATAGAAAGTGATCTTAATGAGCGTACATTTGGCATATGGATGAAACAAGGCGGGTACGGGGCGCTTGGCGCAAAAAGCCGTCCACTTGATGACTTAAATGCTGTAAAATCTTTTCTTTCAGGTCCCGCCCTTGGCGCTTTGTTTGATATGCCTTGGGCGCCCATATTTATTGCCGTCATTTGGATGCTACATTGGACTTTAGGGCTTGCGGCTCTCATTGGCGCTATACTTATATTTATTATTGCCGCCTTAAATGAATATACCACACGTAAAACGCTCATTGAATCGCGGCAACGTTTGCAACAAAGCCGCATGATTGCGGAACACGGATATAGGCAATCAGATGCACTGACCGCTATGGGTATGAGTGATAACATTATGGCGCGTTGGCAAGCCGCATATAGTGAAGGCGCAAGCCTACACACATCCGGCAGTGACCGCGCCGGAGGTTACGTTGCAACAACCAAAGCCTTTCGTATGTTTCTACAGTCTTCAATACTGGGCTTAGGTTGTGCCTTAGCTGTTGTTCAAATTATAACGCCAGGCACAATGATCGCGGGTTCCATCATAATGGGGCGCGCCCTCGCCCCCATTCAAATGGCGATAGGTCAGTGGAAAGGATTCATTAATGCGCGACAATCTTACAAACGGTTAAATAGTTTTTACGAGGCCGTACCTGCTGATAGTGAGATACTACAACTACCAGAGCCTAAAGGACAGATATCTGCACAGCAAGTTACAGCTGCGCCCCCTGGAACAGCCGAACCCGTTCTTAAAAATGTAAGTTTTGACCTCAAACCTGGACAAGGACTGGGCGTTATCGGTCCGAGTGCGTCTGGAAAGTCTACACTTGCGCGGCTCTTAGTTGGTGTGTGGATGCCTCAGCGCGGTTCAATACGTCTTGACGGCGCGACTTATGATCAATGGGACCGTACGCTTTTGGGACCTCATATTGGCTACCTTCCACAAAACATTGAGCTATTGGATGGGTCGATTAAAGAAAACATATCTCGGTTTAGTCCCCAAGCTCCAGATGAAGAGGTTGTCTTAGCCGCTCAACGCGCCGGGGTGCATGAGATGATCTTAAAAATGTCCAAAGGCTATGATACATTTATAGGCTCTGGCGGATTGACCTTATCTGGCGGACAAATACAACGAATTGCCTTAGCGAGAGCGCTTTATGGCGATCCAGCATTTCTTGTTTTAGACGAACCAAATGCTAATCTTGATGCTAATGGAGATGCGGCTTTAACGGCCGCAATTGCAGGCTGCCGTGAACGACAGAAAACAGTTATTGTTATGACGCATCGTCCTAGCGCTATTGCAGCTGTTGATATGTTGTTAATGCTCAATGCCGGCCAAGTTGAACATTTTGGTCCTAAAAATGAGATTTTAGCCGCCCTACAACAGAAAAACAAAGATCGTCAACAAAGCCAAAAAACGAACAATGGTACAAAGCAGAGCGCACGGACATGATTGTCCCCCCTAATGATATGCAAGTCGCGCCAGCAGTCCCCGCTACCCAAGCAGCAGAAAAAGTGCCCTTTGATGGCTATTTGAAAGTCGGGTTTCTGCTTATCTTCGGGCTTATTGCTGGTTTTATGGCTTGGTCATTTTTGGCTCCAATTCAAGGCGCTATTATTGCGCCGGGCTCAGTTGTTGTCGAAGGCAAACCCAAAACACTTCAGCATTTGGCTGGCGGTATCGTCGGAGAGATATTGGTCCTAGACGGAGATAAAGTGCAAGCAGGTGACGTTGTTATGCGGTTAGACCCAACATCACTCACTGCAAATCGTGATTTATTACAAAAACGTTTGAATGAAGCCAACGCCCGTGTGAGCAGGCTCAAAGCTGAACGCGACGGCAATTCCAACATTAAGTGGAAAAATATTTTCCCCGACTATAAAAATCAACCGTATATTGAGTTGATCGTGAGTGACCAAAACAAACTTTTCAGAGCAAGACAGCAAGCCTATACGGGTGAGGTCAATCAGCTTGGCAAACAGATTGAGCAATCTCGTCAGCAATCATCTGGCTTATCCTCGCAAATTGAATCAAATAACAACCAAATATCACTGGTGACGAAAGAACTCGTCGGCCTAAGATCCTTATTAGAACAAGGCTATGTGAGCCAAACACGGGTCTTAGCACTCGAACGAGAGCAAGCGGCTTTAACGGGGCAAATCGCAAGCTTTCAATCTGATATTTCTAGAACCAAAACAGCGATTGGAGAAATTGAAATACAAATTTTACAAGTCAGGCGTACTCAACAAGAGTCTGTTCTGACAGAGCTCAGAGCCACAGAGTCTGAAATTAACGACCTTAACGAACAGCTCATTACAGCGCTTAATGACGTCAAACACATTGATGTCATTACCCCCGTCTCTGGAACTGTGCATAATATGTCGATTACGACACTCGGCGGCGTTATAACGCCCGCTAACCCCATCATGGATATAATACCAGATACGCGCAAACTGATAATAGAGTCTCAAGTTGAACCAGCCTCAATAGATCAAATTTATGTTGGGCAACCCACGACTATTCGTTTATCTGCCTTCAACCAAAGAACCACGCCAGAACTCAATGGTCATGTCATAGGCATGTCTGCGAACACTTTGGTGGACCCTGTTAGCGGGTTCCCGTTTTACACAGTTAAAATTACGATTCCAGAAGATGAACTTGCCCGCTTAAAAGGCCTTATACTCGTTCCGGGAATGCCCGCTGAGGCCTTTATGCAGACCGACAAAAGGTCCGCCGTGAATTACCTCCTTAAACCAGCTACAGACCAATTAAATCGCGCGTTTAAAGAAGAGTAATATGTGAACCAAATCACGCATAACTTGCGTACCAAGAAACTCTTTAAGTGACTTTAAGTCACTGTTTTAATTGAATAAATATTTTGGGATTGACGCCGTGTGGGGGCACCATTTTCTAGCTTTACAAACTAGGCAAGTTGTTGAAATCATTACATATTTATCTCGGGTTGTCCCGCGATACTTAGATTTCTACACTTATTGTGCCACAAACTGTGCTACAAATTGTGCTACAACATGCCTGTAATGAAACGGCTTAATCAGTATCTTAAACGCCGGGGAGACCGCTGGAACTACCACAGAAGAGTCCCCGCAGTTTACCAAAGTGTGGACCCACGCGGCACTATACGTGTTTCACTTGATACGGCGTCCATCCAAATCGCTAGAGCAAGGCGAGATGCCTTAGCCAAAGCGGATGAACTTCTCTGGCGTTCACTTCGTGCAGGGAAACCCACGGCGCTTGATAGTTATGAGACTGCGCGGCAGCGCGCTATGTCT
>JALZUP010000417.1 GCA_023301505.1 Robiginitomaculum sp.
GCTCGTCAGGCTCATAACCTGAAGGTCATAGGTTCAAATCCTATTCCCGTAACCAATGAAACCCTTGTAAGTATATCTTGCAAGGGTTTCTCCTTTTTAAAAAAGCAATAAGGAGGTAAAGGTCTATTATTGCGACTTACTCTTTAGACAGTCTTCAGTGATATGTTAGTCAGCAATGATGTCACACTTCAAGACTTGTGACCACATGCAAGTGACCGCCATATATTTACTCCTCCCTAAACATAGTTTGGAATGTAAAGACGATGTGTTACGCACTAGAATCTTTGAGACGTCCTTAAATTCATAAAGAAGGTAATGAGATGCACTACTTCCAGAGCTTCGTTTTCCCCCAGTTTTGTGCTTATAATATTTATCAAGCCTTTCTGAGGAAATGAATCTTGCACCTGTAATTTTCCCCCTCCAGCCAGCGAGATATTTACGAGTTTGTTCAATTGGTAAAAATTCAGAGCCAATTTCGGTACTAAGATCTAGATTGATAGTTTTATCTACGTCTTTCCCAATCGCATGACAGTAGGCAAATCCATATTCTTTGAAGGTTTCCATTTGATTTTCACGGATCCACAACATAACACACTTGGCAGAGGGGCGAGCTATATTGTAAAGCATAGTCTCCTCATCGACCGTTGGCTCATCAGAATAGGTTTTATGCTTAGCTTCATCAAGATAGCTATACTGAGTAAATTGACTGGACTGGTGCTCTAACACCTCTTGGATAAAGCCTTGTAGGGCAGAGCTACACTCCGGCTTTCCGGGCTTCATTGCATACGCTCCCACTCCAGGGGCGATTTCGTGGAATTTGAGATACTTTTTCCGGCCTATTTCCCCAGGGTAGAGCACATAGGAGCCGATAGTTTTCCGTAGAGCATCATTGTAGGTGTGCATTTTTAGCAGGTCGCCCCGCTTGTAGTTGTCACTCCCTTTTTCTTCGGTTTTCTCCACAGTTAAGTCTTCCGAGTCATCTCCGAAAATAGCTTGAATATTCTCGACCTTATATTTGGCATCGAAGTGGAGGTGGCGTACCTTACCATTCTCCGTTGCTTCTTGCTCACTGGCATAGTCCGCCGAATAAATGGAAAGGGTATAGTCCGGTCTAAACTGTCGGCTGTAGGAATAACCTGAGGTAGCTAGACTATCTTGTTTAAAGGTCTTCTCGTAATGGAGGCAGACATACAGTTTTTGCTCCATACGGGTAGTGTATCGGAACCGCGAGCAGGAGTTCTGCCCTCGCTTGAGGTGCACGGTAAGTTCTCCATCCTTTTTGGAGATAAAGTCATCGTCCAGCTTCGTATCTAGGCGCTCCATATTCGAGATTGAATCAAGGATCTTATGTAGCTCTAAGAAGAGCCAATACTCATAGAGCGTGGCTACATCTCTGGTATTCCCCTCATACGTATCATTTTCTCCATAACATTCCTTTCGCCCATCCCAGTGGAGAGAAGAAGCTGATTCGGACAGAATCCATGCGCGTAAAAGATCGCGATACCCTTCGCGCTTCTGGAGCGTCTGATTATTAAGCGGGAGCTTTTGCAACCTCGAAATTCCACGGAAGAACGGTTGAGAGACAACGGCATCTAGCATGTCCACTAACTGAGAGGCCTCGCGTCTAATACTCTTGCTGGCCTTGTGCATTAGACTTACCTCATAGGAGAGTCTGCGAAACTGCTTAAGCGCGAAGTGCGCAAATTGATTCACGGGCGTATCGTAGGAATCCTCTCTACTCACTTGTAGTGCTTGACTAGCCATCAAGCGCCCCCCTCGGAGACTCCAATCTCGCATATACTGATCAGGACGACTAAGGTGATCCGCAGAGCTTACCTTCTCCACAGGGCTCCACTCTTTACGACTTGTAAGGGTGCGATGTGGATTTCTCTGAATATGCTCTATCAGCAGCGCAAGCTTGTCATCTGATAGGAAGTGACGCAGGAAGAAAAAGCTCTCGATAGTGAGACGCTTCCGCTCCTCAGGATTTGTGGCAAACGTTAAGCTGGTTGGCGAATCTACGGAAAGAAGCAACTGCTCACAAAAGCCGGCAATATCCTCCGTCATCTGACGGTATTCTTGATCGTAGTCGATCTTACGGGAAATAAACTCCAGTTTGACCTCTTCTATCTCTGGACTCCGAAACATGATCGAAGAGTTACCTAAAAAGTTAATCACCTGAAACGACCCTTCTGGTGGTCTGCTCCCGCCACCGCGTATCTCCCAATTGCGCTGTTGCTCTAGGAGTGACTCCACCGTTATGTTCGTATCTCTCTCCGTCTCGTAAGCCCAACTGTATTTGAGTGTTTCTAACAGGCGGAGCTCTTTAGTCTCTTTTACTTGAATAGGGGGAAGGGGGGCCTCGCTTGGAATCCCTCGCCAACCAGCTGGTAGGTCACTGAATTCCTCTGTATCATCGACATCAAAAGAAATATTCTTCTCTGATTTACAGAGAATAAAGCGCCCCCCGCTAGGCAGGGTAACTACGAGTTTCTCATACCCAGTCATTCCCTTAAATAAAGCTCACAAACTGCTCCTCACGTAGGGTCTCAGCCATCTCCTTGAGCTTAGCAAGTGATTGAGGAAAGACAGGCCTAGGGGCATCATCTTTAGAGCCCAAACCACTCACATCTGAAAGCATTTCATTATATTTAGAGGATTCAGGGCTGTATGCGAAGTGTGCTAATTGGGCGATGAGTTTACCTACTCTCCCTATACTCCCATGTAGTTTAGGTAAAACCTTCTGCAGGATTTGCTCATCCAGACTTACGCGCCATCCACCCTCATCCCACGCTGCTTGATCAGCACTCAAGTGACGGCTCACTTTGAGATAACGTGAAACCTCGTTCGCCGTCCGAAAGGCAAACTCAAACCGCCTCGCTTGCATGAGCTCGAATAAGCTTAATACATCTTTCTGGACGGCATCTAATTGATTTTCTTCGAGTGTTTTTACGATTTCACTACTCTCTTCTCCTCTAATAACTCGTGCAAGAGCTAGAAACTGCTCAGCTTGTTCCGCTCCCGCTGGGGCTATCTCTCCTGGTTCTTGAGGATCGAGCAAGAATTCACCCAATTCGTTCTTCTTTACCTTATATTCGATGACATTCGCTCGGTCCAAGACCTTCGGGCTAAACATATATGTCGTCTCATCGATGTTAACCGTTCCAATCACAAAGAGATTAGTCGGGTAATCCAGTTCGGCTGGTACCAGATCTTGTTCAATCGCTGAATTCTGGAGCGGGTTCCCCTCGCTATGGAGTTGTAGCATTCCATCCTTCTGCTCCATTACGGAAAGAAAATCCGCAAAATAGCGTTCCACGTGAGATAGGTTCATCTCATCTAGGATCAAGAAATAGGGCGTATTAAGGTCCTTACTTGCACGTAATAGGAGGTTCACAATTGGCGTGCTCTGATAAATTGGATACTCCTCATGTGTCAGATAATTAACAAAGCCTAGAGTCGCTCTGTTATCTGTCCAGTCCGCACCCACTGCCACTACCTCGTAATTACTCCCCTCAGTATCTTTTGAAAAATGCTTTGCTAGGTCTTTTGCTTGTTTCGTTTTCCCCGTTCCCGATGCCCCAGTCAAAATGGCAAAGGGTTTAGCAAGGAGGCTTGTTGCTAAAAGTGTATTGAATTCTTCGCTGTCTTCTTGTGTATACTTTTTATAGGGTTTTATATAAATTTCTTTTTCCGATCTTCCTTCTAACCAATTTTTAAATTCATTATTGCTGAGGCCGAATATACTCGGGAATTTATAAAAAAAACATTGTTCCCAAAAATCTCTCTTAAAATCCGTTTTTTGAATACTATTGTTCCATCCAATATTAATTAATTGATTTTCTATGACCTCTTTTGCGTATGAAAATAAATTGGGTGTTTTTGAAAATGAACTTAGATCGTAATAGAAATCATCGTTGTTCTGTTTGATGTGAAAGTCAAATTTTGTATTTGACATAAAACCTCTTAAATTCGTGAATCCTTTTGAGCCCAAATCATCTCGCGTGATATTACCTGTTGAAGAAGACGATTGTGAAAAAAGTTCAATTAATTTATGATGGCTGAGAATTATTGATAACCAAACTAAAGGTTCAATAAGATTAACATCATCACTTTTCACATCATTCCATACCTTGGGAAGTTCGCTATTATTCCCACCAAGCATTTTTAGTAATTGAGCATTGTCGATGTTACTTTTTTCTAAAACTTGATCTATTTCATGTTTTCGTAGTAAATCTGAAATGTGGAGATAACCAAATTTTGTAAGGGAAACAGTATGCTTTTTTAATTCACTCATTGTCTTTTTTTTGCTAAAATTAAAATTTCGTTTATATTTCTTGAGCGATCTTTACTTCTACCCATTGTCATATGTACATGTTCCTTGTGTTTGATCTCTATGTCATACTGAGTCAGACTATTTTTTGCAATTAGTAATAGCTCAGACAATTCAACCATTCCTGTATCGCTGTAACTCAAAACTAGATTTGCATTACTTTGTTTGGCCCCTAAAAAAAGCTCTTCAAATGCCCCGCGAACTTTACTTTTAATACTGAATGGTGACTGATGTCTATTTTCTCTGTATCTACCTTTAACGTGAGTTCCACCCTTACTTTGTATCTCAGGGTAGTCGTAAAGAGTTAGAGTTTCGATCGCATGATAAAATCTACTGTAATGAACAAAGCAATAGGGAGGGTCGGCATAAATTGTTTGCCCTTTTAACTTACTTAGACAACTAGTGTAATCTAGTGTTGTTACTGTGTGGCTGTATTTAGACTTTGTTTTGCGAGTAAGAGATAATGCATTTTCATATTTTCTTTTGAAATATCTAAGTACATCTTTTTTTCTGTATATTTGAATATCTTTTAAAGAAGATTCGTTTTTCGCGTCTCGATATTGCGCGTAGTGGCCAGTTCCTTGGCTTGTGTATGCCATCGCATGCATAAGAGACGCTAACATTGTATTATAAGTAGGATGATTTTTGTATTTTTGTATCACACATCTGAGCGAATCTATCCACATACATTGATCTGCAGACCACCATGTACCTGAATAATATTTGGTAAATAGATGCCATTTTGATTCGAATGATGAAGTGAGTAACTTTTGGTTTTCTTTTTCAATTTTATTATACTCTTCTAGCCCATGCTCTGGTAAATAAATTAAACTGTCGAACTCTAAGCTATTACGCAACAAGGCATAGTTTTTATGCGCTTGAGCAATTAAGTCATCAGCGTTAATTTCCGACTCTTTTGGATGAGAATCTAATAAATAACTTGAACTTAGTACCGAAGAGTAGTGTTGGATATCATTAGCCCAAATATCAACTTGATCATTAAGTGCTGCAGAAAGCGTTGCTGACCCCGAAAATAAATCGCAAACCCCCATGCCATCGTAAACCTCATTTATTCCGTCTATAACAAAATCAAGAATTTTAGTTTTCGAACCCATATACTTAATGTAATTATGGATGTTTTCAGGCTTAGTCAGACTCATATAAAATATACTCAATGTTTCTTACAATTAAGAACTTTCAGATTTACTAAGAGTTGTGAGTAGATCCTTTGTTTTATCCAATTGAAATGTAAGTTTAGAATTCAATGCACTGAATAAAGACTAGGTGAAGCATCAATTCAAGAAACCTTTCTTAATAATGTTTACTCATAAAAGGTTGTTAAAGTTTATGAGCTTCCCCATAGTGCGGGGCTAGAGGAGGCAATCAGTTGAGGGAGGAGTAAGTGCTGCTAAAGTTTACTGATTAAAAGGTTAAGCGACTTGCTTCTGGGCGAGTTTGGGCTTAGGTCTGCAGCATGTGGCCTTTCTGGGCTGTCGGAGAGTGGTGTGGTCTGGGTTGCGCCGGAGTGCCTTTAGCGAAGCGGAAGTCTACCACGCTTTATTTACCATTCTCATCCACTGGAAGATATTCAATGAAATGGGGAAGGTTTTGAAATTGATCTACCAGAAAGTTGATATTACTCTACAGTAATTCGACATCTCCCTAGTGGCTCTTACTTAAATGTAGCAAATTATTAAGTCGACTACATGCCTATTCATATCAGCTCAGCGTTAGAGAGCTGAGAGCTGAGAGCTGAGAGCTGAGAGCTGAGAGCTGAGAGCTGAGAGCTGAGAGCTGAGAGCTGAGAGCTGAGAGCTGAGAGCTGAGAGCTG
>JALZUP010000418.1 GCA_023301505.1 Robiginitomaculum sp.
TAAAGTGTTAAGAAAATGTTAAGGTGACGCTAAAACTTGTAAACATCTTTATTTTATGCGTATATTTACATTATATTTATTAACGCTTAAATAAATAAATTATGTCTTTAGAATCAAAAGTAATACAAGCTACAAACGCAAAACTTAATAACTGGTACGCTACAGCAAAAAGAGATTATAACGTAGAAGGGTCAGGCGTGGCAAGTATCAAAGGTAATACGATCACTGTAGACTATTCTGAAGACGGTACTACTAAAACTTGGTCAATGTCTTACTATCCTGAATACGTAGAAGATGACGGCTTTAACTATTTCTTTAACGTGTGGGCTGAGCAAGCCCATTAATAAATTCAAAATTAAACATGGAGCTTATTTTTAACTGTCCTTTGGTAAGGCAAGACGACGCCGACGAAAATATAGAAATGGCGTTGCAACTATTGAACATCATAGAGATGTTTACGAAAGCTAATAGCATCTTTGAGGCTAAAGACCTTTTTGAAGGCTATACGTCCGACTACTTTATAGTTAAGCTGACCAACGATTTAAAGCTATCTGTTTTTCAATCTGTTTGGTGTGAAAAAACTGAGAACTTAATCGAAGGCGCGCGGGTAGCGTCTTCTTAAAACTAAATTCAAAATGAAAGATTTAAAATTCTTTGAAGCGGTCAAGGCTATCGCTATAGAAAAAGGGCTGAAGATCATAGAAGAGACTAAGCTAACCGCGCATTTAGCTACCAGCACTAAATACGGGGTGCTTAACGTCACGGTATTCGCTGAGCGTGAACGGCAACAGCCGCCCGAAATTCTTTTAATATTTCACGACTTCGAGAATGCAGCTTTTAGAAAGTACATAGGTAAAGAGACTTCTATAGTTTTTAACGGGGCTGACGGTGTGGCGTCGTGGAGTATAAAGAGTAAAGAAAAAGAGACAGTAATTTTTAAGCTAAAAAACCGTTTAGATATGATTCTAAACAGATAGACAGTTTATTTTTGTAAAATGTTCAGTCGTTTACCCGTAGGGGGGTAGGCGACTTTTTTAGTTTTTAGGCGTTATCCGTTTGTAAACGGGATTTCTGAATTTGGTACTGTTTATACTGTTTAACGCTTAGCCCCTCTATATCAACGTTTTACGTAAAACGGCGTAAACAGTATAAACAGTGAGTCCGTTTATCAGTTAGCCTTAGAGTATCAATGAGTTATGAACATCTTAAACGAATAAACAGTAATTAGGGTAAAAGTATTAGGGGACTTATTTAAAATAGCACTTTTTATTTTTTACACTTTTCGTAGAGCCTGTAC
Organism: Robiginitomaculum sp.; assembly: GCA_023301505.1. GTDB lineage: Bacteria > Pseudomonadota > Alphaproteobacteria > Caulobacterales > Maricaulaceae > Robiginitomaculum. The sequence continues at coordinate 1,298 of JALZUP010000418.1, forward strand.
AAAGTTTGGTCTGTTTTTTCGTTTTTTCGTTTACGTTTGTCGTAACTCATTGATACTCTAAGGCTAACTGATAAACGGACTAATCGTTTATACTGTTTATTTCGTTTACTTTTTCGCTAACGCTTTGATATAGAGGGGCTAAGCGTTAAACGGACTGTTTTAAGCGGCATTTATTAGAATTAATTGATATATTTGCTTTATGGCTTTATTAACCGATATAGAATTAACTGACGTACTCGAAGCGCTCAATCCTATGCAGATGCTTTTTAGCGAGCTTTACGTAAACAAAAATTTAAGCGGGGGCGAAGCTTGCCGCCGTGCTGGTTACGCTTCAGCGTCTAGGTACGTACAGTCCGCTAGACTGCTAGCAAATGATAACGTAAAAGCGTACGTTGAACATTTAAAAAGTGTGCAAGCTGTAGAAGCTGAAGTAACAGCCGCCGCGCTTATGGCTGAATTAAAACCCGTAGCTTTTCAAGACGTTACCGATTTTTTAGAGTTTAACGAATTTGGTGACGTAGGCGTAAAAAGTTTAGAAGACTTAGACACGCGCGCTATTAAAAAGATCAGCATTAAAAAAGGTAAGGGCGAAGCTGAAGGCGACATAATAACGGTAGAGCTTCACGATAAACTGAAAGCTATAGAGATGTTAGGTAAAACGGCTGACGTCTTCAAAGACAAATTAGATTTAACCAGCGCGGGCGAAAAGTTAGCGACGCCTGTAGTAGAAAGTAAAATATTTATTAACCACCGTAGAGCGGGCGAAAAAATCGAAGACAGTGAGAAGTAAAAAGCAACTTATTAGAATACACGTTTTAGTATGGCTAGCGGCGGCGGCAATGATATTACTAACATCTTGTGGAGCTACCAAAAGTACGACCTGTACAACTAAATCAGCTTCGGCTAAACAATCGGCTAAGCTAGCGCTAGAAGTACCTGTAGAGACACTAGAAAAGCATATCATAAAAACTCAGTACGTCGTATTAGATTACGTAGCGCCCACTGACACGGTAGCGCTAGAAAGCTATTTAGTAGCTAGCCACAATAATCTAAACTTTAGATACGGCGACGCTTTCGTATTTGAGGCTGAGCCGCTAACGTGGTACAGCTATCAAGACTTTAATATAGACGACACCCGTAGTAAGTTTGATAAATTCAATGAAACGCTAGACGCTACAGGACGTGAAGACGGCACGTTATATATTTACGTGGTAGGTAATACCCGTACTACTTTACTAGGCTATACGTACGTTTTCAAAACCTGTAAAGACTGCTACACCTCACTAGCGCCTAAGTATGACTTTATAGTACTTTCACGCGAATCAGTAACAAACACAAATACTTTAGCCCACGAAGTAGGACACTTTTTTGGTCTACCGCATACGTTTGAACTAAAGAAAAAACTACTACCCTACTACGGGTTAGAAGACGCGCGGGTATATTGCGTAAATACTATGGGCTACGTGTGCTGTGCTTCTGAAGGCACGGCTGAGCAAGTCGGTATAATGTGGAGCTATTGCGCGCGTAACCGTCACAACCTAATACAAAACAATTTTATTTATTCACCTTTTTAAATATCAATCGAATATGAGTTATTCACTTAGTACATTTATGTACAGGCTTTACCGCCTACTAGTTAATTGTATCAAACGTTTTAGCGTCGCGTGTCGCAAAGTTTTTCAGTACTCAAAAGAAAACCTAACGAAAGCCGCAAAGGTGCTGAAGATCGTAGCGCAAGGCGTCTACAGCTTCATTACGCCGATAGTACGCCCCGCTGGGTTAGCTATGGCTCTTACGGTGCTATCGTTTACGGGTTTATACGCCGAGACGCTAGACACTACCAGCCCTGACGCGCTAATAAATTCAGCGCCTTACATATTTGGTATACTAGTTACTATAGGCGGCTACTTGAGCGCTTACATACCGTTTTTAAATAAGATTGACAGCGGCACATATAGAGTGCTAGCCTTAGCGATTGTAGCGGGTATAGCGTTTGTTATGTTTGGCTTTTCAGACGTCATACCTTTATTACTTGCTTACGCTTCTAGTACTTCTATTTATGAAGTCATACTAAAGCTGTTTTTCAAAAGTGAGAAAACCGAAGCGGCTAAACTTGCTGACGAAGCAAGGGCTGAGGCTGCAAAAGTTTAACTGTACAA
>JALZUP010000419.1 GCA_023301505.1 Robiginitomaculum sp.
CCTAGATGTTAAAGCTCACCTAGATGTTAAAACTCACCCAGACGTTAAACTACAAAAGGACAGTTCCTATGGCGTCATTGATTTTAGCAAATGTGCTGACAAGTCTGCTTGCACTTGTAATCTGCCTTATTGCGCTCTGGATCATCAGCCTAATAATAAAAGATGCCAGTATCATTGATATTTTCTGGGGTACAGGCTTTGCTATTGTCGGGGCGATATGCCTGCTTAAAAATGAGCTAAACAGCTCTTACGCCCTCTTACTGGCTGGACTGCCCATTATTTGGGGAATGCGCCTGTCCTTTTATCTTATCAAACGCAATTGGGGAGGCGGCGAAGATAAACGCTATATAGCTATGCGTGAGCGCTCTGGTCTCGCGCAAATGGCGTGGCGCAAACGGGCCTTTTTCACCATATTTTTAAGCCAAGGTTTGCTCATATTATTGGTCAGCGCGCCCATCTGGATTGGCATTGGTAGCTATGTCGCCCATAATGCAAATGGCGCGGATGTGCTGGGTTCACCGCTTGCCCTGCTAGTGTATCTGGGAATTTTAATCTGGCTTATTGGCTTCTTATTTGAAACCATTGGAGACTCGCAACTTGCAAAATTTATGGCGCAGATGAAGGACTATAACGGGCCTTATGAAGACAAGCCTGTGCTGGATAAGGGACTGTGGAAATATACACGTCATCCTAATTATTTTGGCAATGCCTGCATGTGGTGGGGAACATGGCTGATGGCCTGCGCCGTGCCATGGGGCTGGCTAAGTGTTTTTGGCCCGCTCCTTATGACTGTGCTATTGGTGCGTATCTCAGGCAAAGGCCTTTTGGAGCGCGGCATGAAACACCGCAAACCCTATCAAGATTATATAAACCGCACAGCCGGATTTATTCCCAAAAGGCCCATATAGAGACGGCCGAATAGAGACCGCCGAGTAAGCAAGAGAGAAAATACTATTATGGCATTAAAACTATCTGCTATAGGCGCCATTTCTGGCGCGCTCGCCGTTATTATCGGGGCCTTTGGCGCGCATGGATTAAAGGGGTTGCTCGCCGCTGGAGATATTAGCCAGCGCCAATTTGCGGCTTTTGAAACGGGCGCGGATTATCACTTAATCCATGCCCTGCTCTTAGTTATTATTGGCTTGCAAGCTGCGGCGCGCTGGCGCGCGGCGGCCGCCATTTGCGCTATTTTAGGTATGATCTTATTTTCTGGAAGCCTGTATATTTACGGACTCACGGGGAGCAAAATAGCGGCCATGATTACGCCTTTGGGCGGGCTGTCTTATATCGGCGCTTGGGGCTGTCTTGCGCTTTATTTTCTACCGAAGACACCGTCTTAAAATTTAAGCGCCGCCGCCAAATTTAGCGCTCCACTGCGCAACATCATCATCTTCGATTTTGCTAAATAGCACATCGGGCGCGCCCACAGCGTGACCAATTGGTAGCGCCTCAATAAGCGTTTTAATCTGCTCTTTATCGCCAAAATCCCAGCTACGATTATCTTGCGGCACGCCAAGCGCGGCCAAGATTTTATCGGCGGCATCGGGAATGATAGGCTGCGCCAAAACGCCAAAGAGCGCGGCAAGATTTAGCCCAATACGCGTGCCAATCGCGGCTTGATCAATATCGGTTTTATAATGCGTCCAAGGCGCGGCCTTGGTTAGATATTCATTGCCCGCCGCCCAAATGGCGCGCGTCTCAGCCGCCGCTTTGCGAAACTCTTTGGCCTCATAATAAGCTATTAAAGCAGGGATGCGCGCTTCAAGCTCGGATATAATCCACGCTTCTGCCTCGCCCGCCACGCCGCCATCAGGCACTTTGCCGTCAAATTTCCCGGCTGCATATTTTGTAATGCGGTTGACAAAATTGCCCAGCACATTGGCCAAATCAGAATTAATGGTGGCTTGGAACTCTTCAAAGGTAAAGCTCGCATCATTGCCCTCTGGCGCATTGGCCATTAAGTGCCAGCGCCAATAATCAGACGGCGCAATATTGAGCGCTTGGTCCATAAAAACGCCGCGTTTCTGGCTGGTGGAGAATTTCCCGCCATACCATGTCACCCAGTTAAAGGCTTTAAGCTGATCTACAAGTTTCCATGGCTCAGCCGAACCAATGATTGTCGTTGGAAATGAGAGCGTATGAAAGGCGACATTATCCTTGCCCATAAATTGCACATAGGACACATCATCAGCGCCCTTATCTGTGCGCCACCAGCGCTCCCAATCTGCGCCTGTTTGCGCGGCCCAGTCTTGGGTTGCCGCAATATATTCAATCGGCGCGTCAAACCAGACATAAAAAACTTTACCGTCAAAACCACTGCGTATCTTTTTTGAGCCATCTGCACCGTTTTGAGTGACAGGAATGCCCCATGATAAATCGCGCGTGATAGAGCGGTCGCGCAAGCCTTCATCCAGCCATTTAAGCGCAATAGAGCTTGCCAGATGCGGCCAGCCTTTGGCGGCGTTGACCCAGTCGCGCAAACGCTCTGACATCACCGATTGTTTCAGATAAAGATGGTTCGTCTCGCGCACCTCAACATCAGTGCTGCCCGAGACCGCCGAATAGGGATTGATAAGATCAATAGGGTCTAGCAGCTTCCCGCAACTATCGCATTGATCGCCCCGCGCGGCTTCAAATCCGCAATTTGGGCATGTCCCTTCGACATAGCGATCAGGCAAAAAACGCCCATCCGCATTTGAGTAAACCTGTTTGGAAATGCGCTCCTCAATCAAATCATTCTCTTCCAAAACGCGGGCAAAATGCTGCGTGAGGGCGTGATTTGACGGCGCGCTGGAGCGGCCAAAATAGTCATAACTTAGTTTAAATTGCGCGCCCGCACCGGCTTGGGCCTGATGCATTTTTTCGCAATATTCGGCGACATCCATTCCAGCATCTTGCGCCGCTAATTCCGCGGGCGTGCCATGTTCATCTGTGGCGCAAATATAGAGCACTTCATGCCCCAAAAGGCGCATGGCGCGCGCATAAATATCGGCGGGCAACATAGAGCCTGCCAGATTCCCCAAATGCTTGACGCCATTAATATAGGGCAGTGCAGATGTGACTAATATTCGAGCCATGGATGTTCCTCTTAATCTGGACTCTTACTAGCGAAGAGGGGGATATTGGCAAGGTTTTTTAAGCACTCGCAGACAATCAACCGCGCCATAAAAACGCCGCCATAAAAAACGCCGCAAGAGATAAGCTCTCTTGCGGCGTATAAATTTAAAGCTTTAAAGCTTATTTATTGACCATTGGCCAGATCGGCAATCTGCTGACGCAAAGAATCAAAATTGCTTTGCTGCGTGGCCGATAAAGGACGGCTCATGAGGTTTGCATTCTCATAAGGGTCATTTGACAAGTCATAAAATTCGACAGTGTTGTCAAAGATATTTTCAATCAGCTTGAAACGATCATTGCGGATTGTCCGCAAGTTTTTACGTACAGGCCCAGACAAACCAAAGACATCTGCAAAGGCAAAATCTCTGACTTGGGTATTAGGGTCTTCGAGCATGACAGGCTTTAGGCTAACTGAGTGGACAGCTTCGCTCGCCGCCTTAGGGTCATTGACACCTGATATATCTAAAACAGTGCTGTAAATATCAACACTATTAGACAAGGCAGGCGTTGTGATGCCTTTTTTAATGCCGGGGCCAGCGATGAAGAACGGCACATTCACGCCGCCCTGATACATTGAACCCTTTGAACGTTGACGGCCATATGGCTCTGTCGGCTCAGCTTGTCCCGGAGTACCATTATCGCCCATAAAGCTAATATAAGTATTCGCTAATGTCTCAGGGTCTAGGCTGGAAACAAGACGGCCAATTTCCGTATCCATAGATTCGAGCAGCGCAAGATATTGTTGTTGCGGCGTGCTATTTTCTACTGTCAGATTTTTCAAATTAGATGCCAAAAGCTCGGCTGGCGGCATATGAAATGGTGTGTGCGGCGCGTTAAAGGCTAGCCATAGGAAGAATGGCTGCTCGTCTTTGACCGTATTAATCCACTCAATACTATCATCAATTGTATCTGTCGTCGCATAGCCCGTTGTCCAAAATGGGTCGCCGCCATTAATAGATTTTGACCACTCTGTATATGTCGCAATACCGCCCCCGCGCATCGGCCCAATATAATGATCAAATCCGACAATGTTGGGATGAGATAGGCCGCCATTTTTTGATCCCGCCAAATGCCATTTTCCAACAGCCGCAGTTGCATAATTTTTACTTGAGTCAGACCTTAAAGCTTCAACAAAGGAATAAATTCCTGGCTTTAAGCCTTCTGGTGAATTGATTGTTGGAGCTATTGGTGCTGGCGCGCCGTCGGTTAAGTTTTTCTCATAAACAACAGCAACGGATGGGGCCGCGCCCATACCCATGCCACCTGCGCCCATATCACCCATGCCGCCTGCGCCCATATCGCCCATGCCGCCAGCACCCATGTCGCCAGCACCCATGTCGCCGCCGCCCATGTCACCGCCCATAGCATCACCCATGCCGCCTGCGCCCATATCGCCAGCGCCCATGTCACCCATGCCAGCTGCTGCAGCCGCTTCGGCCGCTCCAGCTGCATTGATCGCCTCTAGGGCAGGGTTTTCAACCACAATTCCTTCAGGGACTTTCCAATCAATGCCAGGTGTTGCATCAAGCGGAGCGCCAACACCGTTCAAAAATCCATATTGTCCTGTAATAAGCGTCGCGCGCGTTGGCGAGCAAACAGGTTGCGCCCAAAAATTATCAAAGCGCAAACCAGAAGCACATAATTTATCAAGGTTAGGTGTGTGTGCCTGAGAATTTCCAACGCTGTAACAATTCAGCGTCTCAAGGCCCATATCATCACCAATCATAAAGATATAATTAGGGGCTTTATCGCCGATAGGCGCATCGCCTAAATCTGGCAACGTAAGATTCGCCATAAGATCGCCAGTTGCTTGAGCAACGACGCTTTTTGCAGCGCCCGCCGCGCTATTCACTGCGGCGCTATCCACTGTTGGTGCATTATTACAGGCCCCTAAAGCCAAAACAGCAATCGCTGAAATAGTCGTCGTTAAAATTGGTTTATTCATATTAATCCCCTGAGGTGAGCCGATTTACGGCTATGTTAAATTCTTAATCAGACTGCCTTCTAACGTCTAAAATTGCACAAAACCGTCGCTATATTCAAAGTTAATTCAAATATTGCTGCGCCGTTATTTAAACATAGATAGTTAGGCCTTGCTTGTTTATTATACGGTATAATTTCTATCCTCAAGGCCTATGATGAAAGACGCGAAAATAAAAGTTTTAATAGCGGGGGCTGGCATTGGCGGGCTGAGCGCCGCAATCGCGCTTGCGCGCGGCGGGGCGCAGGTTGAAATATATGAAGCAAGTGCGCAATTATCACAGGTCGGCGCGGGTTTACAGCTCTCTGCCAATGCTATGCATGTGCTCAGCAAGTTGGGTTTGAAAAAGCAAATTATCGCGGCAGGGTTTGCCCCGCAAAAGGCCGTCATCAAAGATGGGCGCTCTGGACGCGCTCTTTTAACCGCGCCGCTAGGCGCGGCGCATCAAAGCCGGTATGGGCAGCCATATATCCATATTCACCGCGCCGCCTTACAAGACTGCCTCTTACAGGCCGCCCAAGAGGCAGGCGCTTCATTGCATTTAGGGCATAAAATTACCGGCTATGGCTGCGCCCAAGACGGCGCTTATTTAAGCCGCGCCACATATGAGGGCGTAACAAGCGAGATAAAAGGCGATATCGTGATTGGCGCGGATGGCATTAAGTCCAAGATCTGCGCGCAAATGAACCCGGATATTGCGCCAGAATTTACAGGCCAAACGGCGTGGCGCGGCCTCGTTCCAGCCAGCGCCCTGCCTGACGGACTATTTGAGACACATAGTACAGTCTGGACAGGGCCAGATCGGCATATTGTCGTCTATTATGTCAAAGCGCCAGATAATGGGCAGGCCATGCTCAATTTTGTAGCCGTCAAAGAGCAAGAGAGCTGGCAGTCTGAAGACTGGTCACAGAGCGCAGATATGGACGCCTTACGCGCCGCCTTTGAAGGATGGGATAGCCCCATTGAGCAATTATTAGCGGCCTGTGATGAGAGCTATCTTTGGGGGCTTTTTGACCGCCCCCCCTTGCCGCGCTGGACCCACGCACATATCGCCCTTTTAGGCGATAGCGCCCATCCTATGTTGCCCTTTATGGCGCAAGGCGCGGCCATGGCCATTGAAGATAGCTATGTTCTGGCCCAATGCCTAAACGCGGATGTGAGCGCGGATTTAAATATTGAAGCCTCTTTGAAACTTTACGCGCAAAACCGCCAAGCCCGCACAGCTATGCTGCAAGCTAAGTCACGCAATAATGCAAAATTATTTCACTTAGGCCGCGGCCCTGCCCGTCTTTGGCGTGATAGCAAGTTTAAAATTGGCACGCATATTCCAGCGGCGCGGCACAGCCAATTTGATCCGATTTACGGCCTAGATGTCACCCAAAGTTAAACGGCCTAATGGCTTTAGCCGCTCATAAGCTGACTGGCATTTGTGACAAATTTCATCGTTTGCGACGCACCTGATGTAAATTCTTCTTGGTTTTCTGGGTTGGTAATCTCGTCAAGTTTTGCGAGAATATTTTCAGGCGTTTGCTCGGCTGGCGCTAAGGCAATGCCTTGCGTTTCATATATTTTAGTCGCCGCATAGCCGCCCGCGCCCGCACATAAGATAAGGCGGTTAGGGGCCTCATCACAGACAAGCGGCAATAATGCCGCGCTAACGCTTTCCACCGTCAACAGCTCTAATGCTTGCTGCGGGATTAAGCCTTCGGTCATACGCGTGGCCGCTGTTGGCGAGAGGCAATTGACTTTGATGTCATATTTTGCGCCTTCAATGCATAGCGTATTCATCAAGCCCACAAGTCCAGCTTTGGCTGCGCCATAATTGGCTTGCCCAAAATTACCATAATTACCTGACGAGCTTGTCGTCATGACAATGCGGCCAAAACCGCGCTCTTTCATATGCTCCCAGACCGCTTTGGTGCAAATGAAACTGCCCATGAGATGCACGTCCAGCACGAGCCGAATATCGTCCAAGCTCATTTTGGAAAAACTTTTATCGCGCAATATGCCCGCATTATTGACCAAAATATCAATCTGTCCCCATGCCGAAATAGCGGCCTCGGTCATGGCCGCGACTTCGTCAGCTTTGGTGACATTAGCGCCATTTGCGATAGCCTGACCGCCGGCCGCTTTAATTTCAGCAACCACAGAGCGCGCCATGTCGCTCCCCGCGCCTTGGCCATCAACTGCGCCGCCTAAATCATTGACAACAACCTTAACGCCGCGCGCCGCCAAGGCCAAAGCATGGGTGCGGCCCAGACCGCCCCCCGCCCCTGTCACAATTGCCACGCGGTCCTTGAGAGTAACTGTGCTCATCTATAAGTCTCTTATTTTTGAAGCTATTTTATTTTGCCTTAGGCAACCTCGAATAAGCCCGCCGCGCCCATACCGCCGCCAACACACATTGTGCAGACAACAAATTTTGCGCCGCGGCGTTTGCCTTCAATAAGGGCATGACCCACCATACGCGCCCCGCTCATTCCATAAGGATGACCCACGGAAATGGCCCCGCCATTGACGTTCATATTTTCCATCGGAATACCTAATTGATCACGGCAATAAATCACCTGCACGGCAAAAGCTTCATTCAGCTCCCACAGACCAATATCATCCATTTTCAAACCATTGGCTTTGAGCAATTTTGGCACGGCAAATACGGGGCCAATGCCCATCTCATCTGGCTCTAATCCAGCGACAGCCATGCCGCGATAAATGCCCAAAGGCTCTAGTCCGCGGCGCTCGGCCTCACGGCCTTCCATAAGCACGCTGGCTGAAGCGCCATCTGAGAGCTGCGAGGCATTGCCCGCTGAGATAACCGCTCCCTCGCCGCGCACAGCTTTCAAGCTAGATAAACCCTCTAATGTCGTGGAGGGGCGATTGCCTTCATCTTTTTCAAGACGGGTCTCTTGCTGAGAAATTTCACCTGTCTCTTTATTTTTGACCATCATGGTTGTCTTGAACGGCGCAATTTCGTCGTCAAATTTTCCCGCCTCTTGCGCGGCATGTGTGCGCTGCTGTGAGATAAGCGCATATTCATCTTGCGCCTCGCGGCTAACGCCGTAGCGCTTGGCGACAATCTCGGCCGTATCAATCATTTGAATATAAGCGTCGGGATGTTTGGCGAGGATAGATTTGTCTGGCGCAACCCGAAATTCTGGCGTTTGCACCATAGAGATAGACTCCGCGCCGCCGCCAATAACAATGTCCTGTCCATCGGCGATAATTTGCTTGGCCGCTATCCCAATCGCCATCATGCCAGAGGCGCATTGACGATCAATGCTCTGCGCCGCCACAGTGACAGGCAAGCTTGACGCCAGCACAGCATTACGGGCCAATGTCACCTGAACGCCTTGCTGCATAGCGCAGCCCATAACCACATCATCAACCTGCGCGCCATCTATGCCCGTCTTGGCCATAGCGGCATCTATGGCGTGACCCGCTAAACTTGGTGTTGGCGTAGCATTAAATGCTCCCCGATATGCCCGACCAATTGGCGTGCGCGCGGTGGAAATAATAACGGCGTCTCTCATGACAATCTCCCAATTATGTTTATATCTATGCTTATATGAAACTTGTTGCATATAAGCATAGGCCTTTCACAAGGCCTTGGCAAACAAAAAGGGTTAATGGCTGAGCTTAAGCTTATAAAGTCAGCTGTAGACACAATGCCTTCACCATATTTACCTAGAGCATCTGAAATGAATATGTCATGCAAACTTATATCGCCCAGCCATTGAAACTGGCCGTCAGAAAAGCCTATTATATCCATGTGATATATTTATTTGGCGTCCTTTTATTGGCAATATTGCTCTGGCTATCCTGGATTGATCTGCGAGCCTTTTTGCTGCCTGACGGGTTGACCCTCCCTTTAATTATGATTGGCTTCATCCAAGCTTATTGGCTCGCAAGCGCGGGATCTGCGAGCGAGGCTGTCGCCGCTAGCGGGCTGGGCGCGGCTATCGGCTATATATTTTTTTTGGGGCTTGAAACCGGCTTTAAACGCTTGCGCGGTTATGACGGGCTGGGGCGCGGAGATGCTAAATTGCTCGCAGCGGGCGGAGCATGGTGCGGCTGGGCGGGGCTGCCTTTTATCATCTTGATTGCTAGCGGCTTTGGCCTTTGCGCTCTGTTAATGCCTAGCATACGCCGTAAATGGGACACGGCGATCCCCTTTGGCCCGTTTCTAGCCTTGGCGATATTTATGGTCTGGAGCGCCCAAATTTGGGTCTATCATTTTAGCTAGGCACATCTGCGCTCAGCAATAGTTAGGCATTTATCACCAACAAAATTGGCAATAAAGATAGTTGAAGAAACAAGAGAAGAATAACCCATTTGTGGTCATTTGCGCTCGTTATTATTTCATGCGCGGGATTTACCCACGGGGCGACGAATAAAGCTGCAGTTATAATGACCACAGCCCAATAGCCTCCCCTCCCAAGCCGCTTCCGTATCAAGGCTATATCCACCAACTCATGCAGTGTAAGCGCAATAAGTACCGGCACTAAGCTCATGACTGCATTGACCGCCCAAAAGCGCGTGGCGCATGATAGAAAGTTATGACGCTGAAAGTAATTAGATTCACTGCAACTAGGTTGAAATTCAAGCCAGCTATTCTCAGCCCAGAACCTGGCTAACTCTGTTGACCCAGAAGGAGATATATGCACAAGAGTTTGACTACAGAAGCCTCATAGGAAGTCTACTGTATTTAGTTAGAGGAACTAGATGTGACATTGCAAATGCAGTACGTGTATTAGCTCGTTTCATGACTTGCTACAATAGGACACACTGGTTAGCTGCACTGAGGATTCTTCGATACTTGAAAGGGACGTCTAACTACGGATTAGTCTTCAACGGCGCCGATATCAGGTTGATATTCGAGACATTCACCGACGCGAGCTTCGCGAACATCGAAGATGCTAGAAAATCAGTTACCGGATTTGCGATTATAATGGCTGGAGCAGCCATATCAGCCAAAAGTGTACTACAAAAGAATATAACATTAAGTACAGCTGAAGCTGAACTAGTAGCAGCGATGGAAGGGGCAAAAGAAGGAGTTTGGATAAAAAATCTACTAATGGAACTAGGTTTTCTCCTAGAGGATCCACTAGTTGTATGGTGTGATAACAATGCAACCATCCAAATTGTCAATAATCCATCAAATTTCCCTGCTACCAAGCACATCGAAATTAAATATCTGAAGATCAGAGAACTCCAAGAGAACAAAGAGATTACAATGCGTTATGTGAACACTGAAAATCAGGTAGCTGATATCTTCACTAAAGCTTTACCGACTAAGCAGTTCATAAAGTTACGCGAACGCTTAGGCGTTAAACCAGCACTACCTTACAGTGTTTAGAATGCCTCCTCAATATTAGATAGAAGTTGTATTCGGCATTGGAGGAGTATTGGAAATCAAGAAATAGAATGTTTATTTTAGATACAAATAATACATACATACATAAGTTTATGTACATACATACGAGTAATTATCACGGAACAGTGCGCATTATTCTAATAGAGTATGAAACAAACCACAAGACCTTGAGGTAATAGTACTGACGGGGCACTAACAGGATGACGATGAGTAATTGAGTGGAGCACAGCAGCCGTAGGGTGTGTGGCTAGGTGTTCTAGGAGGACGGTTGGTTGATAGCTATCAAGCAGCAATGAATGGTCAATAACTACTGGCGCGCTCCGCTAAAACCTTTGGAGTGATTTGACTCACTCCTCAATTTACCTTTACCTCCGACTGTTACTTTTAATCAATAGATTCCATCCTTTTAAAAAGTAATGCCATTGGTGTTTTGCCATTGGACACTCATAAAATAAGTGTTTGAAGCGTTCCAATACTGGACATCCATAGGTGCAATTAGGATTGACTTCTTCCCACGTTTGCATCTTGTAACCTAAGGGTAAGGCTGTGCGGGACAATCGCCACATTACATCTGAGTATTGAGGCAATAAATGTTTGTTATGATTGTGTTCGGCTCTCCAATTTGGAGCTCTTTCGATTTGAAGCTGATTTAATTTCGTTTGGATGCTCTTTGGTTGGAATAATTTGTCCCTTATTATTCTTTTAGAGATTTTGGATATTTCCATTGCTTCACCTTCTACTTGTATTACTAGTTTACAATCTGATGTCAATACATTTACCGGAGGTCGATTGAGATCATCATGCGCTCTAATAATTGCGCTTTGAATTTTCCAGATTTGCCTTTCTATCTGACTCCTCTCATTGGTTTCAAATTGATGTGAAATCGAGTTAACAATCACTCTTGTTGAAACCCATTCATTGTTATGAGTATTAAAAAATACGAACGGCTTGTTGTAACCTTGTCTTTTGAGAGCCTTGTGTATCCTGATGGTACGTTCGTTTTTGGAGTACGGAATAAGTATATTATTCGAATACCAAATAGAGCTGTGCCACCAGTTACTATTATATACTTGGAGTTTAGAAGCTATTATCATGACTTCTGTCCAAAAAGATGGTACCTGTTGAAGGCGTTGATCTGTTGCTTTTAGTTTAGGAATCGTAAAATATTCTTGAAGCGAAGTGAAACCTGACGTTGAGCAATTATTTTAAAAA
>JALZUP010000420.1 GCA_023301505.1 Robiginitomaculum sp.
TCCTCCAAATGATGGATAAGCGCGATTAGCTCAGCGGGAGAGCACTACATTGACATTGTAGGGGTCACTGGTTCAATCCCAGTATCGCGCACCATCTTTCTTCTTACATTAATTAATAATATCAGTTACTTAGACTAAATATGCTTTATTTTCAAGCATATAGTAGGTTTAGCATGTTTAAACTTAAGTGCTATGTAAGTGCGAAGTGTCTCTAATTCTGGTTTCTAAAGCTGCTCTAAGGGCGAATAGAGTCTCAGGGCCATCTACGTGATCGAATTGGAAGTCATGACCATGCTTATCCATTAAAGAAATGGAAATATCGTCAAACTCATACACCATCCGATACCTTTCCTTTATATCCCACTTTGGCTCAATAGTATTGTGAGCGAATACGTTTCTTATTTGACGTATCAAGGATACGCACATTGTAAGATCGTCCCAAGCTAATGGTGGTCGGTTAAGACCTTTCTCTTCCCTAAATGTGTCTAAAGTTCTTGCCGCAGTTCCATAGCGAACGAACAGTTCATTTTCTGCTGTAGGGTTTTCAAGTTCGATGCGCAGTAAATCAAATGCCTCATCTAAGTAATTGCCCATAATTGCTCTCATGTTTTGAGTGGAAGCCCGCCACACTTTATCTGCGATGTGGACGATAAAATTTCTGAACTGTCTAAGACAGGTTCTGATAAACTTTCAAAAAGAAGTACTATTTCATATTCCTTCGCCTATTTCTTTCCTTCACGGCTTTACGCTCCGCCGCACGACGTTGCTGCCTGCTAACAAAAGGTGCTCCTTCTAGCGGAAATTCATGGCCAGTGACTTTTCTTTTAACAAGACTTTTTTGTTGCTTAAGGTCATATTTAGATTTGCCCTCGTTAAACCACTCCACTTCCTCTTTAGACCAGTCTGGCTTTCCGAGTGCAATAAGATCTTCAGAACCTCCTGCACGCCCTGTTACTTTCTCTGAAGCATCTACTGCAATTCCTACCACACTTTCTAAATCGGGGCGCATATCAAATAGATTGTAACAATACACCTCAAGCATTGCTCTCCTATGTTCTCGATACTGGTCATACCCGTTTTCTAATTCACTGTCTGGTGGGCACGCCAAAATTAAGAATACATACCCAACCTTTTGTTCACGATCGTTGCCATCAGGAACTAGGTTTCGAGCAAAACGTATTGCCTGCTCATCTTCAGCTTTCTTGAGGGCCCCCTCTATAGCTTCACCTAAAAACCGTCTATACAACCGATTTTCGGATGCCATAATTCTTAAAGCGCGTTCTGCTATTTTAGCAGAGGGCGGGATATTCATTATTTCAACTGAAGTGCCCGCAATTATATGAGTTATAAAAACTTCAATAAGTTTGTCCCAGATGTAAGAAGGTCTATCAGCTTCTAATTTTCTTTGATATTCAGGCAATCTAATAAAACCCTCATATTCACCCGGTGGGATGAGGATTGTATGTTCTGACAAATCGTCAGGCATATCAGCAGGAATAAATAACCGCTCTGATTGTTCTGTTCCATTTTGTATAAATGAGGCAATTAAGTCCTCTTCACCGCTCGCTAAACCCAGCTTTCCTGATCGAAAAAATGCTTCCCGCTTAGTAATGTAATCAATAAAGTCAGCTATAGTATCGAGCTCAGAGAATATTAAGTCTAAGGCGGTTGGCCCGAAAACATGGACGTAGGGTCCATTAGGGTTTATATCTCCAATACAAAATGGATTGTAATCTTCTAAACTTTTATCCGTGTGAGCTTTTCCTTTTATTGACGGAACAGCCATAAATGTTCCTCGTTTGTCATCAAAAAACCTCTTTGCTGCATCTGTAGCTCCAAGTGCAATAACAATTCCATGAACCCGCCGACGTTCCAGAGGCGGCAGATCAATTGGAAGTCGCTCCTCACATTTTTTATCTATGAATACTCGGTCTTCAAACTTTGAAAGCCATCGGTAAGCACCTTGAACCTGTTTTCCAGAGTTCTCCACCGCACGGCGAAACCATCGCGACCAAGCTAGATTTAAATCTTCTATTTCCGGCCATTTAATTTCTTTATCACTAAAAATTATAACATCATCCCCAAATACCACTAAAAGGTCTGCTAGCTCCTTTCCATCACCTTTGTTCCCCTGCTTTTTATCAATGAATGTATTCGGATAAGACCAAAGCCTCAGGAAAACTTTATCACCAAGTGAAGCTAAGTACCGCTCCGACTTCGTTATTCCTTGTCCACGTATTATCTTTTTTGCCATTGTAACAGCACCCTTTGCCTATCTATAAAGTTAGATTGGAGCCGCAGTTGATGCCGCTTCCAAAGCCCTAGCCTAGGACTTCATCCATTGCGATGGGTTTCAAAGCCATATCAACAATTTCTTCTGGAATACCGCCCTCAGAATATGCTTGGCACATCCAATCAAATTTAGGAAATCCATCAACCAATTTAAGATGACCTTCCACGAAAACTGTTTTCAGATTTATCTTTGCATAGGCCCAATTATCACCACCATGATTCTTAATAGACACAGTCCCAGTTAATCCCGCACCAATATCAAATGTAAATGAGGCATCCTGAGGGCATAGAGGTTGCTCACCATCAAAGTTTAGCAAGCCTCTTTCTTTCCCTTCTTTGGCAACAAGCATCATAACACTATGATGGAGCTTTCGCTTGCGTTCATAGCTTAGTTTTTTCCACTTACTCATAAGAAACACTCCCAATCTGAAACTCGGGGACATGTGGACGCCATTTTCGTTTCCACTTGGGTTAGGTGTAAATTTTCATCCTAATGAGTTCTCTAATTTCCCTTTCACAGTCCTCAACTGTATTGGTTTTCATCCACGGGAATAATAGATTCAGAAGCATAGCTCCGTAATTCTTACTGTAACTGTGACTGACTGTTCGGCTTAGCCACACATTGACATTGTAGGGGTCACTGGTTCAATCCCAGTATCGCGCACCATTTTTATCCTGTATAATTCACGATAACGTCAACTGCATAGAATATACATATGCTTTAAAGTTTTTGGGCGGCGTTAATCCAAACGCCTTAACGGAGACATA
>JALZUP010000421.1 GCA_023301505.1 Robiginitomaculum sp.
TATGTCTTGACGCTCTAAAATATGGCCAAGGCCGATACGCTTAATTGTTGAAGGATCATAGCGCAGATCAATATCAACGTTGTCTTTTGAAAGCCGCCCCGTGGCGAGCCACGCGGCGGGGTTATATCCGAGGGTTTCACCGGATGTGCGTACGGTTCTCGTCCATCCATCCGCATCTGTTGATAAGTTTAGCTCAACTAAGCTTGCATGTTCTTTAAATTTTGCTGCGCTCATATGAGGTATGGCGAGTCTATTTGGGCCTAACTTTGTCATTGCGTTAAGCAGTGATAAATCTTGGCTAGAGGATTTTTTTTCCGACAAAGCGACATCAAACAGAATGCGGTCTGCGCCCGTCTCATTTAAACGCTCAAGCGTTTGGGCTAATTGCTCTCTGGGCACATATAAGCCATCTCCTTGGCTCATATCTTCAGCCGTTATGTCAACGATCAAATATTTTTGCTCTAATGAGGTCTTCTTTGAGGTTAAAACAATATCCGACCAAACACGGTCAAGCTTTCCCAGTGGCTGACTAAGAATAGTGAGAAAGGAGAGTATAAAAGCAACAGCGAAGGCAGCTAAAAATTGAGGCTTTTGACCGCCCTGCATAATTATCACCCTGGAGTCATGCTAAAGGATATAGGTTTTTCATCGGGTGGCCCTTGTAGCGCTTCTGCAATTCCGACAAATGAGGCCTCTATGTTATCGCCCAAAGCTGAGAATGCTGAAATGAGAAGAATGCTTATTAAAGCACTGATAAGGCCATATTCGATTGCCACGGCCGCGCTTTCATCTGCCCAGAACTGCTTTGCTTTTTTCAAAGTAAAGTCCTGAGCGGATTTTGTATTGATTAATATATGCTTCACAAAAATAACCTCTGATAAAATTGCGATATCAGCCAATATTTAGTCAGCTCCCACGCTCAATAGTTGTATCAGGGATAGTTTTATCAAAAAAGATTTAAGCCTGTCTTAGAGGTTATGATGAATCCTTTATGACGAAATGCACTCTTATGGAGCTAAAATAAGTTTATAAAGTCTCGCCGTTTTTTGAGGCCGCTATTTTGAACGGGGTGGATTATCAAATATATGTGTTATTGAGCGCTCCATTGGCTATAAGCAAGTCAGGGGCCGTATGGCGTGAGTCTGGCTTCATAGAAAATCTCTATTGTCAGCACTCATTTAAGGGAGGCCATGATGACATATCCGCATGATGATGCTTCCGATGTTCAAGCTCCCATAACCCGAACTCAACTGGCGTTAAGCCAAGAAGAGCTAAGCCTTGCGCGGTTGCAAGAGGCGGCAAATTCTGAGGATATGGCGCTGGCTGAAGAAATTGTCGAGCGCGCCCATGAGGCCGATATTGCCGATCAGCTTGAACAGATGAGCTCAGAAGATAGGGGCGCATTTTTAGATATGGCTCCGCAGCTCATTACAGCTGATATTTTGGCTGAGCTTGAAGATGAAGTTCTCGAAGATGTCTTGCCGCGCTTAGGCGATGCCCAAATTACGAGCGCCGTTGAAACCCTCGACAGTGATGATGCTACGGCGATTATTGAAGAGCTTGACGAGACGCGCCGTGATAAGATTTTTGCCGCGCTGCCTACCCGCAAGCGCGCCGAGCTTGAAGCGAGTTTTAGCTTTGATGAAGAGACGGCTGGCCGTCTTATGCAGCGTGAATTTGTCGCCGCGCCAAGCTTTTGGACTGTAGGGCAGGCCATTGATCATATGCGCGCCCAAGGCGATAATTTGCCAGAGAAATTTTTCAACATCTATATTATTGATGCCGCGTTTAAGCCCATTGGATATGTCGATTTATCTAATTTAATGCGCCGCCCGCGCGATGTTGTTTTGCAAGATTTGATGAGCCCTCATTTGAGGACTATCCCGCAAGATATGGACCAAGAAGATATTGCCTATCAGTTTGAAAAATATCATCTGATCTCCGCGCCAGTTATTGATATGGCAGGCCGGCTTAACGGAATTGTCACGGTGGATGATGTGATTGACATTATCCAAGAGGAAAACACCGAAGACATTCTTGCCCTAGCGGGGGTGAGTGAAGCCAATATTACCGATACGGCGCTTTTAACCGTCAAATCTCGCGCGCCTTGGCTGCTTATAAATTTGTTTACGGCAATCTTAGCTAGTTTCGTTATTGCAGCCTTTGGCTTTGCGATAAGTGAATATGTGGCGCTCGCCGTGCTGATGCCGATTGTGGCATCTATGGGAGGAAATGCGGGCACGCAAACTCTCACAGTGGTTGTCAGGGCTCTGGCGGAGCGCGACCTGACCTCATCAAATGCAGCCCGGGCCGTGCGGCGTGAATTTGTTGCAGCCATAATTATTGGAGTGATATTTGCTGTTGTTTTAAGCCTGATCACTTATATTTGGTTTGGAAATTTCAGTCTGTCATTGGTGATTTTTATTGCCATGATTGTGAATCATATTTGCGCAGGACTGGCGGGAATATTAGTGCCTTTGGGCCTTAAGAAAGCAGGGGCTGACCCTGCGGTGGCGTCCTCCGTTTTTGTAACAACGGCGACCGATGTTATCGGCTTTTTTGCCTTTTTAGGCGTGGCTGTCCTGCTCTTGTTTTAAGCCTAATTGTTAGGGCAATCTTCTGAGAGCTTTTCTAAACCGCCGTGCAAAATGACATAATTTAGGCGGATTGTCCTCTCACCGCTATAAACGGCGCAAGATTTGCAACTCACTCGCCTAAGAGGGGCAGATTTTGAATTTTGTGCCTATTTGTCTATATTTGGAACATTTATGAGCTCTGATTTAACCATATCGCCTTTGGGGCTAAAGCTGATTAAGGCTTATGAAGGATTTTCATCTCGTCCAAAGCGGTTAGTCACGGGGCAATTTGTTGTGGGCTATGGTCATGTCATTTCAGCCGAGCAAGCTGGTAAGTTTGAAGACGCGGCATTAACACGGGAGCGCGCCGATGCGCTTTTGCTTGCCGATGTCAAACCCTATGAAACCATCGTCATTGAAGGTGTGTTAGCGCCGCTGACCCAAAATCAATTTGACGCCCTGTGCTGTCTGGCATTCAATATAGGCGAAGAAAAGTTTTTAAGCTCAAATGTGCGTCATGCGCTTAATAATGGACGTGTTTTAGATGCCGCTAATAGTTTTGATGAATGGCGCAAAGCTGAGATTGGCGGCTATGTCTATGTGATTGATGTTTTGATGCGCCGCCGGACAGCGGAAAAGGCGCTATTTTTGCGCGGCAGCTATCACAGGCCAGCTATAGGCCGCTATAGTCTTGACGCTTTATCTGATAATAGCGTGGTAAGCATATCAGAAGAAGAGCATTATTTTGATCCAGATTCTGGGATTGTGGATCAGCTTCCTTATGAAGCGGTGCCAAATCCCGCGCGCCGGCGCGAAGACAGCCCGCTTGGATTTTTTGGTCTATCTGAGGTGGAGTATGATACCCCTGCAGCTGATGTGGAGACGCCAAGCAAGCTTGAGGCAGACACGTCAGCAGGAAGTGAAATCGAAATAGGTGAAACCGAGACGCATAAAGGCTCAGTCAAGCGCTCAGTTTTTGACCCCGTGACGGGGGGCGAGCTTGCCGAAGATGGCCTCGTAAAGAATTCTGATGACAGCTTTGATGGAGATGTTAGCCAGATGACAGAGCCTAGCTCTGATCGCGCCATAGCCCATCGGGCTAATTTCGAAGCTGATACACATATTTTTGACGATATAGACAGTCCTATCCTCATTGAGGAAGAGGCAGATGTGCCGCTTGTTCTTGATAATAAAATTCCAGAGAGTTTTATTGTAAGTACAGACGATGACTCCGCTCTAAATATTCCGCATAGCAATGGGATTGAGACGGCTCCAGACGGCCCAGAAGATCAACAGAGCGCGGAAGATATAAGCGATGATAGTCAAGAAGAGCTGCTTTTGACAGATCAAGACCCGTCTCAAGACGTGTCTGAAAGTCCTGCGGCGCTCTCCCCCATAGCTGTCGCCGCGGCGGAGGTGAGTGAGCGTTTGGACGCGTTAATTGATAAGTCAAAATTAGAGGCGGATGCACCAAAAACTGGCTCGAAGGCGACTATAGACAAAATCGTGTCCAAAGGCCTTGACGAAAAAATTGTAGAATTTGCCGCCGCAAATGATGCTGAAAAGCCTGCTGAAAAAGCTGCTGCAAAAACTGACGCAAAGCTTGCTGAAAAGCTTGATGTAAATATTGCGGCCCCAACAGATAAGGGCCAGCTTTCTGATAGTGCGTCGGCTTATATTCAAAAAGGCAAAACGGCAAAACAAGCTGAGCTGGAAAAAGGTGTTGGGGCTTATGCCTTAATGATGGTGCTTGGCGGGTCTATGTTGGCGGGCGGTTTGGTGACTTGGCTTACAAATAAGACGGGTCTGGATGATTTGAGCAGCTTGTTGGTCCCGTTTTCTATATTTGTCGGAGGCATCATGGTTTTGGGGGCGTTTTACTACATGCTACGCCAGAAATTAAGGCCCTCTTAACCCTAAAAATCGGTGAAAAATAAACCTTTTCTTTTTAATCTACTCCAAATTAGCTGGAGTGGGACATGACACAGAAAAGCACAGACATATTGGTAGACTGGACAGATGAACACACTGCCAAATTCCAAAAAGATATTTTAACTGTTCGCCATCGTCTGAGCGAAACAGGCTTATTCAGCGATGAAGCTTTAGCGCAAATGCTGGATAAGCATCCAAAAGAGAAATTGGATGTGTGTACAATGCACACAGATCACCCTCTCTACCCAAATCAGTTTCGTACAGGCGATTTTCGTGACGTTGATGGCGCGACATTAATTAAAGCGGCTAAGGCTGGTGCAATTTGGGTCAATGCCCGGCAAGCTATGAATGTGCACCCAGAATATAACGCCGTATTAAAGCGTATGTATGGCTCAATTTCTGAGGTTACAGGCCGGCCTAGTTTTAACGCGCGCGGCGGAATTTTAATTTCTTCTCCTGTGGCCAAAGTTCCATTTCATTGCGATAAGACAGAGACGATTTTATGGCATGTACGCGGTAAAAAGCGGATTTATATTTACCCGCTTACAGAAGAGTTTTTAGCTGATGAATCCTATCAGAATATTATCGCAAATGACCTCGGTGATGATCTTCCTTATAAGGCTGAGATGGACAAGTCTGCGCGATATTTTGACTTAGAACCTGACCAGATGATTAGCTGGCAGCTTAACGCGCCTCATCGTGTTGATAATCAATCTTATTGTGTCTCCGTCACGACGGAATATTCGACGAAGGCCTCTGCTTTTAAAAACTCCGTTATGTATACGGATGCTCTTTTGCGCAAAAAATTTAGCGTCCAAGCCAAATGGTCTGACGCGTCAAATGGACAGCGCTTGATCAAATCTGCGGCGGGCCGTGTCCTGCGTAAGGCAGGGGCGATCAAAGTTGATGATGTTAAAGATATGGTTACGTTTAAAATTGACGAGACGGCAAAAAGTTATGTCGTCGATGTTGAGCCTTTTGTGCGTAACTTTTAAAAGGCGTAACTTTAGGGCGCGTCAAAAAGCCGTAAATAATAAATATGAAAGGTCAGCGTTAAGCTGGCCTTTTTTATGCGCTAATGGCTATAAGAGCCTATGGTAATGCATTTGCAAAAGCTCTCAGTTGGCAGCCGCGAAATTGAAGATTTAAAACGCAGGCAAGAACAGCTCATCGCTCGCCGTAAAGCAGCAGGGGAGCAGGCTGTCCATGTGCATGTCACCCGTATGTTTCCAAAACAAAAAGAGGCCCTTTTGGATGGCGGATCGCTCTATTGGGTGATTAAGGGGCTTATTGTGGGCCGCAACCAAATTGTCGGTTTGGAAGAGACACGAAACGGGCAAGGGCAGAAGGCCTGCGCGATTTTAATGGACCCTGAGCTTGTTCCCGTTGAACCAGTGCCGCGCCGCGCCTTTCAAGGATGGCGCTATCTTAAGCCTGAAGACGCGCCCGCAGATATTACGCAGCTCTCTGGCGCCGCCGATTTGCCGCCTGCCTTACGCCATAAGCTCATAGAGCTCGGTGTTTGGTAGGAGCGTTAGGTGATAACAGCCTGACGCGATTAAATTGCGCAATTATCAATCAGGCGCACGCCCTTACAATGGAGCGCGATGAGTAGGCGAGCTGGCACAGCTACCTTGCCTGTTTCGATTATTTTTAAACTATCGGCATGGGCGACGGTGACGTAATCTATACGGTCAAAGCCAGCGTCAAGGTAGTGCTGTTTCGCCTTTTGAGTGGCTTGGTTTACCTCCATGCCGCTGGCTAAGTCACGGGCGCAGCCGCGCATAATCACATTAAGCTGGCGCGCTAGATTTAGCCCCTCTAGATCAAAATATTGATTGCGTGATGACAAAGCCAGACCCTGATCATCGCGCGCAATTGGCGCGCCGACAATTTTGATCGGCATGTCAAGATCGGTAACAAGCCGGCGAATTGTTGCCAGTTGTTGATAATCTTTTTCGCCAAAAACGGCCATATCTGGCGCGGTGCGGTTTAGCAGCTTTATGACGACAAGGGCGACGCCATCAAAGAAGCTTGGACGGTGATCTGTTTCCAAGCTTTCTGCCACGCCGCCAACCTTAATCGACGTGCTATGTTTTGCATCATACATAGAGCCAGCTTCTGGAATATAGACGAGGTCACAGCCCACTGAGGCCAATTTGGCAACATCCTCTTCCTCTGTGCGCGGATAACTTTCAAAATCTTCATCTGGAGCAAATTGGGCGGGGTTGACGAAAATACTGGCCACGGTTTTGCTGGCATGTTTTTTTGCTAAGGTCACGAGGGATAAATGGCCCGTATGAAGCGCGCCCATAGTTGGCACAAAGCCAATGCTCTCCCCGCGCCCGCGCCATTCCCAAATTTGACCGCGCAACTCGCGCTCAGTGCGGATAATGATAGGGTTTGGCATATTTGGAATCCGTGTTTTGGTATTCATATCGCGCGGCAATCTATCGGCCAAGATAGGATTTGCATAGCTTTACTTCAGCCCTTCTTGGAGCTTTATTGCGGCACAATCAAGCAGGTTTCGTCTTGACCCGTTACCGCGCGGCAAACTGAGCCGCTCGCCCCTTCTCCTGTGACGAGATGCACATTTTCACCGCGGCGTCCGCGTATTTCAAAGGCTTGGAGCGGGGCAGGCTCTCGCACAATTTGGCGGATAAAATTTGTGTCTGGCGCGGCTATGGCAATATGGGCGGGGCGCTCATTGATGACCTCAAAACTGCGATCAATCAAGCGGGCCATATGTTGATCGCGCGCCGTGCCTGTTGCCCCGCCTAAGACAACGGCAATAATGCGTCTGCCATTGCGCTGCGCGCTAATTGTCAGGTTAAAGCCAGAGGCGCGCGTATAGCCAGTTTTAAAGCCGTCCACCCCCTCTACAGTACCGAGCAAACTATTATGATTATTCAGCGAAGCGCCTTTCCAATAAAAGCTCTTTTGCCCAAAATAATGATAATATTTTTTATGATGACGCAAGAGCGCATCGGCCAGTTTGGCCTGATCGCGCGCTGTGGTGACTTGCTCACTATTGGGCAGGCCTGACGCATTTCTATATTGGGTTGCGCTCATGCCCAGGCTCTGGGCTTTGGCATTCATGATATGCGCGAAATTTTCCTCTGTGCCGCCAATAGCTTCGGCGATGACAATGGCC
Organism: Robiginitomaculum sp.; assembly: GCA_023301505.1. Lineage (GTDB taxonomy): Bacteria > Pseudomonadota > Alphaproteobacteria > Caulobacterales > Maricaulaceae > Robiginitomaculum. Next base: position 7,663 of record JALZUP010000421.1, read on the forward strand.
ACATCATTGGAGCTTTTCACCGCAAGGGCTTGTATCGCCTCATGCAGGCTTATGCTTTGCTTGGCTCTTAGGCCTAATTTCGTGGGCGGCGCGGCGGCCGCTCTTGCTGAGACGGGCAGAGGGTCATTTAAATCTAACCTGCCGGCCTCTATGGCGTCAAAGGCCAGATAGAGCGTCATCATTTTTGTGAGCGAGGCGGGATAACGCAGCGCGTCAATTTGCCGGGCGTGGAGAATGTCCTGACTATCTGCGTCAACCGCAATAGAGGCATAGCGATCCCCCTCTGGGCCAGCAAAGGCCGAAGGCGCAAAGCTGCATAATAGAGCTGCGCTGACGGTAAAAAGTGTAATTATCACGGATGATACAGCGCGCATGACAGTCCTAAATGCAGTTATCCCCGTATTTATTAGACAAAGTCGTGTTTAAGAAAGGTTAACGTAAATTAAGACTTGAGGGCTAAAATAGATGTCACCTAATCTCTATATTAGAATGGGCGCCCTATTTCTTGTGAGTAAGGCGTGCCGCTCTGGTGTAAATGCCGATTATGGAAATAGATATGACAGAAAAAAAGCCCCCTATAAACCCAGATAAGGGCAATGGCGCAAATGAAGAGACAGATCGCGGTGTTGTCACCAAGGCGCGGCCTAAGACAAAAAAGCCCTCTATGTATAGGGTTTTATTGATGAATGATGATTATACTCCAATGGAATTTGTGGTGGAGGTACTCGTCTCTGTCTTTAACAAAACGGCCGAAGAAGCGACAAATATTATGCTCGCCGTGCATCAAAGCGGCATAGGCATATGCGGCGTTTATACATTTGAGGTCGCCGAGACAAAAGTATCACAGGTTATGGATGCCGCTAAGCGCAGCCAGCACCCTTTGCAATGCACGATGGAGAAAGCTTAGCTAAAGCGTGTATCCCAATAGCGCAGCCATGCGCGGCCATATATGGCGATGTCATGCGCGGCCATGTCATCTGGGCCTTGAAAAGGGCTTACGGGATGCAAATATATATATATATATAAAGGGCCGACCATTAGCGGCCAATATGATTGCCCAAATTGGGCTAGAAGGAACTTAAATATGGCATCATTTTCGCCAATATTAGAAGAGACTATTCACAAGGCACTGACCTATGCCACAGATCGTCGCCATGAGCTTGCGACGTTAGAGCATTTATTATTGGCCTTGACCGATGATAAGGACGCCGCAGGAGTTATGAAGGCCTGTGATGTGGATTTAGTATCGCTCAAAGCTGATGTCTCACGCTATGTTGACGAAGAGCTAACCTCGCTTGAAGTTGAAGATTTTGACGAGGCTCGTCCGACAGCAGGGTTTCACCGCGTCATACAGCGCGCGGTTATTCATGTGCAATCATCAGGCCGTGAAGAGGTCACGGGCGCGAATGCATTGGTTGCGCTCTTTGCTGAGCGTGAGAGCCATGCCGTCTATTTCCTCGCCGAGCGGGATATGACGCGCTATGACGCCGTAAATTACATTAGCCATGGCTTGACAAAAAGTGGTGAGCCTATGCCCAAGCCCGCCCGCGCTCCAGCTGAAGAACCTGTTGCAGATGGCGAGAGCAAATCTGCCCTAGAGAGCTATACTGTTAATTTAAATGAAAAAGCTCTGGCCGGACATATTGATCCGCTTATTGGCCGTAGCCTTGAAGTTGAGCGCTGCGTTGAAGTGCTCTCGCGCCGCCGCAAAAACAACCCGCTTTTAGTCGGAGATCCGGGCGTGGGTAAAACGGCCATTGCTGAAGGCATTGCGCTCCAAATCATTAATGGCGAAACGCCAGATGTACTGACTGAGAGCATAATTTATTCTTTGGATATGGGCGCCTTGCTTGCGGGCACGCGTTACCGTGGTGATTTTGAAGAACGCCTCAAAACGGTGATGACGGAGCTGCAAGACAAAGAGCATGCCATATTATTTATTGACGAGATTCATACTATTGTCGGAGCAGGGGCGACGTCGGGCGGAGCTATGGATGCTTCCAATCTGCTCAAGCCTGCGCTTCAATCGGGTAAATTACGCTGTATGGGCAGCACAACATATAAAGAATATCGCCAGATTTTTGAAAAAGACCGTGCCCTTGCGCGCCGCTTCCTAAAAATTGATGTGGTTGAGCCTACGCCAGAAGATGCGGTGAAAATCCTTGTCGGCCTAAAGGGCTATTTTGAAGAGTTTCATAAGGTTAAATATACAGATGAAGCACTGCAAGGCGCGGTTGATTTGGCCGTGCGCCATATTACAGACCGTAAGCTGCCCGACAAAGCGATCGACATGATTGATGAGGCGGGCGCGCGTCAAAAACTACAGCCAAAAAACAAGCGCAAAAAGACTGTGGGCATTGCCGAGATTGAGGCCGTTGTTGCCAAGATTGCGCGCATACCGCCAAAATCTGTCTCTCGCGATGATGTCAAAGCGCTCAAATCCTTGCCCGGTGATCTTAAACGCGTGGTGTTTGGCCAAGATAATGCCATTGATCAAGTGGCCTCTGCTGTGCGCCTTGCGCGCGCGGGCCTACGCGAGAATGACAAACCGATTGGCTCTTACCTCTTTTCTGGTCCGACGGGCGTGGGTAAAACCGAAGTGGCCAAACAACTCGCTATTACAATGGGGCTAGAGCTTTTGCGCTTTGATATGTCTGAATATATGGAGCGCCATACCGTGTCTCGCCTATTGGGCGCGCCTCCGGGATATGTGGGGTATGACCAAGGCGGTCTTTTGACCGATGGCGTCAACCAAAACCCGCATTGTGTCTTGCTACTCGATGAGATTGAAAAAGCGCACCCTGATGTGTTCAATATTTTGCTGCAAGTCATGGATAATGGCGCGCTGACCGATAGTAATGGCCGTAAGGTAGATTTCCGCAATGTCATTTTAATCATGACGACCAATGCGGGCGCGGCTAGGGCGTCACAAAACTCTATTGGCTTTGGCCGTGATAAGCGCGATGATGAGGACGAGAAAGAGATCAAGCGTCTCTTTACGCCTGAATTTAGAAACCGCCTTGATGCGACGATTAAATTTGCGCCTCTGGCCGAAGAAACAATCGCCCATGTGGTTGATAAATTCATCATCCAGCTTGAAGCGCAGCTTGCTGATCGCAAGATTATGTTTGAGCTATCCAAACAGGCAAATAGCTGGCTTGCGAAGCGCGGCTATGATCGTGAATATGGCGCGCGCCCGCTCTCGCGCGCTATTCAAGAGCATATTAAAAAGCCTCTGGCCGAAGAAATATTATTCGGCAAGCTGAAAAAAGGCGGGCTTGTGAAGGTCGGCGTGGACAAGAAAAAAGACGCGCTAAAATTCACTATACTCAAGCCAGAACAGCTTAAGATCGAAGGCGGGAAGGGCGGCAAAGGACTGCCTGCGCCTAAGCCCAAAGCAGATGCCTAAGATGGGTGCTTAAACTCAGAGCTTTAAGCGTGAAATAATTAGCATGAAAAAGCCCGCTCATTTGAGCGGGCTTTTTACTATCTATCAAATTTTGCGAATTTTAGTTTACGCGGAATGTCGGCATCAGGGCCGAGGCGGCGTTTTTTGTCTTCGATATAATCGCTGAAATTACCTTCAAACCATTCGACATGACTATCGCCTTCATAGGCCAAAATATGCGTGGCCATACGGTCCAAAAAGAAGCGATCATGGGAAATGACCACGGCGCAGCCTGCAAATTTTTCTAGCGCGACTTCCAGCGCGGATAATGTTTCGCGGTCCAAATCATTGGTTGGCTCATCGAGCAATAAAAGATTGGATGGCTTGGTGAGCATTTTAGCGAGATTGACTCGGTTACGCTCTCCGCCAGATAGCTGCCCAACATTTTTTTGCTGGTCTGTGCCTTTGAAATTAAAAGCGCCGACATAGGCGCGCGAGGGGACATCGCCGCGCGGGCCCATAGAGATGACATCAAGGCCATCGGAAATAGCTTCCCAGACATTCTTGGTGGAATCAAGCTGATCGCGGCCCTGATCAACATAGCCGAGTTTAACAGTTTCCCCGACGCGGAATGTCCCCTCATCGGGCTGTTCTTCACCCGTGATCATTTTAAACAAGGTTGTTTTACCCGCGCCGTTAGGGCCAATAACGCCGACAATGCCGCCCGGCGGCAGGCGAAAGGATAAATCTTTGATGAGGACTTTGTCGCCATAAGCTTTGGAGACATTATTGGCTTCAACGACAACATTTCCCAAGCGGTCAGCTATCGGAATGCGAATTTCGGCAACGCCGACTTTTTCCGATTCTGCCGCGTCGCGCATTTCATTATAAGATTTAATACGCGCTTTAGATTTCGTTTGGCGCGCCTTAGGAGAACTGCGGATCCATTCAAGTTCGCGTGCCAAAGCGCGTTCCTTGGCATCGCCCTCACGGCCTTCTTGTAGCATACGCTTGGATTTTCCCTCTAGCCAAGAGCTATAATTGCCCTCATGGGGAAGACCGCGGCCACGGTCAATTTCCAGCGTCCAATTGGTGAGATTATCAAGAAAATAGCGATCATGGGTAATGAGAATGATTGCGCCAGGAAATTTGGAGAGATAATTTTCTAGCCATGCAACTGTTTCAGCATCCAAATGGTTGGTCGGCTCATCCATTAGCAAAAGATCAGGTTTGGAGAGTAAAAGCTGACAAATCGCGACGCGGCGCGCTTCACCGCCAGAGAGATTATCCACGGGCCAATCTTTGGGCGGGCAGCGCAGCGCATTCATGGCCATTTCAATTTTGCTATCAATATCCCACGCATCACGCGTGTCGACTTGCTCTTGTAGCGCCGTCATTTGCTCCATTAACTCATCTGTATAATCTTCGCCTAATTTGGTCGCGACTTCATTATAGCGGTCAAAAATTTGCTTATCTTCACAGCCGATAATGACATTGCCCCACACATCTTTGGACGGGTCAAGTTTAGGTTCTTGCGGCAGATAGCCAATCTTAGCCCCCTCAGCGGCCCAGTGTTCCCCCGTGACTTCATTGTCCACGCCAGCCATAATTTTAAGAAGGGTTGATTTACCCGACCCATTTACCCC
>JALZUP010000422.1 GCA_023301505.1 Robiginitomaculum sp.
ATGCTATATGGATTGTGTCGATATTTATGCACGCTAAGCTGCAAACCACATTGCTTTTTGTCATCAGCGAAATAACAACTTCAGGATTTCTAGCTGTTATAAGTTTTCTTAAATTAAGGATTAAATTGACGTTGTTCTTTAAGGCAGCAACCACACTGCCACTTTTTCGATTAGCAGATAGGGCTATTCGATTAACTTCGCGAGCCAAGTGGTAGTCAGTCGACAGGGATTCTCTGATGGTGACTACAGTCACATTATAAGCACGCTTTGAGAAGCTGTTTGCCAGTAGCGTACATACTCGCTCTGCTCCACCACCTGAAAGCGAGTCAATAAAAAAAAAAATACTTCGCCTACTCTCCACGGGGCAGTGTGTCCATTTTTTCAACTAATGTTAGGAACATATAAATTTTGAACCAAGTAGAGCTATAAGCTATCTGTGTCACAATATAATAGCTAGCGCGCCAACCTTTCTTAATTAGAAAGCTCCGCGGTGAGTGGTTTTCGTTCGGCGTTTTCTCTTTCGTTTAGATGACACTTTTTTTAAATTAAGCTTGGAAAAGTACAGAATAGCAATTGGAATAAGAATAGCAAAAATGGCCTTTTCGTAGCTGGTGTGAGTGAACAAATTGGTGAAAAAATAAAATATCACAAACAAAAAACCTTGCGCGGAATTCGACATGATAGGGACTATCAGTAGAGCCAAGTAAATCAAAACCCCGAAAACACCTAACTCCACTGCCATTCTCAGTAACATGTTGTGGCTGCCTACTTCCGCATCAAATTCGGCACTACTGGATGCTCCTAGCCCCATTCCAAATATTGGATTTGCGGTGAACCGCTCCAGATTTTCTGCGACTAGATCTCGCCTAGTTGCAGTCGAGCCATCATCTTGAGTGAGAAAGTTGCCCGAAAGACGCTCAGTCATATCGGCACTCATCAATTGGCTAAGGCCGACAGATTCAACAAGATTGGGAACCTGTCCAGTGACAAGTAATCCTGAAAGGCCGGCGGTTACAAAAATAGCAAAGATTTTTGCGGGTAGTCTGTGCTTTGAATATGCGCCCGCCCACATGCTGCAGAAAACGACAATGACCCATAGCATTATGGCTGATCGGCTAACAGTAACCAGCACCGCTAACCCAACGCAAATCGCAAATACAAAGCGTATGCTTCGGGGCAGAAAATATTGGCCGACAAACAAGCCTAACGCCATAGAATACCCGTTTGCATTTGGGTTTTCATAGAGGCCACCAACGCGTTGCACACGTCCTTCGACCCCTTTTGATTCAAACATTACATCATCTATAATATTGAAGTCAGGATTAAAAAACTCAGTAAAGCTGACACAAACAAGTATGCATACGCCGATGGCAACCGCTGTACCACAGGCTTTTAATATTTTTGGGTCTTTTGCCATCAGGGTGAAGGAGACTGAAATCACAGCAAAGGTAGCGACTTTCACAAAGACATCTTGTGATGCTTTGATATTACTATTGAGTAACAGGGAGATCAGCATCAATACAATCAACGCCACAAACCACCCGATCAGTAGCGCGTTCGGGCGTGGTAGTTTAAGGAAATTACCGGTTAACAGAGCGCAGAAAAAGAAAGCAAACGATCCTGCCATAAAAAAGTGGTAGGGAAATATGCCAGTACGCAACGTCAGGACGTAGGCGGGCAGATTAGTGACAAAAATCAGCGTGAATAAGAACGCCGTCGATGCCACCGCGTTGTGGAGACCACCATTCATATCAGAGTTACCGTGAAGTCTAGTGCGCAGTTATTATAAAAACTAGTAAATTTACTACAATGTATGGCCATTCTCAATTACCTGGCAGTTCTCAATCTGAGGATCCCACACACAGTCACAGTACGTGTGGAAATAGCATAGTTTGAATTAGTGAAACAAATACTCCCTAACCCTAGGTTATACTTGATTGTCCGGTGGCGGTGTATGACGCAAATAGTGAAATGGATACAAAAATAGTTAATTTTATAGGAATCGGCGCGCACAAGTGCGCATCAACGTGGCTTTGGTCAAATTTACGAGCGCATGACCAAGTCTGGGTCCCCCCCCAAAAGGAATTGCACTATTTTGACCGTGGAGCCGAATACCCCTCGCCTTGTGAGCTAAGAACCGAGAGCTTGGCAAATCGCCTGTTTGGCGCAGGCGCCCCTGAAGCAGAATGGCGGAAAAAAGCTATACGGAATTTGGCCGGCAGTGCAATCCGTTTAGATTTTGAAAGATTGAATTGGTGGCTGAAATTTTACCCGCGCCGGCTCAATGATCAATGGTATCTAAGCCTATTCAAGCATCGCCTAGGTGTGCTAGCTGGCGAGATTACACCCGCGTATTCAATGCTAAACGTGACTGACATTCAGCACCTAAATGCATTATGTCCAGAGGTTAAAATACTCTACGCCATCAGAGATCCAATCGACAGGGCGTGGTCACATGTCCGATATGACGCTGGGTTGGGGAAAATAAAAAACTTATCTGATCTTGATGAAGTTCGGCGATACATCGACGGCGACGCACTCACAAGACGCGGCGACTACGTCACGGCAGTGCGTAATTGGTTGAGCGTGATCCCAAGTGATCGATTATTTATCGGTTTTTACGATGACATTAAGCTTGATGCATTGTCATTTTTAACGGATTTGAGTGATTTTTTGGAAATAGATGTCAACGGTTTTCCCAAGCAAAATATTAGCGAAAATGTTGGTGTGTCCAGAAGCAAGAGTATGCCGATAGAGATTGAAATTTACTTGGCTAAAAAATACCTTACCGAACTGGAAGACCTGACCGGCTTGGTGGGTGGTCATTCACTAGGCTGGTTAGAATCTGCGCGAGCAAGACTGGTAAATGCAGATTAGATGAGCCAATGTGCCAAGTCACGGTTGGTGATCGACGCCAGTAACTTAATGTCTTCCTTGTAGTTATCGATAATTTCCTGTCTAGTTTCGTTTTCTAGCTTTCGACGCATTATCTTCTTTTGATTAACTTGCGTTAACCTTGTTCTTAAGCCCACTTTCTTTATCCCTAGCATACCCTTCACCTTAGAGAAAACTGACATCAGGATTGCTGGCGGATTTTTCAAAATCGCGCCTAAACTTTTAAACCGTAGTTCAGTATTTGGATTCACCTTAGGAAAATGAGTTCTTCCCGTTGCCGGAAGACCTAGAAAATCCAGTACTCTGCTGTATTCCGATATGGTGCTTGATTTAAAATCGTCGTAGAAGACCACGTGAACTTGGTCATCAGGAAAATAGTTCTGTACATTTGTCAGTTGCTCCCCATACTTCGCTATCTGATCATATTGCAAGAGTCTTGGTTCTTTGCAAGTTTTTGCGTAACTGCACCGTTTATCTTTGCCGCTACTTACCTCCCATGCCTTGGTAAAATCCTTTATGTCCTCTTGGAAGGTGACTACCGCTTGACTGTGCATGGAGTACACCATTTCATCTGGCCTTCTCAGCATTGCGATTATTTTTGCATTTGGATCGAAGGCTGCAATTTTTTTTATTGCATCTGAGCTGTAAAGGTACCACACAGATGCTTCGGCAATTATTGAGTGATTTTCGTTAGCGCCGGCAAATATTTCAAGATATTTTGTCAATGAAGAGAAATTGGATTTGTTTGGCATATCCTCATAGACGAAATGATGTGGCTCTTTCGGTGAACTCATAAACACATTAGGATGATCTGCTAGGTATGCCGCCATTGCTGTTGTACCACATTTGGGCGCCCCCACTATGAAGGTGTTTGGCTTACGCATATCTTCCTCCGCTCCATATTAAAGTGAACTTATGTTCTAGAAGTATTTTTCTGGTGGCCAGCAAGTTCCAGGTCACCACTGAAAGCAGAGTCGCCAAAGCTGCCCCAGTTGCCCCCCACAAGGGAATGAAGATCACATTTAGACCAACATTCATTAATGCGGCAAATATCATGATTCGGAAAAATGCAACTTGATGACCTGTCATATTTAGATAAAGACCTGCAGATCCAAAAAAACTACTCACAATCGATGACACTAAAATGATAAATAACGTCGATGTATTGCCTAAAAAGGCAGGGCCATATAGAAGAAGTAGTGGCTCATGAAACAGAATTACAGGAAGCGACAGCCCCAACGTAACTGTAAATGAAAGAAGAGTTGCTCTTTTAGCAAAACTTTTGAGCTCATGATTTTTGTCGCTACTAAATAGCCTGGAAACAGTAGGTGCAAACATAGCGTTTATAGACTGCGTGCCTAATGCCGTTATCGCTACAATTTTAACATAAATAGAATAAACCCCGACTACACTTGGTGTAGTATAAAAATTCAACATAAGAATATCAAAATGGGCGATTATTGCACCACTGAGCGTAACACCAAACATTGGAAGCGACACACGGATCAGGGATCTTTTGGTCGGTAGTGGAGATTGTTCCAAGGGACGTTTGTCGTTTTTAATTTTTATTTCAAATGTTTTGAAAACGAAGAAGAAGGACAAAAACCCCATGGTTAGTAGCGGTAGAAAATACACATACTGAAAATTGTATTCTGAGACATTTAGCCAGATTGCAATGATCGCGGTGATCGCTAGTAGAATTGGAGGCAATAATTCGAAGAGTGAATAAATTTTGTAGTCACCCAACCCCCTGAGGCACTTTGTGTTCAAGCGGCGAAAAGCAGAGAGCACCAGCAGCGCTGCAATTAGAAAAATGTAATGCTCTAAGCCGCGGATTAAAGTAAACGATGTACTCTTCTCTAAGAACAGCCATACCGTCATGACGCCGAATGTAAACCAAAGCGTAATACTAATTAACATAAAATAAATTTGCTTTGCTATGGCGTAGCTATATTTTTCTATGTGTTCGGGGATTACTTTTAGAACCAGAGTTTGGTTTCCAAAAAGAGCGATCAAAGATAGCAAAGTGAAGACGCTGGTTATGGTTGCTACGCGTCCAACCAAATCTGCCCCGTACTGCTTCGCGATTAAAAAGCTTGCAAGAAACCCGAACGCTGTCCCTAGTATCTTCGCGGCTGCATTAAAGGCACTTCCTTTTAGTAAGTGATAAAAATTGATATCTGACAATAGGCTTTTTGTCACAAGATTTTAGGCTCGGTAAGCTTTAATTAAGCGCGAATTATTTATGCCCTCGCCATCAGGACCTCGGCACCAAATTTTTTTCGACATAGACCCTAGGATTTCAGTAATTTTTAATATTGGTAGACTGTTCAAGGTTAGAAAGCCAGTAATGCTACACATATGCTGCGAAAATCCTTGAGATGGAACGAATCTAAGAGAGCTGCCGCTGATCGAATCGGGTTAGCGCCAGCAACTTCATTGTAATTACTGAAAAAGTTTTGTAGTGGCACGATCAACTGCTACGAGAAGCTCACCATTGAAAGCGACGGTTATTCTGGCAGCTTTGTTGTCTCAAATCACGCCCCCAGCCTTGCACGAACAGATAACCCACCAAGAGCGACATTAAAAATCATGCACTGAATTTATTCTTCCTGTGGCGTCACGTTTGTGCAACCTGGCTCCAGAAAAGTGACTTGCACTTATGCGGTCGTCTTCAGAATTCTAACACTCAGAAACCCTTGCGCTGACACGAATACATTGGTTATTTAACCTGTGTTCAAGGGAGTATGATCGTATACGAAGCTTAAATCGTTGGATTACGATAAGAGCATGGCATCTTATTCATCGTAATTTTGCCTCGCCGTGCGCATTAAACCAGAATCTCGGTCACCTTCGCAGCGATGAAGCCTTGCTTCAAACACAGTTAATTTGAGCTTGAAGTGCTTTCGCATCAGCCCGCGTGCTGAAGGTGAAACTGGATTGTTTAAATGGCTTTGCTATCTTTTGCTCAAGCTAGGGCTACATAATGTTTCTTGCAATGTGGTTAAGCGCCCTTTCAGTGGCTGTATGCGGATTGCTGTGACATAGACAATTTTTAGTGATCGCAAGGCTCTGTTTTAACACAAGAGAACAACTCCAGCCGCAACAAGTACAAATTGGCCAACTGCAAAACAGTTAGTACGGTTCCGGCGGATGCTCATCCACGATTTAACCGAAAGCCAAAAACAGCGTAACAACTGTAACAATGTTCTTAAACCTATCGGGGAGCTCCAGATTACTGAACAGCTGGACATTAGTCCAAGTAGGGGATAACAGTAAGATATCGGCGCTCTCATCACTATTAGTGTCATTTGTGCCTTCCACTGTGTTACCGTTTCGTTACCTTAGCGTAAAAGACCGGCCGCGTACTCGTGAAATCGCCAGCCAGTTTTACCAAGGTACGCTAGATTTGCTCAGGCACGGAGTTTGCCATGCAACGATTCAGATGCGCCTTCTTTCTTACACTACTGGTATTACCATATACAGAGCCATCTACCAGCGGCAACCGGCAAGGGAGCAGCCTACAAGGGGCGGCAGCAATCGAGCACCTGCGTCACAAGGGCCAGTATGAATCGGTGCTTGAAGCCTACCGCCAGGCTCAGTACAACATTCGCGAAGCTGGTGACAAACGTCTCGGGTGGAATCCAGCCCATGGATTTAGCAGCCGATTTGACGTTCGCGGGTTGCATCTGACGGTACATCCAGTCGACTCTAGTGCAGAGCGCCACTACCAAAGCCGAGTCGATCTGATAAGCATCGGATATGGCGAAGAGCAGCGCATGGTAACGGAAGGGACGCTATATACAGATGAGCAGCGCCTAACCATAGCGCGTCCGCAGGTGACTGAATGGTTTATCAACACGGACAATGGACTGGAACAGGGGTTTACGCTCCGTGAACGACCAGGGATAGGTGATGCGACTTTAGGCCTGTCATTGACGCTGCGTTTTGGCGGGGATCTGATACCACAGGTTATCGACGGTGGTCAGCGTGTGCAGTTGCGCACCGCAACAGGTGAGCACGTACTGGACTATGCCGGCCTCAGGGCGTGGGACGCGCGTGGTGAATTGGTGTCGGCGGTAATGCACACAAAGGACGACCAGTTGGTATTTCACGTGGCCGATCAAGAAGCGCAGTATCCACTGACGATCGACCCGACCTTTACGCAACAGGCTTACCTAAAGGCCTCCAATGCTGATAGGGGCGACTTTTTTGGCGCATTAGTCTCAGTCTCTGGCGACACGCTGGTGGTCGGGGCACGCTTTGAGGACAGCAACGCAACCGGGGTCGACGGTAACCAAGCCAATAACGAAGCAGAGAGCTCAGGCGCGGCCTACGTATTTGAGCGCAGTGGGACAAGCTGGACCCAGCAGGCCTATCTAAAGGCCTCCAATACAGGTATCGACGACCGGTTTGGGCAATCAGTCTCGATCTCGGGAGACACGCTGGTGATAGGGGCAAATCGCGAGGATAGCAACGCCACTGGGGTCGACGGCGATCAGACTAACAATAGTGCAGATGTTTCAGGCGCGGCCTATGTATTTGAGCGCTTTGGACATAGCTGGAGCCAGCAAGCCTATCTGAAGGCATCCAATACGGAAGGCGACGACCAGTTTGGCGGATCGATTTCGATTTCGGGCGATACACTGGTTGTCGGGGCACGCACTGAAAGCAGCAACTCCACCGGCGTCGACGGCGATCAGACCAACAACAGTGCAGGCGCTTCAGGCGCGGCCTATGTATTTGAGCGCAATGGGACGAGTTGGGGCCAGCAAGCCTATCTCAAAGCTACCAATACGGGTAAAGGCGATTTATACGGCCGCTCAGTCTCAATCTCTGGCAATACCCTTGCGGTCGGCGCACTTGCTGAGGACAGCAATTCCATCGGGGTCGGAGGCGATCCGACCAACAACGGCGGAGGTAATTCAGGCGCGGCCTATGTCCTGACGCTGACCGAATCAACTTCGCTGTGCAATGGCCTATCAGTGACTGTTTCCCTTGGCCAAGGTGATATGCCCACCTCCTCCGCAGATGTGATTCTTGGTACTGCTTCAGTAGATGTCATAAATGCACTTGGCGGAGATGACACAGTCTGTGGTCTCGGCGGCAACGACATCATCAACGCTGGCGGCGGTGATGACTGGGTCGACGGTGGTAACGACGATGACGACATCCACGGCAGTGCTGGCAACGACATCTTGTTCGGTGGCATCGGCGACGACGTCATACGTGGCGGCTCCGGTGATGATGACATCGAAGGTGAAGAAGGCGACGACACACTTATCGGTCAAACCGGCAACGACATTATCGATGGCGGTGACGGTGTCGACGACATCAACGGCGGTGGCGGTAATGACACCATATTTACCGGTTCTGGTGCAACGGTAGGCTCTGGCGTTTTTGTATCTGGCAGCGGGTCGACGATATAGTTTTTGGCGGCCCTGATGCCGACGACATCCACGGCAGTGCTGGCAACGACATCTTATTCGGTGGCATCGGCAACGACGTCATACGTGGCGGCTCCGGTAATGATGACATCGAAGGTGAAGAAGGCGACGACACACTTATCGGTCAAGCCGGTAACGAGACTATCGATGGCGGTGACGGTGTCGACGACATCAAAGGCAGCACCTGGGCAGATACCATCAATGGCGATGCCGGCAATGACATCATCAGCGCTGGCAATCAAAACGATACGGTCAACGGGGGTACCGGCAACGATGTTATCAATGGTGGCTCAGGCAACGATGTCCTGCACGGTGACTCCGGTGCCGATTCCGTCAAAGGCGGCAGTGGCGACGATACGTTAGTTGGTGGCGCTTC
>JALZUP010000423.1 GCA_023301505.1 Robiginitomaculum sp.
TTAAGATTTTATCATCTCGGCTTGACCCCTCCTTACCCGCCTGTTTATTGTGCTCGTCCACCACTGGGTTCCCCGCCAGCTGGTTTTTAGCATACCATTCACATCGGAATGTAGCGCAGTTTGGTAGCGCGTGCGTCTGGGGGACGTGAGGTCGCAGGTTCGAATCCTGTCATTCCGACCATTTTATGTAAAGCTGACTCAGAATTATCAAGCTTCCGTCAGTTTCAGCTTAGGGAAGTACTCACCGAGCTTCTTTACTACCTCTTTCGCTCCTGCCTCGGTGAAGATCTCCTCCACCTCTACTGAAAAGACTCCTATCGCGTTATGCTGGAACGATTGGAGTGCTTCACATTTTTCTGTGAAGACTATCCTCTCGTCGTCATTTTCTAACATACTCAGATTCCAGTCACCCCACGACTCCCCTGTAGGCTTTAGGTAATACAGAAAGATGATGAGCGATTTACCACTCACCGCGGAGTCAAAGCTTTTAGAATCTGGTCTACTTTCTCTAGGAGCTTTAAAGGCATTAGTATCTGCCAAGTGAAGCATGGAAAGTAGTATATCCCCTTCAGGATCCTGCTTCTTACAATGCATATCATAAGCTATCATCCCAAGCCAATCCCAGGCCCACTTTTTCAGATCGCCACCTCCATTCTTAACAGGCGCACTTGAGAACTTATAGTAACCTCCCTGGTAATCTAGTTGCAACTGCGTACGGATGAAGTCGCAACTATCTAGGATTAAGCGTTGGTAATCGTGTAAGAGGCGGTAGCTATTGCGGACGCTCAGGAGAGTCTGTTGGTATTCATTCATGCGGTTTAGAAAAAGTTAGGGGCTGTGGTGGAGGGTAAGTAATCTGTGGGAATGACGAAAAATCAAAATCCTCATACCACTTCCCTGTAGAGAACCCGTGCCAAGCTAGTAACTCTAGCGCATGCTCACAGCTCCGGATGTGGGCCTGTTGTTGGGAGGTAGTGTGCTTATGACTCTCTAGATCACAGCGGTATTGCCTAATTTCTCTTAGTAGGGATCTCCATCTCGCCTTCGTCACGACTACATGCTTATCAGTCGCAACCTCCTCCGACTCTTCCTTATTTAACCCTCCTAGGGCGATGTAATGGAGGGGTTTTTCCTCCTCTCCATATTCGTTTTGATAAGCAGTGATTTGGGACTGCCATTGCCCCTGATATTGTTGTCCATAATCCCAACGCTTGGCCTCGATAATGAGATCAAACTCCGAATAACGGAGAAAGAGATCGGGCTCTATGAAGCGGCTGTTATTTGTTCCCGTAGCATCCCAGCGTGGCCAAAACTGAACCTCAGGCTCACCCGCGACCTCAGGTAAGTTCCGCTGATAGCAAGACCCACGTAAAAGTTGCCAAAACACTTCACTAGGCAGGGATAAGAGCTGGCTGAAGACGGAGCCTGTTAAGGAGTCCTCGCATTGTTTGAGGTAACGCTTAATCATAATTTATTGTATAAACTCAGCGAGTTATTTAATGGTTCTTCCTTGTCGATTTGTTAATTTTCTGTTGACCTTGACAATAAATACATTCTATTTACGAGTGTGCTCGTCTTGGAACAGTGTTTTTAATTAAATGCTCTCTCGGAAGGGTGCGCCCCCCCTGTCTCAGTACCCTCTGAAACAATTTATAAAGACGCCCATGCTGATGCCAGAACAGTGGTTTAACCGCTCTCTCGTGATGTGTTAAGGGCGTCTTTTTCATATTCTAGCCAGTCGTAAATCTTTATCAGGCGCCGTAAATTTGTTTTTGAAGGCGCTTCTTTTAATTCTAAGACTGTCGGATTAGCATTCAGATAAGATTTTAGAAAATCTCTCAACTCGTCTTTAGAATCTTCTAGATTTGATAGTAAAGGCCAAAGCTCCAACTTTTTCTCCGGAGTGTCAGACTTACGATTTAATTCCGCAATAGAGTTGATGGGATTCTTCCCCCTCTTCTCCTGTATAGTTTTACTAAAAAAGTCATCCAATGAATTAACTGTATACTCTTTATAACAAGGAGGCTCTTTCCCTACATCTTTTCTATATTTTGCGATATATTTATAAATCGGCAAGCTTTTGGAATGGCCTTTTAATAATGGTTTCAGAGCTTTCTCCACAAGGGATTCAATGTGAAACCCTCCTCCATCAAACAGAATATCTTTAAATAACTCTGCGGCTTCAGGAGTATTATGACCAGCATCTCCTCCTCCCAGTACTCCAACCCCAGCTAAGACCTCGTATTGTCCAATTTCTGCATCATCCTCGATATCTGCAATCCTAAATCTATCGACGGGCTCATTAGTCGAAATTAATTGGTAAATGTCTCTCTTGAGTTGTCGGAGGAGCTTCGGATTATACTCGTATTTCTGAGATAGTAGTGCTGCGTATAATGGCTTATAGTCACTAATTAGTACTCTTAGCATTTCTAGTGTATTGCTCTCCCCGAAGTCGATACTATGAGTGCTGACTTCTGCCTTTTCTAGAGATTCAAAGCTATACTCTATAAAGACCAATCGATGCTTGAGGACTTCTAATCGTTCTTTACCAATGCAACCAGCAATAGCCTTCAAGATTGCCTGAACATTTGGATCACTGATGCTATACCCCATAAAAATAATGGGATGTTCTACAAACACCGTAAGAAGCTTAGCAGCCAAATAGGCATTTTTATCATTAAACCCTTCGTAATCTTTATCGTTGATCACGATGCTTTTAGGGTCCTTACAACAGCCATGGATTTTATAAACCTCTGCTATTCCTTGTGTCTCAGAGAACAAAATCTGTTCCTGACCTATGTAGGTCTCGTATGCTTCAAAAATTTGCTCTGTCAATAGATCGTAATTAGTCGTAATCACACCAGCTACACTTCTTTTGGCAACATTTTTTAGTATCGATAACTCATCTATCAAATGCTTATCCTCATTCAGAGGCTCAGCTTTTGAGAAGTATTCCGCTAGGCTTAGCTTAAAGGGACTAGCCCCATCCTTAACCTGTTGAGCATAACGATCTCGCTCACCTGCATACTTATTTTCTGAAAGCCATTGGGAGTTATATGCTTTTTCAATAGCAGAAGTTACCTTTGGCCAATTGCCCGTCTCCACTTGCTCTTCAAATAATTTCAAAGCCAAGGGGTTGTCTGGATGTACCTTTTCTGCATATTGCTCAAGTAATTGCTCCCACCCCGGAGTTCCCATGTATCGGCGGGATACTCCTGACCCTATGAATAAAAAGGGGAGGTTTTGGAAGTTCGAGAAAACCTCGCTAAGGTTATCTTTGTCTGTAATCTCGCCAGGGTTGTCTCTGTCTGTAATCATGGTGTTTATAATCTTCCTTTAAAGGAGTGGCATTGTAGTGAGACAAAGAGCGAATCTAACTCATCTAGTTGCTTCTCATAGAGGTATTGAGCAAAATTGCTAAACTATGCATTTAAAAGTTTAGCCTTACAAAATACTAAAGAAAAACTTTTTTTTCACAAGCAAACATTAATAGGGAATAAGCCCCTTGCTACTAGTTGATTCAGAAATGAATTAGCGTCACTGGCCGACACGTTAGAGCCGTGGCTAAATGCCCATCATTCAGAACATGATTTTTATTTTCAACATCTAAAAACTCCTTAAATACGTAAAAAACGGCCTAACCTGTCAATCCCACTTAGGGCTCCGAAGAGATCAAGAAAGGTGGCTATCTTGTCTACACAGAGAGTACAAGGGGCACTTTTTCCTTCTGTCGCGACAAGCTATTACGGTGCTACGGCGCGGGAGTAACGGAAGAACACACGTTGCCCTTTCTTTAACATTACTGTTGCCTCTACTGGAAACTCGACACTAAAGAGTACTCCTCGGTGATCCTTAGAGACCTCGCGGAATTTACGCGTTAAGCTAGGGTCCCCATAATGA
>JALZUP010000424.1 GCA_023301505.1 Robiginitomaculum sp.
CCCCGTTGCAAAGCAACCAAGCCCGTAGAGCCTTGAGCGCAGCGAAAGGATAATCCCTGACTGTCCACAATCTTCAAACCCCTTTATTTATAAGGATTTCAGGCGTATCACAAGGAGCTCAACGTGAAAGCAACACTCTCTCTTATACCACACTTTCCTTAAGTAACTTAAATTCGCCTTCTTTTTGGTAAGTTCCTTTAATACCAGTTACTAAAATTTTTGGTATAGAGGGTCTGTGTTAATTTTATAGTGAGTTTTTCTTCTCTTGGTATCTGGTAGCTAGCCCATCAAATTCTACTATGAGTTTATCCAACAGCGATGAATTCCCTCGAGCCTCTTCCAAATAACTAGCTGTGAGGTTTATTTCATTTCCCTTCAACTCCTCTAACTTGACCAATTCTAAATGCTCGTGTAGATAACTATTTGCTATTTCTGGAATAATTCCTAAATAGTTTCCAGTTAGGCAAGCTTGGATAATTTGTAAATAGGAGCTGCATTCTAGGACAATCTGAGGAGTGTCTTTGTTTTGACTACACAACCGGTCTACTTCTCTCCTGGTAGTTCCTCCACCATCTAATGTCGCTACCCCCAAGATACTGGAATTTACATTTTTGAGAGAAGACCAACTTTTAGTGTTTTTACGAATGATTCCTTTTTTGCTTACCAATGCTCTACTGTAAGACATTTCCTTAGTGATATTTGCACAAGGAGCAGTATGCTTTTTATCATGAAAAGCAAGATGCACGGCTCCTGACGAAACCGCTTTTGCGGCATCTCTTGATGTCATATTTCTAAACCTTATACGCTTTTGCTCCTCAGGGCTAAAATTTTGTAATACTTGAGGAATAACTAGCCATAACAATGTGGACTCACCAGCAGCTATTGTCAGCGTTTCAACACTATCAACATACCTTGTTTTAAAGCTGTGCATCTTTTGTAAAAATTCACGAGTAATCGCTTCCAACTCTTTCCCTTCTAGAGTCAGAGCTTTCTTACTATCAATAAGTTCTACCCCTAGAGCATCTTTTAACTCTGATAGTTGTCTACTGTAGAGGCTTGACCTAGATCTTTCCACCTTGACCACATCCTCTCTATATTCTGTCAGTTTATCTTCCAGTTTATCTCTACTAAACTTCAGTTTCTTTTTTTCCTCAGGTGATGAAGAGCTCTTTATTTTTGATGATAAAGTCTTCAGACGTTCTTCTTCTTGGATTAGAAAATCTTTTGCTCCCTCTCTAGAAGCCCCTATCAGCCCACCTTCATCCTTTATCCTACATAAGGTTATCAAACGTTCTATAGATACATTATTTTCATCAAAAAGAGTCTTCATACTTAAAAGTAATCAAACTTCAATTTTAAAGTAATTGCAAGATTGTTTTTCTATGCCAAGATCACTTCAGACAAGCGCCTTAAATATGGATTATAAAATACACCTCTTTCGTTCACTTAGAAACTTTTGCCTTATTAAAGAAAACCGAGCTGGTTACGGCTGGTGTGATTTTGACTTCACTAAACCTCTAGATGAGATCTATAAAGCAATGGATAAGCATAACTGGTCTAGAGGCAAAGGAAGAAGTAACATTAGGAAATTTAAAAGTATTAATGTAGATGACCTAGTTGTCGTCCCTTGGGGTGGTGGAATTTATCTTGGAGTCGCAACTGGTGAGGAATTCCATAATCCTTCTGAAAAATACTATGGTAAAAACGGCTCTAATCAAATTGGTGTGAACTACGTAAAAGACAAAGAGGACAAACCTATATATATTCCTAGGAAGCAACTCACAGAAGGCTTACAGAAAAGATTAAAGGTCAGGCAATCAATTGTAGATCTAAGGGAATTTAATCATGAAATCCTTGGACTTAAAGAAAGCTTAGAAACTTCACACGATTATGATTGGTTAATAGCCGCTAACCGAACTGAAAAAATAAGAATTGAGAGCCTAAAAACATCACTCTTAAAAAATATCCAAAACGGAAAAACTCATCTAGAATCAGGAGGTATTGGACTGGAAAAACTCGTCTTAGAACTACTAAGCATAGAGGGGTATGAAGACGCCTTTATCCCATCTAAGAGAAAATACCCTGCTGGTATTGACGTAGATATTGTAGCTGAACGCTCAGAGCTCCTTGCGGATACACAATTACTTATTCAAGTAAAACATCACCATGGAACTTCTGGTTCTAATGGGATAGAACAACTCTTACGCTTAACAGAGGAAGTAGAGCCAGAGTATAAAGACTACTCAAAGATTTTTGTGACCACCGCCTGTGAGGTAACAGTTGAAGCACTAAAACTAGCCAAAAACGAAAATATTAAAATCATTACTGGTGAAGAACTCGTTAACTGGATTTTTGAGAATTTTAACTCCTTAAATGAGAAAACTAAACTCTCGCTAGGATTAAGTTTTGGAATAACATTCACTGTTAATCAGGAAAATTAAAACACCTCTCAAATTCAACTTCAAAGTAAACATTTAATTACTATTAAAAGATTTACCTAGTCAGGAAATCCTGGTAATATACCTCCATCAAACGAAAAAAGACTATGCAATCCAAGACTACTCACCAGTTTTACTCCGAAAATGGCTTCGCTATTAAACTCGCTAAAAATGCACTCAATGCAGGAAAAGAAGTGATTGAGAAATCACTCTATATGCATGAGGCGCTTAAAGATGAGGACACCCCTAAATGGGCAAAAACAACTATCATCGGAGCTCTTGGCTACCTCATCAGTCCCATAGATGCGATACCAGACCTCGCCCCTGTTGTTGGATACGTAGATGATCTTGGCGTTCTGGCAGGGGCATTTGCTACAGTTGCCGTTCACGTAAAAGAAACGCACATAGCTAAAGCAAAAGAGCGCATGAATCAATGGTTCAACTAAATCCACTATATTACCAAGAGAACCCGAGGTGAAGTTCACCTCTTATGAGCTTCAATCTAAAAACACTCATTAAATTATTATTATGCAAACAGATAACCTCTTCCATGATTTACTCAAGTCATCTGACCGAGAAAAACTTCTACTCCTCAACAACTACCTATCGGATTCTGATATTTATAATAATATCACTATCCCAAACGGCAGAACCGCAAAAAGCTGGAGAGTAATAGATGTACGCCATAGTGATGAGGAAAGTCTAATCGCTGAAGTTCTCATAGACTGCTCAAAAGAAGCAGAGGGAGGGTACCTAGACAGTGAAGGTAACAGCTACGAAATAGATGAGTTCCGTTTTTCCGTAGAAGCTTCTATCTCACAGAAAGGAGTAATTTGGGAAGAGGATATTAACGTTTTTCTATTTAGATCTAGCCGTAACACTAACCTCCTAGAATCGGGGCGAGTGGGTGTCGGCTGGTGTGACTTCGATTTATCGCAGCCGCTGAATGAAATCTATTCAGAAATGGACAAGCATAATTGGGCTAGAGGAAATCACCGTTCTCAGATTAAACGCTTTAAAGAGATTAAAAAGGGGGATCTACTCATTGTCCCAGATGCTGGTGTATGCTATATAGGAGAAGCGAATGGGGAGTATTTCTATAACCCATCACAAGAGCATTATGGCCAAAACGCCTCTAACCAAATAGGTGTAGACTTTTGGAAGAACTACGACGAAAAACTGCTAACATTCTCTCGAGATAGTTTTTCTAAAGGTTTTCAAAAGCGCCTAAAAATACGACAAACTATCAGTACCCTCTCAGAATTTTTAGAGGAGCTTACTACTTTAAAAGCGTCTCTTCCTACTATCATAGGAGAAAAAAAGTGGGCTAATCTGAACTCCTCATGGCTTGAGGAGTTCAGACGTAAAGGTCTGGATGAATATTCTAAGCTTCCCGCACAAATACTCTGCACCTCAATTCTCATGGCTAGAAATTTGGGTTTAAAAGGATTAGACGGAAAAGTAACTTTAGAAGAGTTTCTTAATAGTCACGAAGATTACAAGGAAATACTAGGCTGGGATAAAAAAGAGCCCACACAAGATAACGCCCCAGAAATCGTTGAAGTCATTTTCGCTAAATGTTGTTCACTGATCCTAGAAAAAGGTATTGAAGATGCAGTCAAATACTACCAATTCCTACATGACCATACTTTCTGTAATCGTGACCTTGGAATGGTAAAAATGACACCTTTTATACCAACTGAGATCTATGATCTAGCCCTTACGCTTCTCGGAGAAGAGAACATATCTATCCGCACAGAAGCAGCTATACCCTCCACTCCCATTGAAAGAATCTTAGAAAATAGAAGCCTTTCACTAGCCTCCTATAATGACTCAGTAAACCAAGCCACGGCAATGTTGGCGCTAGTCTTAGATAGAGCAAGTAGTATAAACTGTATTTCACCCGCAGAATTTTACGTTTCTAAAGATGAAAGTATTATTTCATTTCCCCCCATTGGATCTAAAGTCGATCGTTCATTGGATCATTCTTTTTTTGATGGTATGATCCCCAGAGATCAACTAGAACTTCAAATCGCTCAGTTTATTGAACATGCTCAAGAGGGACAGAAAGCCATTTTCATTACACCCAACAGTTTTCTTTGGGAGGCATCTAGAAATCTTCAACTGATTCGTAAGATGATAATTGAAGGTAATCTTCTCAAAACTGTCATCCAACTACCACTTAATATTTTCGCAAACACATCTATCCTTACTTCATTGATATTTCTTGAGAAAAGCGACAATGGAAACGTTAGTTTTTTAGACGCTCAACATGCTTATATTAAAAAGTCTCTACGCAACAGTAAGATAAACGTTGAGGTTATACGTAAATTGCTCAAAAGTGAATCAGCAGAAAAGAACCTGAAGATTCCAAGAGAAAAGATCGTTGAAAAAAACTTTTCCTTCTACCTAGCAGATTACTTAAAGCCTGCTTTAGAAGATCTCCCACCTAACCATCAGTTTATCGAGTTAGGTCAACTTGTTACTTTGTTGAGTGGGGCGTCCCTTACATTGACTGGTTCATACAAAGAGGCTCATCATCGCAATTTTGATTCTGGGACAAAACTTGTATCTCAAAACTTTATGGAATTTGAGGACTTTGATTTAGATGAACATGCAGATCGCCTGAAAAATTATAAAAGTGTAGATGAGCCATGCTTACTCGTATCACCTATTTATAATTCAGGATTGAAAGTGGCATTCTATGAACCAGAAGCAACTCACAAAATTGTAGTTCATAGAGATATTTTCCTTCTTAAGATCACTTCCCCCTTAATTTCCTCTAAGTGGTTAATGAATCAACTGTGCTTACCGAGCTCTGAGAAAAGGTTTCAATCCTTGCTCAGGGGATCTGGACTAAAACGCTTTAACTCAAGTGGTTTTCTTAAATTACAAATCCCAGTCCCTGATCTCAAATTAGCTGAGAGTGAAGTAATCAAAATTCAAGAATCTACTGTCCGCTTAGCACGTGCTGAACGACTGCGCTCTTTGATTGCAAATGAGGGATTGGAGGCCCAAATAGAGGAGCTTAAAGAAAAGCATAAGATACAACTAGGGCATCGTCTACACACTATCGGCAATACACTCGAAAAACTCTCAGTCTCACTGGAGCTATTAGAAGAAGACGTATCTCAATTACAGGGGGCTACTGTAGAGAAAGCTAAAAGTCGCTTTGGAAAAATTAACCAATGGATTGCGAAATTAGAAAATCAATGCGATAGTCTAGACCGCGTTAATGATGAAACTTCTGGAAAGGTAAATATTCATGAAGGGCTTAAAAACTGGCATGACAGTCAGCCTCAAGCAGGTTATCAAATTGAGATTATTTATGAGAACTCAGAGGAAGAGAAAGCTCCCTTCATAGTTCCTCTGTCACAAACTCAGCTAGAGGACATTTTAGACAATATTCTGCGTAACGCAGAAGTGCATGGAGGCATAAAAAATAATGATAAAGACTATAAATTTCTCATTACTTACCAATTTTCTCAAGGAAGCACAAACAACGAAATTCTGCTTACTGCTCAGAACAATGGACTCCCCCTACCCAAAAACTTGGATAGCAGTCTTTTCTGTTCTGGTGTTCCCGCGGGCAAGACAGGTAATAAAGGCAGAGGCGGGGCAACTATTAACGACATTATAACTAGTGTAGGAGGTAAGGTAGAACTTGCTAACTCTGAAGGTTCTGAATATCCTGTATCTATAACAATTTCTATCCCAATAACTTTAGACTAATGAATTATCGAATTTTATGGCTCGAGGACGACCCAGATGAAGACTTCATCGAACTTGCTGAAAAAAGAGGGTTTGAACTAATCAACTACAAAACGGCAAAGGACGTCATCCTCCAGATAGAAACTAACATCGAACATTATGATGGTATTATCCTAGATATAAGAGGGCATGAGGAATCTTCTGATGAAGTTGAAAACGAATACGGCTTTCTGAAAGTTCTCCGTAAGCTTTTAAAGCAAAGGGTTGCTTTGCCATACGTTGTCTACTCAGCCATACCCACCCTTAAAGAAGAAGGCGGAATTGAAGAATTCAAAAAGCGTCATGATATAGATAAAATTTGCCAGAAAGGAAGGAAGGAGGACAGAGAAGAACTATTTCGCTATCTAAAAGAACGAATCATGCTGTCTGATAACATGGCCATCAGGAGTAAATACTCTGACATTTTTGACTTCTGCGAGACTTCCGCACTAGGTAGATCCTCTTGGGACGTTATCGAGACCTGCCTCCTAGTCGTAGAAAAAGGAACAGCAATAGGAGGACTAAAGCCCTATAACGACCTCAGGCAGGTCTTTGAAAAATTAGGTCAACAATTTTATGAAAAGGGTCTTCTCCCTGAAGAATTTGTTCACCCTCAATTCCAAATGACTAATACGCTATTTTTCCTTAAAGGTGAGCATCAAAATTTTAAATTTGAAAGTGACTTTGTTAAATTACCTAGCTTGTTCACCGAGCACCTTCTCGGGCATTTTGAACGGATTACGAATGATGGCTCTCATGCCGACCTGAAATCACAGGGCAAACAAAATAACAAAGCTCTTATAGAAGGCGTGGAAACACTACTTGATGGGAAGGAGAATCTCATCCTACACTCCCTAATCTACTCTCTTCTCACGTTATTACGCTGCTCAGCAAGATTACTAGAACTAAATCCGGACAAAGAAAAGAACCTAACTACTTGGTCTAAGAATACAGTTACCTTAAATATCCGTAAGAATAAGGCTAACTTCCTTGTTGCTGATTTAAAAGGGAGGGAACTGAGGTTCAACATTGAAGATTATGATTTCCCTAAATATCCGCAAGAAGAAGACCAAATTGAGCTCACTTACGAGCAGAAGGGGCGATACCCAGAGATAACCGACATCCATTCACTGAATGGTGAACCTGTTACTAAGAAACATCTTGCATAGTCGCTAGTGAAGCAATAAGTTCATTGCGTAAACCTCGGTAGCTCTTCTCCTGTCCTTGCGACGGTGTCAGGGTCCGGGGTCTCTTTTTTTGCAGGTTTTACGAGCTTTAATTTAAAGCAGAATCGAGCGATTTCTAAAAGATCAAAATCTATACGATACGCTTCCCACTAGGAGTCTCTCATAAGTATTTGCACTCCTTGAGCTCTGGCTTAGGTTGGCGGATGAATATGAATTCTTCGTCTGCTCCGCTATGGCTAACTGAGTCTGGGGCTTCTCGTGAAAGTGGGTTGGTGCAGCTTAGGGCTTTTGCGTCGGAGGTTGGGCGTTATGGGGCGCAAAGGAACTTTGTAGATACGGATTCTACCGGTGTTTCCCAGCTCTCACCCTGGACGAATAAGGGGTTACTCTCTGAGGCTGAGGTCTCGAAGGTGGTTTTACAGGATCGTAAGTTCTCTTCGATCGAAAAATTCCTGCAAGAGGTTTACTGGAGAAGGTATTGGCGGGGATATCTGAGTCATCGGCCACAAATCTGGGAAACGTATCGAAAACGG
>JALZUP010000425.1 GCA_023301505.1 Robiginitomaculum sp.
CAAATTTGACTGCGTTGTCAAACCTAGCAACACAGGGTCACGCGGGTTCAAGTTGTTGACGTTCCAATGCGAACGATCGCGGATAGCTTCAATTGTCTTTTTCGTAGTTCCAACAATCTTAATAATCTGCCCATCTGAAAGCTCAGGATGATTTTTCACCAACCACAAAATTGCATCTGGCTTATCTTGACGACGCGCAATTGGAGTATAGCGCGACTTGCGCTTGCGGTTTGCAGAAAGCATTTCAGCAGCGTCAGTCTTCATTTTCAAATTCTGTTTATAGTCTTCTTCACAGCGAGAAATCTCATCTCTGCTCAGCTGGCCAGACTTAATTGGATCGGACGGAATGATGTTGCTAGCCACTTCTCCATCAGCAATACCCTGAATCTCAAGCGGATGCATTTCACAAAAATCAGCGATTTGCTTGAATGTGAGCGCAGTATTGTCAACCAACCATTTTGAGGTTGCTTTTGGCATGAAAGGTGTTGTCATCGTAATCCTCTAAATCTTATATTTCTGAAATCAATACAGCTATATAGTCAAAAGCTGCTTGAAAGACAAGGTAAAACTGAATAGTTTATACGCATGGATTCGCTCAAAAGACTGTTTGGCAATATAGGCCGCTTTTTTTTCATCATGTTTATGCTGGCCATTTTAGGCGTGGTGGCACTGCTTTTCGTCATCGATCACTATAGCCAAGACCTACCCAGCGCCGAAAATTTAGCAGAGTATCAGCCAAAAACAATGACTCGCCTTTATGACTCAAAGGGCGGATTACTCTCAGAATATGCCGAGCAAAAGCGCATCCTCACACCAATCAAGCGCATTCCCGACATTGTCAAACAAGCATTCATCTCCGCCGAAGATCAGAATTTTTACGACCATGAAGGGATCGACTATGTCGGGATTTTGCGTGCAGCATTCAACAACGTGAAGCGCAAAGTTACAGGCAACGGGGGCGTAAGCGGTGCATCAACAATTCCGCAGCAAGTGGTGAAAAACCTACTTCTCACAAATGAAAAGACATTTGAACGCAAGATCAAGGAAGCGATTTTAGCCATCCGAATTTCCAAGACCCTGTCCAAGGACAGAATTTTGGAGCTATATTTAAACGAGATTTATTTGGGCAACCACTCATATGGAGTTGGCGCAGCAGCGCAAATCTATTTCGGCAAAACTATTGAAGAGCTGGACGCAGGCGAAGCAGCTTTGCTCGCAGCAATGCCAAAAGCTCCCTCAGCCTACAACCCCTACCGCAACTATGAACGTGCAAAAATTCGTCGTGACTGGGTTTTAGGTCGGATGGAAGCCGAGGGGTATATCACCGACGAACAAATGCAAGAATTTGCCGCAGGTGAAATTCCGCTAGTAGAAACAAAAGAAAAAACGCAAGTGAACAACTATTTCTCCGAAGAAGTGCGCCGCCTTTTGCTAAAGCAGCTTGGCGCAGATACACTATATGGAGGCGGGCTATTTGTACGCACAACAGTGAACCCAAAGCTCCAAGCACTTGCTGAAAATGCTCTCTATAAAGGCATCAGAGACTATGACCGCAGCCATGGCTGGCGCGGTGCAATTACGCAAGTTGAAGATATTGCCATATGGCGCGAAGCTTTGAGCGAACTGAAAAAGCCCGACGCATTAGGCAAATGGGAAATGGCCGTTGTTTTGGAAACAAAAACTGACCAAGCTGAAATAGGGTTCCTTGATGGCACAAAATCTTACGTTCCATTTTCTGAAATGAAATGGGCAAAAAAGACACTGAAAGACCAACGCTGGGGTGGAACACCTCGCAAGGTTTCAGAAGTGGTGAATGAAGGAGATGTCATTGCAGTTTCGCCAAAAGGAGAAGGAAAAACTTTGCATTACGCGCTTGAGCAAATTCCTGACGTGAACGGTGCGATTATGGTTATGGATCCATTCACAGGCCGCGTTTTGGCCATGGTCGGTGGCTATCCATATGGCGACAGCCACTTTAACCGAGCCACACAAGCAATGCGCCAGCCAGGCTCTGTTTTCAAACCATTTGTCTATGCAGCAGCAATGGAAAGCGGCTTCAACCCATCCAGCATCATAGAAGACGGCCCAATCGCTATCCCCACGGGATCAAGGGGAAAAGTGTGGCAACCCAAAAACTATTCTGGCGACTTCCTCGGCATGACATCCCTGCGCAGAGGCTTAGCAAAATCGCGCAACAATATGACAGTTCTACTCGCATTAATGCTCGGCATCGAGAAAGTACAAAATGTAGCGCAACGCCTTGGCATATACGACAAACCAACTCCGTATTATTCAATGGTTCTTGGCGCACAAGAAACCACTTTGGCACGCGTGCTCGCCGCCTATTCCACCCTCGCAAATTCAGGCAAAAAAGTTAGCCCAAGATATATTGATCGCATTCAAAACAACTTGGGAGAAACAATTTTCCGCGACCAATCCGCGCAATGCGTTGGCTGCAACAATCAAAGCCCCGAGCAGATTCCTACACTACAAAGCACAGCCAGCCAAGTTCTCGATCCAATCGTTGCCTACCAAGTAACCTCAATGCTAGAAGATGTTGTAAAAGCAGGAACCGCAACCCGCGCCCGCCAAGTTGGAAAACCACTGGCAGG
>JALZUP010000426.1 GCA_023301505.1 Robiginitomaculum sp.
ACGTAAGGGTAAAACCTCAAAGAACTTTTCCTCCGCACTCTCCGTCAGGCAATCACAAGTCTGACTTAATACCAGATAGCCAAGCGCCTTTCTTACAGGCTCTATGTTCTTGCTGGAAGGGTCTAGAATCACCCCCTGCTGCCAGCCTTCGGCTAAAAGTTGTGTTCTAGACAGAGGCATTAAGAAGGCTCTTGATTAGCTTGGTGCATCACCTTTGTCGATGCCGCCCAGCTTTCATTCATGGTT
Organism: Robiginitomaculum sp.; assembly: GCA_023301505.1. Classification (GTDB taxonomy): domain Bacteria; phylum Pseudomonadota; class Alphaproteobacteria; order Caulobacterales; family Maricaulaceae; genus Robiginitomaculum. The sequence goes on from JALZUP010000426.1 coordinate 247, forward strand.
CGAGTTGTCTTAGGAAGGGCTTTCCGCCTGATTTCAGGAGGCTTTCTGAGTTTTGCCTTATTGGCTGTAGCCGTTTCTGAAAACTCAGCATGACGTGCAGCGAAGATTGCTTGAGACTCTTCTATGCTCAGAGATCCTGCAAGAGCTTCTCTGACGCTAGTCTCGCTACCACTCACGCCTTTATAATCGTAGATGTAGGACATGTTTCTCCCGCCCGAGAGCGCTTTCCAGTGATCGGCTAGCATCGCTAACCTTTTCAATCTTTCTGCCTTTGTAGAGTCTTGAGGAGCATTTCCCTTCATCCAGCTATAAATAGTCGGACGAGTAACCCCTAAGGCCTTGGCGACTTCTGAGACATTAAAGGCAAGTCCATCACGGATCTGCTCAATGAAAGACTTAATCGCATGCTCTGACTGAGCGCTCATCGTTTCCTTTGGCGTATCAGCCAGCTCATCAAGATGCGGCTCGATGCTATAGACCGATGAAACAGCCTCTCCTGTAGGGAGCATAGTGCACATAGCTGTAAACGCGCTTAATGCGATGGCTCCAGTCACTGAGGATGTAGAAGATGGAGTAACCCCAAAGTTTTTAGCGATTTCCTGTTTGGTTACTTCCATTGTTCTCTAGCGTGGTCGGTGGTTACTTCTAGGAAGATAGCATTTAATGGCTCCCTTAAAGAAGAGAATTCGTTGATGATTGATGTGGCTGAATGGGCACCTTGGGATAGCATGTTTTTGGTATGGATCGTATCCAGCGTGATAAAGGCAGTGGGCGTCGCTAGTAGCTCCTTCCATTCTATCGGCGAGTTTGCCAAGTCTGGGGGTAGCTTATTTCCATTAGGAGTGATGCTGCAGCGGATGATCAAGTGACTTTTAGAAGCCGTAGAGAGACTGGTCTCAGATACGCTTGCATGTCGCAAAACATCGCCATAGCTATACATGCCTAATAATGAGCTTGAGACATAGGCAGCCGCATTTTGGTCGCCATCCATAGAAATGTGATCCACATAGCGCAGGCTAATAGACTTAGTGGTGATTGCTGGGATGAACTCCTCGATAGTATTGAGGATGATTTCTATGTGTTTTTTTGACTCCGAGAATGTTTTGTAACGGGAGAAGTGAATGGATACCGATTGCTGCTCCAGAGTGAATAAAACTGACTTCTCTATATTCCAAAAGAAATGCTTGTCCTCTTGTTCGGATTTTACAATTTCACCAGAATGACCATCAATCTGAATGCTATTATGGGTTCCTTTCCTGTAGTCTGGATAGCCATTTGACCTCAGTGTGCTCTGTATATCAGGGATGTGTTTCTCCAGTCCTAAAAGAGGAGTGATATCAATGCGGGCTACTACACAGATCAGTGGCGGTTGACTAAAATTAAGAGAATTTGTGTTCACGGCTTGTGTTTGACTTTACACATGTCTTTACACTTTGCTAGCGCATTTTACACTATTCTGCACCATTTCAGCTCTCTTTACCTCATTATGTCAAAAAGAGCCCCACTTTCTGACATAGTGGGAATCTTATGTCAGAAACTCTGGCTGCTCTATGCTTGCACGCTCTTATCCGTCGTCATCTTGGTATAGAGATCAAAGAGCTTCTCTAGCCGCTCGGTGTCGTTTTTGAAACGGCGGCCGATGTAGATGCGCTCTAGCGCTTCGTCATTGCGCTCATGGGCGGCACGGAGATTCTCTGGCATCTTGTCTGGATGATAGAGATCGGCGATGGTGGCGGGGAAATGGGCTTCACGAGCGAGGAGGATGTCTTCAGCGCAGCGCGTGAGCTCGGCTTTGTTTGCCTCAGTGAGCTTTGGGACTGGGAAGGTATTCCAGCCTAGGGTATTGGAGTAGCGATAGCGGGTTTCTAACTTTCCACAAACAGTCGCAATCCAGACGAGGTGAATGCGGGAGGCAATGAGTGCCATGTTCCAGAGCGGTGCGTCGTATAGGGCGAAGGCGAGGTTGGAAACGATACTGCCTTTCGGGAGGTATCCACATGGAAGGTATTCACGAGATTCAGAGGAAACGCTAGGAACTATCAGAGTTGAATTTTGCCCTTCATTCATTTCTCTAAACTGATGAGAATGTTCTGCCATTTTATTAGCACCTTTATCTCTACTAGCTAGGCGCATTGTTTTCACAGCAGCTATGCGTTGCGATAGCGCTGGCTTGTTAGTGGCCTCTTCAAGTGTGTCATGGGTAATCCACAGGCAGTAACGTCGTTGACCACGAATGAATTCTGCTGAGCCTAGAAAAGGGCGAATAAATCGAGTTCGTTGGTTATCGTTAAGCCCTAGTTCTAGAACTTCATCTTCATTGAGAAGCAGGTTTCCTCCATCTACGGGTTTATTACCAAAGTCCATCTCACTGACACACGTGAGTGGCTGACTTGACTTAGAGATAATGATATTTTCACCAGATGAGAGATAGGGGTTGATATTTGCCACAACCGAGGAAATCGTCTCCTCCTGATCATCAAGAGAGTAGATACGATTAGGAGTAGCGGACTGTTTGCCAATCCCTACAATCACCACGGTAACCCCTGCATTATTGCTGGCTAGATTGGCCCATTTGAAGCTGGTGTGGGCGAAAGAAATCTCGTGATCTAGTGCGAAAATAAGCGGCCAGAGGATAGGCACTTGTTGGCCTTGGCAGATGGAATTTGTCGATACAAAGGCAGCGGCAGAATGGGCGTGCTGTCCATACTCGGCGGCTTTCATGAACCAGCCCGCCACGTAGTCGAGGGACTTCCATGTTTTCGTCTTGCCGTCGAAGATTCCCTTCAGATCAGCTTTCTGCTCCTTAGACTGCCAAGTAGATCCTAGATAGGGAGGGTTACCACAGATATAGGTCTCGCTGGCCTCATGGCGGAAGTCGATCTCGGCTTGATCGCGTGGAGTCTCTAGCAGGTCATCGGTGCGGAGTTTGACGGTTGTTCCTTTTGGGTTACACACGCTGAGCCAGTCCAGATGCAGGGCATTGCCACAGGTGATCCAGTTTGCCTTTTCTAGTGGTAAGAACTCCATGAGGGCTTCCTTCTGCCCTAGATACATGACGTCACACTGGTATTCTGCGATGATGAGGGCGAGGCGGGCAATCTCTGCGGAGAAGTCCCGTAGCTCGATGCCACGGAAGTTAGTCAGTGGGATCTTGGTGCGCTGGTCGCTCTCGCCACGGCGTTGATTAATAACAGCCTCGATGGCGCGCATTTCCTTATAGGCGATGACGAGGAAGTTCCCCGAGCCACAGGCAGGGTCAAAGACGCGTATCCTAGCGATGCGATTGCGTAGATTGAGCAGCTTGCGCTTAGAGCCAGTGGACTTGCCCTCGCCAGCTTCCTCTAGCTTCTCGCGGAGGTCATCGAGGAAGAGAGGATTGAGCACCTTGAGGATATTCGGCACTGAGGTGTAGTGCATGCCTAGGGAGCCGCGCTCTTCATCATCAGCCACGGCCTGAATCATGGAGCCGAAGATGTCAGGATTGATCTTCGTCCAGTCTAGCTTACCGACATGGAGCAGGTAGGTGCGTGCCATCTTGGTGAAGTGTGGCACGGCTGGCCCTACGGTGGGGTCGACGATGCTAAAGAGCTCTCCATTGACATAGGGGAAGCCAGCTGCCCATGAGGGGATCTTTTCCTTCGCTCGCTCTGCGGGCTTGGTATCCATGGAGCGGAATAGCTCGGAGATGATCTCGTGGGTATCCGAGGAGTCTCTAGCGCTCATCTGCTCCACGGTGGCGGTGAAGAGATTATCACTGTGGAAGATGTCAGTATCCTCAGCGAAGAAGCAGAAGATGAGGCGCGCTAAAAAGTGATTAAGATCATGTCTGCGCTGCTCCGTGGACCACTCAGGGTTTTCCTTCAGTAGCTCGATGTAGAGCTTATTCAGGCGGCTAGTGGCCTTGATATCAAAGGAGTTTTCCTTGATCGCCTTGACGGTGCTAATACCGGCGAGCTCTAGAAAAAAGGTGAAATAGTCAGAGAAGTCTGCGAACTCACAGGCGAGGGTTTCTCCAGTCTCTAGATCCTCCGCTTGGAGTTCCTTACCATCGGTGGCTAGGGTGAACTTCGCTTTCTGAGCCTTAGTGCTAGGGCTTTCCCTGAGTGCATCTAGGGAGTCTGTGACTTCACCTGCTCCGCAGGTGAGGATGTGGATATTTCCCCGCTGGAGGACTCCTCCGAGGTCAGACTTATTGGTAGTGCCGCTTTTGAGCCGCTTGATTGTAGTGGCCTTATTGCCGAATGCCTCCAGAAACGCATGCGCAAATGAACCAGCCTCATAGGGCTGCTCTGCAAGTAGGGAAACTGCTTCTTCGATTTCTACGGCATTCATCGTGAAAAGAGGTTTAGAATTTAGACACAGATGGCCTGTGTATAGGGTAACGGATTTCTACCCAAACCGGATAAGACTAGCAAGGGGGAAAGAAGTGATCCGTGGGTTGGTGGGGAGAAGTGGAGGGCTTTTAGGGCTGCTTGTGGGGTTTGGTCTTTGAAGCCGGGGGCGTGGGGGAGGCGGCCGTGGTTTTGGTAGCTGGTGAAGAGGTCTGTGAGGTAGTCTTCGCCAAGGTGGGGGGCGTTTAGGCAGGCT
>JALZUP010000427.1 GCA_023301505.1 Robiginitomaculum sp.
ATGGAATAACCTTCACTAAAAGCGCTACCACCTTGATATAATAATATTTGATAATTGGCATAGCTAGAAAAATCGGCGGCGGCGTTATTGCCAAAATGTAGCGGAGCAAAAGGAGCAGCCCCTCTATTTACCGCTACGTAAGTATTTCTATAGAGCAAGCCAAAAGCTTCTACCCAGTTAGAGCCGTTACTAGAAAGCGGTAGTACCGTAGATATTGTTTTAGTTATGTTATTCAATGTAGGTACGATGCCTATAGTCCAGTCTTTTGTATAGGCATCGTTAGACCCGCCGTTAAAACCTGTTTGTAGATTCGCTATACTTATTACAGGAAAAACCCACGACATATTATTAACCCCTATGTACACACAGCATTTAGCGCCGTCGTCACCAAAATTAATATCTACGCCGCTGAGTACTGACGATCCTGTTACTACTGAAGCGCTAACTCTATGCCACGCGCCCGCCGAAATATAACCGCCTATGTGATACAGTCCCATACGTTCGTCTAGGTAATTATAAACCATTACCGTAAACGATAACATGGTATTATCATAGTACGTAGGCAGTGTTATTTTTAAATACCCTGTAAGCGTTCCCGCGTGTGAAAATGAGCCGCCAGTAGGCAAGGCGGTAGTACGCACCGTCCTATTAGTTCCTGTAGCTAAATTGGTTTGAGATAACGCCGATATTACGTAATCATCGACCTTAACCGCGCCCGCCCGTTTAATGTAGTTGACGTCTTCAGTCCATAGCGAGCCGTTACGCGCTAGAGGGTGGTTATCTGTTAACGTTACATCTATATTAGCGGGTAGCACGGTGATAAGAGACAGTAACCAGTCTTGCTCCCATACAGGCGATAGCGCTGATCCGTGACCTAGCATAACGCTAACTACTGCTACTTGTAAAAAACTCCACGTGCTAGTTACGTCGCCTATTATAATACAGCATGTGTCCCCGTCGTGTCCTAGCCTAATAGTAAAGTCTAGCCCCTCTTCGGACGTTAAAACCATAGCGCGGCTAGACCCGTGCCAAAAACCGCCCGCCGCCGTAGTATTGTGTCCGTTAACTACTATTGTAGCCGTTTTTGAAGGCGTATACCCTGTCAGTTCTATCGTAAATTTTGAAAGCCCCGCTGTCCAGCTAACAGGTAGTTTTATTTTTATAGCGCCTGTCTGAGCGCCGTTACCTCTTAGTGTTGCTTTCTTAGGGTATAACATTTTACGTATGCCGAAGTAGTCATCTTTTACGCTAGCTTCTAGTACACCGCCTACTTTGACGTCACTATCTCGGCTTATTGACCCGTCGCCGTCATCAGTCCAAAGATTTTCGTATACGTCTAAAAAATCTTGCTCAGTGCCAGTATTACCGTTGTTTAGCCAAACTTGGTACGCGCTGTCACCGTCAGCACCGTCAGCACCGTCAGCACCGTCAGCACCCGTAGCACCCGTAGCACCGTCAGCACCGTCAGCACCGTCAGCACCCGTAGCACCGTCAGCACCCGTAGCACCGTCAGCACCGTCAGCACCCGTAGCACCTTTCAAACTGTCTATAAATTTAGTTTCGTCACCGCTATTACCTTCAGCTAGCCAAATTTCGTACGCACTAGCCCCCTCTATGTAGTCTAAATAAGCGCTTAGTGATCCGTCTGTATTATTTGCAGCGCTTGAACTTTTCCAAACTTGGTACGCGCTGTCACCGTCAGCACCGTCAGCACCGTCAGCGCCTATAAGAGACGTTAGAAAATCGGCTTTAGTACCCGTGTTACCTTCGGCTAACCAAACTTGGTACGCGCTGTCACCGTCTTTAGTGTACGTACTGTTTTTTAAATTAAGGTTACGCTTTTTACTTGCGTGTACGCCGTCGTCAGCGCTACTATCTTTTATAGCCATTGTTAATATGTTTTTTCGTTACTTACTCCTAGATCGCAGTTAAGCCCTATTGTTTTTAATTGATATGTTTTGTCTGACGATATGCCGCCTACTACAGCCCCCGCGCCGTTAACTAATTCAGGTTTTAAGTCTGCTACGTGGAACGGTTCACCGCTTACGTCCCATAGCTCTACAAGACTGTTAGTTATTACTGACCCTTTTACGTAAGGTAATGAAGCTACGCCGCCGCTAGTAGCCCCTACGTAAGACAAAATAGGCGCTGTCAAAAATCCTATAACGCTATGACCCCCGTAAAATAAATACGGTTCGCTTTGCCCTATAGGTAGATTTTTATTTACGTAAACGTCGCCCTTAGTATGTGTTACAAAAGCACTTTTATACATGCTTTCAGGCGTCCCATTATTAGTACTGTCAAAAGTCTTTATGTTTACCAGCCCTGAAGAGTATTCTATCATAACTGTAGCCCCGTGAGTAATAGACTTAGTAGTCAGCCCGTCAGCAAACGTACCATTGTTGTAGTGCGTAGACCCCTCTAGTAAAAGTGTTTCATAGCTGAAGTCTGTACGTACACAAGTTGTCAAAGGTATAAGCGCGCTAGCGCAATTTGTTTTTACTTGTGTAACTGTTATAAAATTAAAGTCCATCTTAGCGAGCCTACCGCTACCGCCGTCGCCGCCTATCCATTCAGGTTTTCCTATGTCTATCTTATTAATCTTTGCGGTGTACCCGTACTCAGTAGTTATATAAATTTGACTGTTTACGCTTAGGTGTAGGGGTAGCATAGTTAGCGCGTCTAGCATGTACTCAGGGAAAACGCCTTGCAAAAGATATTCTTTTTCACGCGTCAAAGTTTCAGGCACTAGCTGACCTTCACCGTCTTCGTCGCCTTCAATTTCAGCGTCCCACTCAGGGCGTCCAGTTGGTATATCTAAGTACACTATGTTTTTATATTGCTTGCTGCTAGCAAATTGATAAGTACGGTAAAAAATATCTCCTACGTTGTACTTATCCCAGTATTCTATTTTTGTCTTTATGCAGCTATTACGAATGTCATCTTTGTCGAAGTCTACAAACGTAATAACTTCACTGTACCACGTCGTAGTATCGTCAGTTATTTTTAGGTAGTATTCGCCCGCCGATATTGTCGCGGTGTGTTCAGCCTGACCGTAGTGAATTAAGTAGTCAAAGTTTTGAAAAGCTAATTTTTCTATTTCGCCCGTAGCTAAGCTACTGAGTATGTCAGTAGCTACATTCGTTTTGTTGTTTACTACTTTGATAGACGTAATAGATTTAATACCCGCTACTCTTTTGATCTGAAAAGGTAGAAGATATTTAACAGGACAATATAAATTAAAATCTCTTTTATATACACCTTCTCTATTTTGGTTTTGGTGTAGCCTGTTTTCGTAAAGTCGAAGGGGCTGCTCTATGCCGTATTGTATTTCCATTAGTAAAGTAATTTAGGTTTTAACGTGTTCTTATATATGTTGTGTTCAGCTTCTTGTACTTTGCCTAGTCCTATTTTTGTACGCATAAGATTTTCAGGACTCCAAACATCGTCACAGCAAAAGTCTACAGTAAAAGCCTTAGCTTTTTCGTAAGGTTTCCAGCTTTCAAAATCTTGCTGTACGCCGTTCAATTCGCCTGACTTGTAAAGGCGTCCATATACGTGTAGATTCTCCAAAAGCTCAGACCAGCGAAGGGGTATATTATTAGATACCATTACGTACTGACTACCGTTGTTTACGGCTCTTATCTTGTTAGATATTAGCACAAACCCCGTGTCATTTATTTCAGCTTCGTTATTAGTATTCTCTATAAAAGCTACGTCTACGCTTATAATCTCACAGCGCGTATCTTTGTTATCGTTTCCACAATTATATTTAATTTCTTGCGCTTTAAAAAGGGCGCTACATGCTTCGTCAGCGTAATAGAAATTTTCGGTTTTAATTAATCCGTTTCCTGAAGAGTCAATTTCTGTACTTATATTTTTGTCGCTAATATCCCAGCCTATCATGTTGTCAAAATATGAATAATTCTCTAGCCTTAGCGTACCGTCCGATATGACAGGAAACACGTTAAATAATTTTCGTAAGTCGCCGAAAAGCTTAGATACTTCTACGTCCCACGCTAACACTTTAGACGGGCTAGTAGAATCTTTACGCTTAATGTCTGACTTTTGATGAAGCGTTAAATTATGTAAATACTCTTCAGCAAAAATATAAGCTTTGTTATTTGGTGCGGTGTTATCAGCATTGATATTGAAAAAATCACTTACCAGCGTAAGCCCACAATTCAAGTCAGTTACTACTTGAGTCAGTATGTCGCCAAATAGTCGCCCGCGCGTATAGTCGCCTACGCTACTGCTACCAGCCGTACCAAAGGTAGCCATTCCTGTACCAGCACAATCGTCTTCTAGTAGAGGGAAAACGTCTTGCACCCCGTTTATTATAAGTCCTGACGGGTATGTAGGCGGGGTAGGTACTCCACCTACACAAGGTAGCCTAACTGACCAACGTACGTACCTTGATAAAAGCACGTATTCCATGTAGCGGTATGTACCTAGTATATCGTGTACGCGTGTTTCGTCTAGTGTTATGTGTAACTCAGTAGCTCGGCGGTAATACCCCGCTTCGCCGTTAACGCAGTCAGTAGGGTAGTCAGGCAAAGTAAAAGCGCTTTCTAAAGGGAACGGGTCGCTAGTCAAGCCCGTAATACTACCTATCGTAGACCACGCTTTAGTATCAGATACGCACTCTATTATGTCGCGCGTTCCGTGTCCAGCCGAAACGGTAACATAATCAGCGCTATCGTCACTGTAGATATTTTGCTTATCTTTTAGCGCTGTCTCAAAGCATTCGTACACCCCGTCTTTAACAGGCGTAACGGTCAGCCATTTAGGATCATCTCTAGTGGTGTCGAATATCTTAAACTTGCCGCGCCAATAAAGCTCATAATTATCAGCGCAACTAGTTTCAACTATTATGCTTATGTCTTCACAGGCGTCGTCTTTGTGCTGCATTATTAATTCATAGTCAGCGTCTATAAACTTTAATTTGCCTTTACACTTATGCGTATAGTATAGCCTGTCTTGCTCAAGCTCAAAACTAAAAGCGCCGTTAAATATAGGCGTTACTTCGGTCTTAGAAATTAACGTACTTTCTACGTAGTATTTTATATTTGACATTACTGAGCCTTTTTAATTATGTACCTTACGCTTTTTCTAGTAACTATCTTTCTATCACTTTGATACTCTACCTTTTTAGACGGCGCTTTGCTTTGCTTCAGTAGAGCGCTTAGAAGTTCGTTACTTTTTCTTAGCTCGGCGTTTTCTCTATTCTCTTTTTGCGCTTTCAGTTCTACTACTTTAGTTTGCTTAGACTCTAAGCTAAGAAGCGCGCCGCTGTCAGTTTTCGCGCCTGTAAATTTACTAACCGCGTCGTAAATATTAGAAGCGTCGCCCTTGTTAAGCGCGTCTGTTAAAGCTGCATACTTGCCGCCGTGCTGTTTTGTAGCCGCGCGGCTAAGAATACCGAAGCGTTCGCCCGCCTCTACTTCGATATGGTCGCCGAAACGTTCGCCGCCGTCAGTATGTCTATTGCCTGTTACTTCGCCAGTCATACCCTTTTCAGCTTTTTGACTACTTATGTTTTGAAACACTTTTGATTTAGCTGCAATAAAACTACCTATCATACCCGCGACTAAAGTAGCACCTAGCGCCACGCCTATAAAAGGTATACCCGCTACGCTTTGGAATACTTGAGCGGCGGCGGTTATCAAGCTACTAGCTTGCGTAACGGTGTCTATAGCGGCTTGCTGTTTTTGCGCTTTGATCTTAGCCGCTACAGCTTTGTCGCGCTCAGCTTTTTCTAAAGCTTGCTGATTTTTTAACAGCGCTATTTCTTTTAGTACGCCCGCTTCTTTGTTTGCAAAATCCCCGTCAGCCCGTTCGCGTTCCTTATCAAGTAGCGCCGTCTTTTCGTCTATCTCTTCGTTAATAACGTCTAGCCGCGCGTCACTTGCTTCTATGTCTTGCTCAGCCGCGTCTATCTTAGCTTGCGCGGCTTGCTTTAGTATATCTACCGCTGTAGCTACCGCCGTCTCTATCCCTTCTATGATCTTGCCGCCTTCAGGGTCGTCAGGGTCTAAGCCTAGCAACTTGTAAAAGCTGAAGCCTTCGCCCGTAGTACCGTTAGATAAGTCATCTAGCGCGCTCTTAGCGTCGTTAATTAACGCTTTCAGATTTAAAGCGGCGGTACTATCAGCGCCTTTTAAAGTTTCTATTATAGCTAATTGCTTTTCAGCATACTTTATTTTTATACGTAGTAGCTCGGCTTCTTTAAATTCTGTAAACTCTTTTTCAGTGTCAAAGCTTTCGCGCTTCAATTCTATCAGCGCTATTTCGTGGTCTTGCGCTTTTTTAGTTTCGTCATTTTGAAAAGCTGTTAGCGTGTCTAGCTGTTGCTTAGCCGCTTCTTTTCTTAGTATCGCTATCTGTTTAGTTTGATCTTCGGTAAGCCCCGCCGCGCTGCTATTTTTTAATGACGTTTCTAACGCGTCTATTTCTCTAGTCGCTTGCTCGAAAATAAAAGCTATGCGCTCTTCGCCAGCTAACCCGTCTAAATCGGCGGCGTCCTGTATAGCTTTTTTCTTTATCGTAAATTTATTTACTTCGTGCTGCTGAGTCGCTTGTACAGTATCTAAATTAAATTTTTCTAAACGTTCTTTTAAATCTTTGTAGCGGGCGTCTTCTAGCGCTAACTGTTTTTCTAGCCCCTCAGCTAAAGCGTCTAGCTCAGCCTTAGCTTTTTCTTTAGCAAGCTTAGCAGCATCTTTAGCGGCTTTTTCAGCAAGCTTAGCAGCATCTTCGCCCGCTTTGCTAAACGCGCCCGCTGGTGTATCTACAGGGGCGTCAGGCGTACCGCTTTCAGGCAAGTCTAGCGCGCCGTCACCTTTCAGTTTTACTTCTACCTCTACCGCTTTTTGTCTTGCTAGCTCTTCGTTAAAACTATTTACTATACGTTCGCCCGCGCCCGCGAAGGGGTTACTAAATAGATCAGCTACCGCCGCTTGTAAATCGCTAGTACCTTCAGTGATTAACTTACGAATGTTAAACGCCTCTTTAAAAGTGTTAACTAAGTCACTAGCTAGCTCAGCTATACCGTTTCTTGTTTCGGTTATAAATTGAGTAATAGCAGTAAAGCCCGCTGAAGTGAAAGCGGGTAGCTGTACTAAAAAGTTTAAGAAGCCGCCGCCTGAATTTTTAAGCGTGGCAAATAATCTACTCAGTCTACCGCCGCCGTTAGTCAGCCGCGCGAAAGCCTTGACGCCGTTAATAGCGTTGGTCACCATGAAGTTAAGAAACTGTATAAATATCTTTAGCGGTACGTTCATTACCTTGACCGCTTTAGCCCAGTTACCAGCCCCTTCGCCCGCGCTTCTTTGCGCTGGTATCAGTTTACTTATTAGATCGAAGATAGGCTGTACAGCGTTTTTAAGATCAGCGAAAGCGGGCTGTAAATCTCTTATACGGTCGCGTATGAAAAGTAAACCGTTACGCCCAAATCTAATTAGAAGAGCTAAGAAATTACTAAAGCCGCCTGTACCCGCGCCTTGTACTAAAGCCTCTAGCGTGTTTTTAAGTTTGGTAAATTCACCGCTTACCGTTGCCGTTCTTACGGCGGCTTGTGCTTGCGCTGTATTAGTATCAGTTACCGCCGCTGTCAACTCTTCTACCCTGTCTACGTTGTCTATTAATATTTGCGCGGTGGTTTTATTCTCTAGCCCAAATACAGACACTAGAGCGTTAGCGTCTTTTTGAATAGGGGCTAACGCTTTCAGTCTATCGGCAAAAGTTAAATTCTTATCGCTTAAAGTTTCCAAGTTTACGCCAGCCGCTTCTAACCTATCTACAGCGTCTTTAGGTAGCACGTCCGTAGCTGACAGCTTAGATATTACGTTACGTAATCCAGTCCCAGCCTCAGCGCCTTTTTTACCTTTTTCGGCTAGAGCCTCTACCAGTCCTACGCCCTCTTCTAGTGATATGTTAGACGCGTTAATATCTGTACCCGCTGCTAGGAATGACGCCGCTAGCTGGTCTACGTTTGCGCTACCTTGCTGACTACCCGCCGCTAGTGCATTCACAAAACGCGTAGTTTCACCAGCCCCCGCGCCCATCTTATTCATTATGTCAGTCAGATTAGTAGCTACAGTAGGCAAGTCACCGCCGAAAGATTCAGTAAGGGTAATAGCTCCACGTGTAACGGCGTTTAGCGCTTCGGCATTATCGAGTAATTCAGGCTTAGCCGAAGCTATAAGCTTGTATGCCTCTATAGTCTTGCTAGCGCTTACGGTAGTCTCTACGCCTACTTCTACGGCTTGCTGTTTTAAGTACTCTAGCGTGTCGCCTGACGCGCCTGTAATAGCGCTAAGATCAGCCGCGCTTTGTTCAAACTCAGTAACCGCGCCTATAGCTAGGCGAATACCTTGCACCGCCGCGCCCACTGCAAAAAGAGGGGCGAAAGTACTAGCTAGTGTACCCTTTAGTTTAGTGAAAAGCGCCGTACTAGTTTTAGTGACTTTGTTGACGCCTTGTAAACCGCCTACCCCCGCCGTACGTACTTGATCTAGCGCCGCTTTAGTTTTCACTATCTCAGCGTTATACTTTTTGACCGTGGGTATGTCTTGCGCTTTCTTTTGTCCTTTTTCTAGTCGCTTTAAATTATCTTCTAGCTTTTCTATTATACCGCGTTGCTCATTCAAAGCGCTACCCGCTTTACGTGTAGACGCGGCTAGCTTATCCTGACCTGAAGACGCGCCGTTAATAGCTGTCTTGCTAGCGTCTTCTATAAGCTCATAACCGTCAGCTATACCCTCTAAAGATGTACGTACGGTTTTAGATTTAGCCGTTAGTTTTTGTATGTCGCCGTCAAAGTCTAAAGTAATAGCCATGTTAAATTTATTTACTAGTTAATTTTTTGTGTGCTTCTATTTCCTCTTCTAATTCCTCTTCATAATTTACCATCGTTACGAAAAAATCAAAAGTATCAAAAGCCTTCAATTCTGTATAGCTGACGCCGCCGCGCCGCGCTATTTTTCTTACCAGCTTATCCCAAAAAAGCGTTATATCTTTTATAGTTTCGGCTGTAGGTTTTTCAGCTACTTCGGCTTCTTTACTTCGGCTTTCGCTTTCTCCATGTGATCCGAAATACTTTGGGAAACTGTCTTGTAAATCGGCTGAAAACCGTTGACTAAATTGAAGGCTAATACGAAAAAATTATCTACAGGTATGCCTTCGCGTGTCCAGTCTTCAATTTTTTCAGCGTTTAGCTTAGCGTCGTATTTTGTCAAGTCTTCGCCCTCTCTACAAATGTACAAACTACATAAAAGCAATATAGCGTTTTCACGATCTTCTAAATTATCGGCGACGCCAGCCATTACATTGTGAAGTATTACCGCCGCGTCAGCGGGTCTACCTTCGTTAAGGTAATCAAATGAGCGGTTAATACGTTGGAATAAATTTCTAAAGTCTACGCCGTAACCTACTTTAATTTGTAGCTTTTCAAATTCCATAAAACGCTCTATTGCTAGCGACGTATGTACTAAATACTTAACACTGTTAGCGGTGAAATTGCTAACGCCTTCAATCTCTTTAAAATAAACGTCTATAGCGGCTAAATCTTCTTTACTAAGATGCGCTGTAAGTTTATTACATTGCGCTTTATAGCTAGCCTTTAACGCTTCTAGTTGTGCTTCTACTTCTTTAAGCTCCATAGTTTAAATACTTTTTTTAATATCATCACGAATAATATGCTGTAGGCTGTTAAAATGAATAATTCTAAAAACCCTAAAAATAAATCTTCTCTACAATAAGGGGCGTATACTTTAAGCCCTGACCAAAAAGCTAGCTGACCTGTAAAACATTTTTCACAACGTCCTAGCGGCTTAGTAATCCACTTTAGCCGCGCGTCGTAATTCTCTAGGTCTATTAGTAAGTCGTCATACCTACTTAGTAGCTCTTCGCCGTCCATAAAAATACACGTCACTGCGTAGCCTAGTACAGCTACGCCGAAAGCAAACGATATGTCTATTAGTGTCATCATACTTTGTCTATCGCTTCTTGGTAAATACTTAAAAAATCAGCCTCTACGTCACCTTCGCCTAACGTGCAATTACATTTTATAAACACATTGTACGTTATCCGTAAACTCATAAAGTCAAACGGGTGTAGTAAAAATTGTGTTCGTGCTTCGTCATAGCTGAAGCGGCTAAAAGGGTTTTTGTTTTTACTGTATTCTTTGTCTATTTCTATGTGACCTTTAAACGCGAAGTTTGAAAAAGTTACGCTGTTAATCATATCTTTAATCAAACACTTTAAGTCATCCGTACCAGTAAAGCCGTTTTCTTTTGTGCAAGCGTTTAGCAAGTTAAACCAGCCTACTAGTTTAAGGCTACCGCGCCAGTGTTCGTACTGTCGCGTTTTAGTAATCATGTCGCTGTCTAGGTCTTCAAAATAAATTATACCCGTGTCTTTGCCTGTTGGTATAAGATGCGTATACGTATTATCTTTTATACAGACTTCGCTAGACTTAAAAACTTTTTGCGCGGCTGGAAACGTCTTTATTTTGTCATTCTTTTTTAGTTTGACGTCATATACTAACCCCGCTGCACTACTTATAAAATCTAGTGAAGCGAAGCCCTTAGCGAGTATGTCAGCTATTATATTATTCATTATTCTAAAATTCTTTTAGCGTTTGATTCTAGCCACTCTTTAGCGCCTTGTTGACTTAATGTTTTTTCGCGTTCGTTCGCTTCGATAATGCTGATACCTTCGCGCTCACTATTAGCGTCTATTTTATCTTGAGCGGCTGTACTTGTACCGCCTATACT